>NZ_JAALBT010000004.1:0-315766 GCF_011077905.1 Providencia sp. M-27 | reverse complement strand
GTTGAGATGGGACGGCGGCTGCTGGTGATGGGCAGGAGTTAGGAGGGGGTAATGGAGGATAACTGGTTGTATTGGTGTGATGAATGGATGTTTTAGATGTAAAGTAGTAAGTAACAGCTCACTTATTTCTTAATTAAATGTAGGTAAGTCAATAAAATCAAATGGATATATTGTATTGATGATTATCTATTACTCCAGAGAATGTAATCACTCGAGCCAAAGTAGTAAGTAACAACTCACAGGTTATTTTGTGGAAAAGAGAATTTTAAGAATATCACATGAGTACTGTGGACTGGGTGTTTTTCCATCATGGTGATGAATGATATCGCTTGAGCCAAAGTAGTAAGTAACAACTCACAGGTTATTTTGTGGAAAAAAATTTAAGAATATCACGTGAGTACTGTGGACTGGGTGTTTTTCCATCACGGTGATGAATGACATCGCTTGAGCCAAAGTAGTAAGTAACAACTCACGTGTTGAAGAGCGCGCGTAGATATAAGTGATGGCTGTGGGGTAAAAAGAGCTAAGAGAGAGTTAGGCTAGGTAATCGATAGGTGACTCTTAGTGGCATTGGCTCTGTGAATGAAAACTTTGGATACAAAGTAGTGAGTAACAACTCACTTACTTCTTAATTAAGCGAAGTAAAGCTAATAAAATCAAACGGATATAGTTTGTTGATAATTATCTATTACTCCAGAGAATGTAATCACTCGAGCTAAAGTAGTAAGTAACAGCTCGCATTTTTTAGTAGCAGAGGAATAGAGGGAGATAATATGGGAGAAAAATAGATAGGAGGATTGTATTTACCCCGGTTTATTTAGGTGGTGAATCCGATAGAAGGGAACAAAGTAGCAAGTAATTAACATGTTTATCATTTCAAAAGAAGAGTAAAAGAAGAACAGAACATTTCTGTGTAAAATTTAAAGACCTTATATTTAAGATGGTGATTATGCTAAATTTGATAAGCTATAACTACTCAAATTTGATATACTGCACACAGTAATTAATCAAAAATTATAAGATTTTCATTATTTCTCTGTGATATAGGGACTTCAAATTTGGCCAAAAGAACCTATTCTGTTCGGTATATTGCAGGTGAGCCCGCTAAACGTATTCAGCCCATGCCTGTACATATGTTAGGTGAATCACTTCCAATAGGTTTACCTCTATTCGCTGCGGGTGAAACCCTAGATGTGGTTACATGGAATATTTACAAACAGCAACGGCCAAATTGGAAGCACACTCTTAATGAGTTAGTAAAAGATAGAAAACTTATTTTGTTGCAAGAGGCTCAAATGTCACCTGAGCTAATATCTTTTGCTGCATCACACAAATTAATTGCTGATCAAGTACCTGCATTACCTTTTTCACCTCATCCAGCTGGAGTGATGACACTTGCGGCTTCACATCCGATATATTGCTGTCCTTTAAGAGAAAAAGAACCACTTTTACGACTGGCTAAATCTGCGCTGATTACAGTATACCCGTTACCAGATGGGAAGCACTTGATGGTCGTGAATGTTCATGCAATTAACTTCAGTTTTGGTGTGGATGTATATACGCGGCAACTAAATAAATTGGGTGTTCATATTGCTAAACATGTGGGGCCAGTGATCCTTGCGGGTGATTTTAATGCATGGAGTAGGCAACGGGTAAATGCACTAAAACGGTTTATTCGTAGTGTGGGTCTAAAAGAAATAGCATTTAGTGATGATTACCGTACTAAGGCTTTTGGCCGTCCTTTGGATTACGTGTTTTATCGTGGATTGAAAGTTAAAAATAGCACTGTACTACCGACAGATGCATCTGATCATAACCCTATTATGACCAAATTTACGCTTTCTAAGTAATTAAGATTATCTCCCTTATTTTCCCTCGCATTTAATTGTAGATTTGATGAGCTATTTTTATTGGGGACATCAGATTGAAATCATCGTTTTTATACATCCTTTTCTTTTTTGCACAAATAGCTAATGGATCTAGCTTATTGTTGGCAAAACATGCGGAACAGTTACCTCGTTTAGTTATTTATGACCCGTCTTATCGACAAATTTCTTATCCAAATGGTGATGTGCCCGAACACTACGGTGTCTGCTCTGATGTAGTTATACGAAGCTACCGAAAAATGGGGGTTGATTTACAAAAATTAGTACATGAAGACATGAAAGCAAACTTTCGCCAATATCCCAGCCAACGTATATGGGGATTACGTAAGCCAGATACAAATATTGATCATCGTCGCGTTCCTAATTTAGAGGCTTTTTTTTCGCGAAAAGGGAAAAATAAGTCTATCTCAAAGAATGCCAGTGATTATATTCCTGGTGATATTGTCTCTTGGCGTTTGGGTAATGGTCGGCCACATATCGGTGTTGTAACTTCGATAAAGTCATCAAGTACACAAAATTATTTAGTTATGCACAATATTGGATATGGCCAAGTAGCTGAGGATATTTTATTTCGTTGGGATATTGTTGGGCATTATTCTTATTAAGTGGGATAATTTTTATATAATATAATTACTATGGTTATAATATTTTAAATTAACTTCTTTGTGGGTTTTTATATATTTAAGTAATTAGTTTAATTTGTTGTTTTTTTGATTATATGCTAATTATTGTATTAGCATTAATTTCGCATGAACTATATTTATAAATGAATGGTTAAACGTATAAAGTATAAAACATAAATAAATGGTGGTTAATGTTATGAAAAATATAGTTATTGTTGGTGGTGGGACGGGCGGGACGATGCTAGCAAATACACTTGCTAGAAAATTGAGTAAAGAAATTTTTTCAAAGAAAATAAAAATAACATTAATTACTGATAATCCAATCCATTATTATAAACCTGCATTTATGTATGTTGCTTTTAATTTATTTTTTAAGGATGAACTGAGTCGCCCTGAAAGAGAGCTGTTAAGGCCTGAAATAGAGTTAGCCATTGATAAAATAGAATACTTTGATTTTAAAAATAAAGAGCTAAACTCAACACATGGAAAAAAATATAATTATGATTTTCTTGTGATAGCGACAGGTTGCGTACCTAAACCTGAGCGTATTGAAGGTTTAAAAGATATCGGTAACCACTTTTATGCTTATGAAGCATCAAGGAAGTTAGCTGACCAACTTGCTAAGATTGAAAAAGGTCGAATTTTTATTACAGTATCATTCCCTGAAACACCGAATGTGCCCCATCAGTGTGGTATTGCGCCGATGGAAACAACTTTAATGATTGATGAGTTTTTACGTAAACGTCGAGTTAGGGATAATATTGAAATCGTTTATACTTATCCAACAGTTTCACAATTATTGCGTAACTGTTTATTTATGCAACAACCTGTTTGTGAAGTTATTCCCGAGGTATTTACTGCTAAAAATATTAAAGCGCAGAGAGGGTTTACTTTAGATAAAGTTGATCCAGATAAAAAAATAGCTTATTCGAAAGAAGGTGATGAGCAAAATTTCGACTTACTGATTAGCACTCCACCGATTACCGCGGTTGAGGCAGTTATTAATACCGGATTAAGTGAGCATAATAATGGTGAAGGTTGGTTACCTACCGACCATGAAACTATGCAAGTTTATGGTGTTGATGGCGTTTATGTTATAGGTGATACCGTTGATTTACCAATCAGTAAAGCGGGAGGAAGCTGTCATAATCAGGCTGCCATTATAGCTGATAATATATGCGGAGAATTAATTTATGGTTATCCCGCAGCTATCTATGATGGGCGAGTTCAAGCTGTTGCTCAAATGGGATTAACTGCAGGGATGCCTTTACAATACGATTATAAACACGATGTTATTCCTACGCCTCCGACTAAATTAGGGGGATTACTAAGAAATGGCTTTAATAGAGGTATTTATTGGGCTGCTATTCGTGGCTTAGTTTAAGGAGGAAATCAAAATGTCTAATAATGAAAATCAAAGTAAACTAATTGAACTTCTTAATTCTGAGTCGGGTGATCATTTCGCAGACAAATTAGCACCGCTATTACAATTGAACCGTTTAGATAATATTGTTGATTTACTTTCTCTAATTTCTGACCTTATTGATATTACTGATAATAGCACAGTAGAAAAACTGGCGAACTCATTTGAGGATACTCTAGCGCCAGTCTGGGAATTCGGAACTGCATATAATATGGCTAAAATGGAGGAAATATATAATAGTAAAAATCCAAATTTTCGTTCGGTGTATGCTTTATTAAAAGATCCAAATACATTACGTGGAATTAGTACCGTTTTACGAACCTTGCAAATAATGGGTTCTCGATTGTCTTCCCCCCAAGAGGGGTAATATTTCGGAGGTGGTATGATATTAGATAGACTGTATTCTTTTGATACGCGTGTGATACATAATTACTATGATGCAGCCGAAAATTTAGGATCACTAGCTTCACCAATTTATCAAACGTCAACTTACGTATTTGATAGTGTTGAAGAAGGTGCCGCTTGTTTTAGCGGTGAATCGAACGGTTATATTTATACTCGAATAAATAACCCAACATTAAATTTGTTGGAAAAGCGGCTTGCTGATTTAGAAGAGGGGGACGCCGCAATTGCATTCTCTTCAGGGATGGGAGCAATAACATCGACTCTTTGGACATTACTGAACCCAGGTGATGAGCTGTTAGTTGACATGACGGTTTATGGCTGTACATATGCATTCTTTCACCATGGGTTAGCTCGGTTTGGTATCAAAGTTCGTCACATTGATATGAGTGATCCAAATCATGTCGCACAGGCGCTCACTAAAAAAACAAGGATGATATTTTTCGAATCGCCTGCAAACCCAAACATGCGTTTAGTTGATATTAGCGCTGTGAGCCATATCGTTCATCAATATAATCTTGCAAATAACCAAGAGATATTGGTGACCGTTGATAATACCTATTGCACTCCTTACATTCAAAAACCTCTTGAACTTGGGGCGGACATCGTCGTTCATTCATTGACTAAATATATGAATGGACATGGTGATGTGATGGCTGGGGCGGTTATTACATCTGAGGCGTTAGCTAAGCAAATCAGGTTGGTTGGACTGAAAGATATGACTGGAGCATGCCTATCCCCTCATGATGCAAACCTCATATTACGTGGAATGAAAACACTACCAATCAGAATGGAGAGGCTGGTTGAGAGTGCACAGAAAGTTGCAAAATATTTAGCCTCGCTATCTGAAGTTTCTCAAGTGATGTATCCGGGTTTACCGAGTTTTCCTCAATACTCATTAGCTCAAAGGCAGATGAAGCTACCCGGGGGCATGATTGCTTTTGAACTTAAAGGGGGACTTGAGGCGGGCAAGCAGTTTTTAAACCGCCTACAGTTATTTTCTTGTGCGGTTAGTCTTGGTGATTGTGAGTCATTGGCTCAACACCCAGCGAGTATGACCCATTCGACTTACACTGCTGAGGAACGAAAACAGTATGGGATTAGTGATGGACTTATTCGTTTATCAGTCGGATTAGAAAGTGTTGATGATTTGATTGCGGATATTAAGCAAGCGCTCAGTTGATAACAAAAGGCCCTATATAATATAAAATATAGGGCCTTTATTTATTTTGTGGATGCGTTAATTAGTTAAGATTTTTGAAATTTACGCATGATGAAGAAGGTCACACTCAATATCGCGACCCAAGCAAACCCAACTAAAAGTGCAACTTGTGTGTCTTTAAAGAAGCCAAGTAGTGCGATGACAAAGACCATAAATGCAATAGTAACCGCAGGGCCAATTGGCCAAAATGGGACTGGGAATTTCAGGTTTTTAACTTCTTCAGGACTCATTTGGCGACGCATGGCGACTTGAGAAAGCAGGATCATTAACCACACCCAAACCGTTGCAAAGGTTGCGATTGAAGCAATAATCACAAAGATTTTTTCTGGAAGTAGGTAGTTCAAATACACACCGAGTAACATAATAACGGACATTACTAATACAGTGACCCATGGCACACCGCTTTTCGTTAACTTAGTAAAGACTTTTGGAGCTTGTCCATCTTGCGCCATTCCGTACATCATGCGCCCTGCACCAAAAATATCACTATTAATCGCTGAGATTGCCGCAGTGATGACCACGATATTTAAGATATTTGCCGCTGATTGAATACCTAAACTATCAAAAATTTGGACGAATGGACTGCCATTTTGACCGACTTGATTCCACGGATAGATACACATCAAAATGAATAATGTTAACCCATAGAATAATAAAATACGGATTGGAACGGCATTAATTGCTTTTGGAATGGTTTTTTCTGGGTTTTGCGCTTCACTGGCAGTAATACCAATCACTTCAATACCGCCAAATGCGAACATGACTATGGCTAAAGAGGCAATAACGCCTTCAATGCCATTTGGCATAAAGCCACCGTGCTCCCATAGATTTTGGATACCTACCGCATGGTCAGTTTCTTGGCCGAAACCGTAGAACATTAAGAAAGTACCACCAACAATCATTGCGATGATGGCCGAGACTTTCACTATAGACAGCCAAAATTCCATTTCACCGAAAATTTTGACGTGACATAAATTGAGTGCGCTAATAAATAGCACGATACTTAATACCCACACCCATTGGTCGACATGTGGGAACCAGAACCCCATGTACATCCCGAAAGCGGTAATATCGGCCAAGCAAACGACCAGCATTTCAAATACGTAGTTCCAGCCAGTTAAAAAACCAGCGAGGGGGCCCATGTAATGGCTAGCGTAGTGAGAAAACGAACCGGGTACAGGATGATGCACTGCCATCTCGCCTAAGGCTCGCATAACCATAAATACAGCAGCACCACCGACCATATAAGCGAGGAGAACTGCAGGCCCTGCCGCTTGAATTGCGGAAGCAGAACCATAAAATAAGCCGGTACCAATCGCTGAGCCTAAAGCCATAAAGCGAATGTGCCGAACACTCAGTCCCTTTCTGAGTTGATTTTGTTCACTACTTTGCATGTCTTTTCCTGTCTTTTTCTTCGTTCGATATATTGTTCCGAATAGGCTTTCGGTATTGTTTATTAAGTCGGACGTACTTTATTGAACCTTAAGGTGGCTACATTATCACAAACTTCCTTGTTCGTGAGATAGATATCTGCAATATAATGCGTGCTCAGCTAACTATTTTAGGAGTGATATGAAATACCCAATTAATGAAATCTTCCAAACCATTCAGGGAGAGGGGGTTTTTACTGGTGTTCCTGCGGTGTTTATTCGTTTGCAGGGCTGCCCAGTTGGATGTAGTTGGTGTGATACCAAACAAACATGGGAAATAGAACAAGACAAAGAATCTACCCTAGGGGATATCGCACTTAAAACGATTGATTCAGATGCATGGGCGATGTCAGATAGTGAGGCATTGATTCAGTTAATGAAAGAAAAACACTTCAGCGCACAGCATATTGTTATTACAGGCGGAGAGCCTTGTATTTATGATTTACAGCCACTGACTGAGGCATTAGAACAGCATGGATATCAATGCCAAATTGAAACTAGTGGCACATATCCTATTCAATGCACAAATAAAACATGGGTTACGGTATCGCCAAAAGTGGGTATGAAAGGCGGGTTACAGGTGATTAGCCAAGCAGTAAACCGCGCTAATGAAATTAAACATCCTGTTGCTCGCGAAAAAGATATTGAGGCACTTGAGAAAATTTTAGCATTACGTACTGTCGAAACGCCGCCAGTAGTGGCATTACAGCCAATCAGCCAAAAGGCGGCGGCAACAAAATTGTGTATTGAAACTTGCATTCAACGCAACTGGCGTTTATCGATTCAAACACATAAGTATTTGGATATTCAATAATAAAAAATAGCGATAAATTTTAGTAACCCCCAATAGTTGAAAAACACTCATTGGGGGCCTTTAAATTACCTAAATGGTTGGTTTAGTGGTACTTCAGGATCTGGCTCGTGAGTAATACGGTTGCGTAAGTCACGACGAATAATTTCAATAGACCAAAACCAAATTAAATGGCCAAATATTTCTGACACATTCTCATACCATGGCAGGTCGAAAAGTGGAGGGGTGAGCCCCATAAGAGGGAATGAAATCATATGGACAAATAATTGCGCCAGTGCACCCGCTAACAACCCTTGCCATAACTTAATTTTAGGAAATACTTCAGCAACGATGCAATACCCGACAGCAAACACGATAGAAAATATGATGTGAGTAACGCCCACAGAGTTAAAAACGTGCCCAGCAAAGGTGTACACTGCAGAGTTAGGATCAGCAATTCCTAACCAATCCCTTAAGAAAATATAAGGTGGGTTGAGGAAGTTACGTGAGCAGTCAATTTGTTCCGCTGCACGGATCAGTGTTTCTGGCGAACAAGCTGCGTTGAACATATCCGTTGGGCTTCTTGGCGGTAATGGGACTTCAGCCCCCCATTTGACAAACGAAGAGACAATACCAGCGATTAGACCAATAAATGCGGCCAGTCCATAACGCCTTCTGGATTTTGGTGTTTGTTGAAATAAATGCATTTCCCCTGCCTTATTAAAAGTAAATAATGGTAAATAATAGATCAGGTTATAATTTAATGCACTATGTCAAATTAAAGTTTTTATATCCTTAATGTTAAAAGGGGAAATGTCAGTCACTGATTTATTTCTTGCCTTAGCCTCGTCCTTGATAACGTATGTTTTTTTAGAATTTCGATTATTAAAGGTAATTAGGCAGCTTTCTATGCAGAGTTAGGCGTTGATATTGGTTTGGTCATGAGTCGAAGGTAAAGGATATAGGGATTTACCCCTCATTTATATTCAAAACCTATTAGGCTTGCCGCTAAGTCAGCGGCCTGAGGAGCGTGTATCCCTATATTATATGACTTTTTAGCGCTTGTACTTTTAAGCTTCTCCGCGATAGACGCAACCTGCATTGCAGGTTTCTTTTACGGTAACCGCACTTAATAAGGGTAGTAAAGGTTTAGTTTGTTGCCAAATCCACTGGGCTAATACCTCACTGGTTGGGTTTTCTAACCCTTCGATATCATTTAAATAATGATGGTCTAAGCGTTCCCAGATAGGCTTAAAAGCGGCTTTTACATCAGAAAAATCAATAATCCAACCACTATGGGAGTCAACTTCACCTGTGATTTCTAAACGCACCATGAAAGAATGCCCATGGAGGCGACCACACTTATGACCCTCTGGGACGCGAGGAAGTTTGTGGGCGGCTTCGAAAGTGAAATCTTTATAGATTGTTGTGCTCATACGTGGCTCCTTGTTGTGAATAAACAGCGCATTGTACTGCATTTTTAGGTGAAAATATCTTTAATTACTAAAATAGCGTTAACCGCTTTTATCAATATGATCCATCAGTTAATTGCTTTAGGCTTTTTAGTTATTAATTATGGCTATCGTTTCTTATCCCATTATCTATGGTTGTTATAACCTAACTGCATACCCTATATGTTTCAGGTACTGCGGTATTTTTTGCTTTATTACCTTAATTATTTGGGGGAATGAGCAGGTGTTAGGTTGTCGGTCTTTTTTGGGTAATGACATGGCATCGTTTTTTTAAATCAAAGATGAATAACGCTGGGGTTACAAGATAATGACAAAAAAACAGCCGCCATTAGCGGCGCTGCCAATATCTGTTGAGCAATTAGCACGTTTACAGACGGCCGTTGATGATTTTTCATCCCATCAACTCGCATGGCTTTCTGGTTATTTGTGGGGAGTGGTAAATCAAAATACGCAAGTTGATGCATCTGTCAGTGCGCCTGTGGTTACCCAAGATACGGTCACAATCATCTCTGCATCACAGACAGGAAATGCACGCCGCCTATCAGAGCAGCTTAGAGAGCGTTTAGTCGGTGAAAAAATTAGTGCGAACTTAGTGAATGCAGGGGATTATAAATTCAAACAAATCAACCAAGAGAAAGTGTTGGTTGTTGTAGCGTCAACCCAAGGTGAAGGGGAGCCAGCCGAAGAAGCGGTTGCATTGTACAAATACCTTCATTCTAAAAAAGCGCCTAATTTATCACAAACCAGCTATGCGGTTTTCGCGCTGGGAGATTCCTCTTACGAAAAATTTTGCCAAGCGGGTAAAGATTTTGATTCTCAGCTTGCATCATTAGGGGCGATATCATTAACGGAACGAATTGATGCAGATGTTGAATACCAAGCGGTTGCAGATGAATGGGTTGAAAACCTCACACAGATTTTAAAAGCTCGCGTTCCTGCTCAAAGTGATAGCCAATTATTGGCGACTCAAACAGGAAGTGTGAATGAAATTCATTCATCACCTTATAGTAAAACCGCACCATTAACTGCGTCGCTACTGAGTAATCAAAAGATCACCAGTCGCGACTCGCAAAAAGATGTTCGCCATATTGAAATTGACCTCGGTGACTCTGGTTTACGTTATCAACCGGGTGATGCGCTAGGAGTTTGGTTCGATAATGACCCTGCTTTAGTTGATGAGTTGGTGGCTTTATTGTGGCTACAAGGTGATGAAGAGGTCTTTATTGGCTCACAGCGGCATTCATTACGTGATGCGCTGATTTATCAATTAGAACTGACACAAAATACCCCAGTAATTGTCGAAAAATACGCTCAGCTATCAAAAGATGATGCACTATTGTCATTAATTAGTGATAAGCAAGCTATTTTGCACTACGCGCAAAATACGCCAATTGTCGATATGGTACGCCAAGCAGCATCTCAGCCTACTGCCCAAGAATTTGTTGAACTACTGCGCCCGTTAACCCCTCGTTTGTACTCGATTTCTTCTTCACAATCAGAGGTGGAAAATGAAGTTCACGCAACGGTTGGCGTTGTCCGCTATGAGATTGATGGTAAGGCTCGCACTGGCGGTGCTTCAGGTTTCTTAGCGGATCGCTTAAATGAGGATGATGAACTCCGCATATTCATTGAGCACAATGATAACTTCCGTCTGCCACAAGACCCAAATACGCCAGTGATCATGATTGGCCCAGGAACAGGGATAGCGCCATTTCGTGCTTTCTTACAGCAGCGTGACAATGACGGTGCGACAGGGAAAAACTGGTTATTTTTTGGTAATCCACACTTTGTTGATGACTTTCTCTACCAAGTGGAATGGCAGCGTTATGTCAAAGACGGTTTACTAACCCATATTTCATTAGCGTGGTCTCGCGACCAACAAGAAAAAATCTATGTACAAGATAAACTTCGCGAACAAGGCGAGGAAGTATGGCAATGGTTACAAGAAGGTGCGCACATCTATGTGTGTGGTGATGCAAACCGCATGGCCAAAGATGTCGAACAGGTATTATTAGATATCGTCAGTCAATACGGGAACATGGACAGTGAAGAAGCTGATGAATTTTTAAGTGAGCTGCGCGTAATGCGCCGTTATCAGAGGGATGTTTATTAATGAGCAATGAACAACAACAAAAGCCCTTAATTGTCGAAGGTAAACTCGCAGACAGTGAACGCATGAAGCAAGACAGCGATTACTTGCGTGGAACCATTAAGGACGACTTAAAAAATGGGTTAACGGGCGGTTTTGAAGGGGATAATTTCCTGTTGATACGCTTTCACGGCATGTATCAACAAGATGACCGTGATATTCGTTCTGAGCGTGCGGAACAAAAACTCGAGCCTCGCCATGCAATGATGCTGCGCTGTCGTTTACCGGGCGGCATTATCACCCCCAAGCAATGGCTTGATATTGATAAGTTTGCCACAGAGCACACGCTGTATGGCAGCGTGCGCATTACGAATCGTCAAACATTTCAGTTCCATGGCATCTTAAAAGGGGATGTAAAGCCTGCCCATCAGATGCTAAGTCACGTTGGTTTAGATGCCCTTGCAACGGCGAATGACGTTAACCGTAACGTGTTATGTACCTCTAACCCAGTGCAGTCTGAATTGCACCAACAAGCTTATGAATGGGCAAAGAAAATATCTGAACACTTACTACCACGCACTAGTGCTTACGCGGAAATTTGGTTAGATAAAGAAAAGATAGTGACAACGGATGAAGAGCCTATTTTAGGGCAAACTTATCTGCCAAGAAAGTTTAAAACCACTGTTGTGATCCCACCATTAAATGATGTGGATTTGCATGCAAATGATATGAACTTTGTCGCGATTGCCCAAAATGGGGAATTGATCGGTTTTAACGTGCTGGTGGGTGGCGGCCTTGCAATGACACATGGTGATACAGCGACGTTTCCTCGCTTAGCCAGTGAGTTTGGTTTTATTCCATTAGACAAAACATTAGCCATTGCAGAAGCGATAGTGACTACCCAACGGGATTGGGGAAATCGTACTGAACGTAAAAATGCGAAAACCAAATATACTCTTGAGCGTGTGGGTATCGACACCTTCAAAGCTGAAGTCGAAAGGCGCTCAGGCGTAGTTTTCGAACCTATTCGTCCATATGAATTTACTGAACGCGGTGACAAGATTGGTTGGCTTAAAGGAATTGACAATCGCTGGCACCTAACATTGTTTATTGAAAATGGTCGATTAATTGATTTAGAAAATAAGCCATTAAAAACGGGTGTGGCTGAAATTGCGCGTATTCATCAAGGTGATTTTCGTTTAACCGCAAACCAAAATTTAATTGTTGCGGGTGTACCCGAAAGTGAAAAAGCGGCGATTGAAGCGATTGCCAGAGCTCATGGGTTAATGAGTGATGAAATTACAGCGCAACGTGAAAATTCCATGGCTTGTGTCTCATTTCCAACTTGCCCACTTGCGATGGCAGAAGCGGAACGTTTTTTACCTGAATTTGTTAGTCAGGTAGAAAATATTATGGCCGCTCATCAAGTCGCCAATGAACATATCGTTCTACGGATAACGGGTTGCCCTAATGGCTGTGGACGAGCGATGCTGGCGGAAGTAGGGCTGGTCGGTAAAGCGATTGATAGATATAACTTACATTTAGGTGGAAATCGCATTGGCACCCGTATTCCACGCATGTACCGTGAAAACATCACTAGTACAGAGATTTTAGCTATTTTGGATGAGTTAATCGGTGATTGGGCAAAAAAACGTCTACCTAATGAAGGATTTGGCGATTTTGTTATTCGCACCAATGTTGTGAAGCCCGTATTAAATTCTGCTGTTGATTTTTATGAGGTTAAGGAGGCAGTATGAGCCGACTTGAACTAGCAACGCTTATCGAACTCGATAAGCCTCAACAAATCGCTTATCTCGCTGAGTTTAATTCCCAGTTAGAAGCGATGAATGCATTACAGCGGGTTGAGTGGGCGGTTGAATACTTACCAGCAGAGTTTGTGGTGTCTTCCAGCTTTGGTATCCAAGCGGCACTAACGCTGCATATGGTGACGCAGGTTATGCCTAATATCCCAGTTATTTTAACGGATACTGGTTATTTGTTCCCAGAGACCTATCAATTTATTGAGGCGTTAACAGATAAATTGAATTTAAATTTACAGGTGTATCGCGCAAAGCAGTCACCTGCTTGGCAAGAAGCACTGTATGGCCAACTTTGGACACAAGGGCTTGATGGTATTGAGCGTTATAACCAATTGAATAAAGTTGAACCGATGGCGCGTGCGTTACATGAATTACAGGCACAAACTTGGTTTTCAGGTTTACGGCGAGAGCAATCAGCAAGCCGCGCAAATTTGTCTGTGCTAGGTATCGGAAAAGGCATTTTTAAAGTTTTACCAGTGATTGATTGGAATAATAAGCAAGTTTATGAATATCTAACAAAATATGATTTACCCTATCATCCTCTGTGGGAGCAAGGGTATTTATCGGTTGGTGATACCCATACAACTCGCAAATGGGAAGAGGGAATGAATGAAGAAGATACGCGTTTTTTTGGATTAAAGAGGGAGTGTGGGCTGCATGAAAACTAAATACTCGTCATAATTCAATCCGCAGCGTTGTTGGCTACGCGCATTCGCACTAGTCACATACTAGTGTATGCTCCTAGCGACTCATTTACTTGCCGCCTAGCTGCAACTTGAATTATTTAGAGTATTAATTAGCCATGTTTCATATTATGACTTGAGTTTAAAATATAAATAATTACGAATTTAATAAAATATTTGTTTAATTACAAAGGAATGCCCTTTGTTAAAAATAAGTATTTCTTATTTTTATATTATTTTTTGTTTTTCTCATAATTATTAGAAGTTTGCGTTAAGTCTTGTATTTTTATTCGGTATTGGCTGGTTTTTAGTGTTTTTGTGCAAGAGCTCAGGCTTATGCTTTTAAGTTACAAGAAAGAGCTTTTTGTCATTTCAAACCTGTTGATTGAAGCCATATAGTCAATTGTCTATTTCTTATAATAAGTTTATATAACGATGGGTGAGCAAGATGGATTATTTACCATTATTTGTCGATGTCCGCACGCGCAAGGTCGTGTTAATTGGCGGCGGTGTGGTCGCAGCACGAAAAACAGAGTTGCTAATAAAAGCACAAGCGAATTTAGTGGTCATCTCACCGACGTTATGTACTCAGTTACAAACTGAATATCAACAAAATAAATTTATTTGGTTAGCAGAAGATTATCAATCCATTCATTTAGATGATGCATTTCTGGTTATTGCTGCAACGGATGATGCATTACTGAATGAAACGGTTTTCTACGATGCTAATGAACGAAAAATATTCGTTAACGTAGTCGATGACCAGCCATTATGTTCATTTATTGTTCCTTCCATTATTGACCGCTCCCCGGTGATTGTGGCGATCTCTTCAGGGGGAACCGCACCCGTATTAGCACGTTTACTCAGAGAAAAATTGGAAACGATGCTGCCAACCTCTTTGGGGAAAATGGCGGATATAGCTGGTCGCTGGCGTCATAAAGTTAAAGAAACGCTAACTAATATGCGTGAAAGAAAACGTTTCTGGGAAAAAAGTTTTAGTGGTCGTTTTGCCTCTTTAGTTGAAAAAGGGCAATTCAGCGAAGCTGAACAACAGCTGGAGCGACAGCTGTATGAGCCAGATAACCACGGTGAATTAACCCTAGTTGGTGCTGGGCCGGGGGATGCGGGGCTGCTTACATTAAAAGGACTGCGCGTTTTACAAAGTGCAGAAGTGGTTTTATATGACCATCTGGTGAGTGAGGAAATTCTCGAGTTAGTTCGCCGTGATGCAGACAAGATTTGTGTAGGTAAACGCGCAGGGGCCCACAGTGTTTCCCAAGAAGAAACCAATGCGCTGATCGTGAAATTTGCTCAACAAGGTAAAAAAGTCGTGCGCCTTAAAGGGGGGGATCCTTTCATTTTTGGGCGAGGGGGAGAAGAGCTACAAGTTGCAGCGCAAGCGGGGATCCCATTTCAAGTGGTTCCGGGTGTGACCGCGGCAATTGGTGCAGCCGCTTACGCGGGGGTTCCGCTGACTCACCGTGAACACTCACAAAGCATTACCTTTATTACGGGCCATTGCCGTGAAAATGGAACGGATCTCGATTGGCAGGCGCTTTCCCGAGGAAATCAAACCTTAGCTATCTATATGGGCACAGTGAAGGCCGCAAAAATCAGCGAGCAATTAATCCAATTCGGCCGAGCGAAAAATACCCCGGTAGCGGTTATCGGCTGTGGTACAAGGCGTGAACAAAAAGTAGTAACCGGAAAACTCGATGAGCTTGAAGTATTAGCACAGCAGGCACCCGCGCCTGCTTTGATAGTGGTTGGTGAAGTAGCTGCATTGCACCAACAACTCGCGTGGTTTGGTTCTCAAACTGAAGACATAAGATGGCGCAGTGCCGTATTGGAACTGGCTTAAGTAAGGGGCTATCGTGAACGACAAAAAATTGACTCATTTACAGCAGTTAGAGGCAGAAAGTATTCATATCATTCGTGAAGTTGCCGCCGAATTTGCTAACCCAGTGATGCTGTATTCTATTGGTAAAGATTCTTCTGTGATGCTGCATTTAGCACGCAAGGCATTTTATCCAGGAAAGCTCCCATTTCCTCTCTTACATGTTGATACAGGATGGAAATTTCGTGAAATGTACGAGTTTCGCGATGCAACTGCAGAAAAATACGGTTTTGAGCTCCTTGTTCATCGTAACCCTGAAGGGGAAAAATTAGGGATCAACCCGTTTGTGCATGGCAGTGCTAAGCACACGGATATTATGAAAACGGAAGGCTTAAAGCAGGCTTTGGATAAGTACGGTTTTGATGCCGCATTTGGTGGCGCTCGTCGTGATGAAGAAAAATCACGTGCAAAAGAGCGGATCTACTCTTTTCGTGACCGATCTCATCGTTGGGATCCTAAAAACCAACGGCCTGAGCTATGGCATAACTACAATGGGCAGGTCAATAAAGGGGAAAGTATTCGTGTTTTCCCGCTATCAAATTGGACTGAACTTGATATCTGGCAATATATCTATTTGGAAAATATCGACATTGTTCCCCTGTATTTTGCAAAAGAACGACCAGTTATTCAGCGGGATGGGACTTTACTAATGGTGGATGATAACCGTATTGACCTACAACCTGGAGAAGTGGTTAGCCAGCAAAAAGTGCGTTTTAGAACATTAGGTTGTTGGCCATTGACGGGAGCTGTGCCATCTGAATCACAAACACTGCCTGAGATCATAGAAGAAATGTTGATTTCTACGACGAGTGAACGGCAGGGGAGGCTGATTGATAGCGACCAATCCGCTTCGATGGAGTTGAAAAAGCGCCAAGGTTATTTTTAGTGGGCAAGGTTAATACGCAAAGTCAGGAGAAAAATCATGGCACAAGCCGTTTATAATGAATCAATCGCTCATCAAATTGAACAGCAAGGTGGTGTAGAGCCTTATTTATTGGCGCAGCAACAAAAAGGATTATTGCGTTTTTTAACCTGTGGCAATGTGGATGATGGTAAAAGTACCTTAATCGGCCGTTTACTGCATGATACTCGCCAAATATACCAAGATCAGCTGTCAACCTTGCAAAGTGACAGTAAGCGGATAGGGACTCAAGGGGAAAAACTTGACCTTGCTTTATTGGTAGATGGCCTTGCTGCTGAACGTGAGCAGGGGATCACAATCGATGTGGCTTATCGTTATTTTTCAACAGAGAAACGCAAATTTATTATTGCGGACACCCCCGGCCATGAGCAATATACGCGCAATATGGCGACAGGGGCATCAACTTGCTCACTTTCTATTTTGTTGATCGATGCTCGAAAAGGAGTACAGGAACAAACACGTCGGCATAGTTTTATTAGTACATTACTTGGGATCCGCCATCTTATTGTTGCCGTCAATAAAATGGATCTAGTGGATTACAGTGAAGCCATTTTTGAAAAAATAAAGCAGGATTACCAAAAGTTTGCGATGGAATTGCCGGTTGATTTAAAGGTATGGTTTGTACCTATCTCAGCCCTTGATGGCGATAACATTGTGAATGCTAGCGATAATTTTAAGTGGTATCAAGGTGATACGCTATTATCGATATTGGAAAATGTTCAAGTGGAACAAAAAGCCTCGGAGCAAGCTTTGCGTTTCCCTGTGCAATATGTGAACCGCCCAAATTTAGACTTTCGTGGATACAGCGGAACATTATCATCAGGGATTGTCGAAGTGGGGCAAAAGGTCAAAGTATTACCCTCTGGTGCGACCTCAGCAATCAAAGAAATTGTGACATTTTCAGGGTTACAAGATTTTGCAGTCCCGGGGGAAGCGATTACATTAGTGCTTGAAGATGAAATTGATATCAGTCGTGGCGACTTGATTGTTGCACAAGATGAAACCTTACAAAGCACACAGCATGCATCTGTCGATGTGGTATGGATGTCTGAACAGCCGTTAGTTCAAGGGCAACAACTTGATATTAAAATTGCGGGAAAACGCAGCCGGGCAAAAGTAGAAAATATTCAATATCAAGTAGATATCAATAATTTAACACAGAAAGTGGCTACGGAACTACCGTTGAATGGCATTGGTTTAGTGGAATTTTCCTTTGATGAACCATTGTTACTGGAAAACTATCAACGCAATGCAGACACAGGCGGAATGATTTTTATTGATAGGCTCACAAATGTGACTGTCGGGGCGGGTTTAGTCCGCGAAACACAAGCCCCTGTCTTTGAAAAAAACAGTGATTTTAGTGAATTTGAAATTGAGCTAAATAAATTAGTTCGCCGCCATTTCCCTCATTGGGGTGCACGCGATGTATTGGGTGGGAAATAATACGGATGACAAAAGAAAACCATATTGTTTGGCACCAACACGCGGTAACTCGCCAGCTACGTGAGAGTAATAATGGCCACAAAGGTGCTGTGTTGTGGTTCACCGGGTTATCAGGTTCAGGAAAATCAACATTAGCGGGAGCAATAGAGCACCAACTTACGTCAATGGGAATGAAAACCTATTTGTTGGATGGCGATAATATCCGCCATGGTTTATGCCGTGATTTAGGATTTAATGAGGCTGATAGACAAGAAAATATCCGTCGAGTGGGTGAGGTGGCGAAGTTAATGGTCGATGCAGGGCTGATTGTTGCGACCGCCTTTATTTCACCTTTTCAAGCGGATAGGCAGAAAGTCCGTGACTTGTTTGAACCCGATCAATTTTTTGAGTTGTACGTGGATACACCCGTAAGTATTTGTGAACAGCGAGACCCTAAAGGGTTATATCAACAAGCGCGGGAAGGGAAAATTAAGCAATTCACAGGAATTGACTCCCCTTATGAAGAACCGCAACACCCAGAGCTACATCTGGATGGGCAACAACTGATTTCTGATTCCCTTTCCCAAATTATTGCGCTTTTATTGCGCAATCATGTCATTCAGCTAGATTATTAATACAGCTCAAATACCCCCTTTATTTTATCCGATGGTAAAATAAGGTGGTATTTTGCGGATTCAAACCCGACTTAATCTGACTTTTTATCACAATTTCAGTATCACAGTAGCGTCAATCGTTGAGTTATGGGATGATTAGCAAATCATTTCAGGGGGCAAAATGGGTAAATTAACGCTACTATTAATTGCGATATTAGCTTGGTTACAGTATTCCTTATGGTTAGGCAAAAATGGCATACATGACTACGTACAAGTCAAAGATGATGTCGCTGCTCAGGAAATTGTAAATTCGCGCTTAAAAATGCGTAATGAACAGCTATTCGCTGAAATCAATGACTTAAATGATGGCCAAGATGCGATTGAAGAACGAGCTCGAACGGAGCTTGGGATGATCAAACCTGGAGAGTCATTTTATCGAATGGTTAAAGAAAGTAATAACCAGAAATAGACACAATAAAATGATATCAAAATAGTGTACCCATTAGCCTGATAATTTCTGATGTAAGAATTCAACAATGACAAATCCAAACCATGCCCTACAAAGCAATCTCCCGCAAATTGTTGCACTGATCCCTGCAGCTGGGATAGGTAGCCGTATGAATGCAGAGTGCCCAAAACAATACTTGCAGGTTGCAGGTAAAACGATCATTGAGCACACCATAAACGCATTGCTTGAAAATGATAAAGTGCAAGAGATTGTGGTTGCTTTGAGTGCGGAAGACGATTATTTTCAGCAGCTTGCAATTGCTAATGACCCTCGAGTGACGACGGTTATTGGTGGCAAAGAGCGTGCCGATTCAGTATTAGCAGGTCTGGATTTTTTAATCACTAACCCCAACTTTTCAGATTGCTGGGTATTAGTGCATGATGCGGCACGTCCTTGCCTCCATCAATCAGATTTAAATGAAATTATTCAATTAGCAGCGGAACAAAATTGTTGTGGTGGGATCCTCGCTGCCCCCGTACGCGATACCATGAAACGCAGCTCAACAGCGAGTCAATTAATTGACCACACGGTTGAACGTGAAGCGTTATGGCATGCGCTCACACCACAATTTTTTCCGTTAGCATTATTACGGGATTGTCTAAGTAAAGCCTTGAAAGAAAATGCGGTGATCACTGATGAAGCTTCTGCGCTAGAGTATTGCGGCCACCAACCGGTGTTAGTGGCTGGCCGCGCTGATAATTTAAAAGTGACGCGCCCAGAAGACCTCACTTTAGCGGAATTTTATCTTTCAAGAATGAATAACTAAGGAAAAAAAATGAGAATCGGACACGGTTTTGACGTACATAAATTTGGTGGTGAAGGCCCTATCATCATTGGTGGCGTGCGTATCCCTTATGAACAAGGTTTACTCGCGCACTCTGACGGTGATGTGGTATTGCATGCGTTAACTGATGCAATTCTTGGTGCTGCAGCATTAGGGGATATTGGTAAATTATTCCCCGATACTGATCCTGCCTATAAAGGGGCAGATAGCCGAGTCTTATTGAGAGATGCGTTTTGCCATGTACGTGCCAAAGGGTATCGCATTGGTAATATTGATATCACCATCATGGCTCAGGCACCAAAAATGTTACCACACATCGCTCAAATGCGTGTGAATATCGCCGAAGACCTTGAGTGCCATATGGATGATGTCAATGCGAAAGCGACCACGACAGAACAATTAGGTTTTGTGGGGCGTAAAGAAGGCATTGCCTGTGCTGCGGTTGTTCTTTTAATAAAAGATAATAGTAATGAAAGTAATGAATGTTCAGTACCTGCATGGTAAGCCATTGTCTTCTGGCACATTAAAAAGTGTTCCAGAAGATTTTATCGTCAAAGAAGATTTAGGTTTTGAGCTAGATGGTGAAGGCGAACATGTTATGGTTCGCGTGGAAAAAACAGGCTGCAATACGGTATTTGTTGCCGAACAACTCGCCAAATTTGCTAAAATTTCAGCCAGAGCAGTCAGTTACGCAGGTTTAAAAGATAGACACGCAGTGACGGAGCAATGGTTCTGTCTGCAAATGCCAGGTAAAGAAACGCCTGTTTTTTCAACTTGGCAGCTAGAAGGCTGCCGAATACTGGCAGTCACCAGGCAAAAACGTAAATTACGTATTGGTTCCTTGAAAGGAAACCAGTTTGAAATAACCTTGCGTGATATTTCGGATGCGAAAGACGTTGAACAACGTTTACACAAAGTCGCATTATCAGGTGTGCCTAATTACTTCGGTGAACAACGTTTTGGACGCGATGGCCAAAATTTATCGCAAGCGTTGCGTTGGGCAAACCAAGAAATCAACGTGCGTGAACGCAACAAGCGTAGTTTTTATCTTTCTGCTGCTCGTAGTGCAATGTTTAACCATGTAGCAAGCGAACGAATTGCAAATAATACCGCCCAACACGTGATGTTAGGTGATGCATTGCAATTAACGGGCAGAGGGAGTTGGTTTGTCGCGACACAAGATGAATTTGCTACATTACAACCTCGCTTGGAGTCCAATGAATTAAGTATTACTGCGCCATTACCCGGTGATGGGGAGCTGGGAACTCAGGATGAAGCACTGGCATTTGAAACTCAGTGTTTAGCGGATTACCAGCCCTTTATCTCTTTAATGCAGCGTGAACGAGTTTCTTCAGCTAGAAGGGCTATCGTTGTTAAACCCCAAAACTTACAGTGGGAATGGCTGGACGACTCGACGGTAAAACTGAATTTTTTCTTAAACTCAGGTTGTTTTGCAACCAGTGTTGTGAGAGAAATTATTAATCAAAATGGGCAGGATAATGTCGATGCTAAAGATTTTATTGAGTAATGACGACGGGGTAAATGCGCCGGGAATTCAAACCCTTGCAGCTGCGCTACGCCAATATTATCATGTTCAGGTGATTGCGCCTGATCGCAATCGTAGTGGGGCTTCGAACGCATTAACATTAGATAAACCACTTAAAATTCAAGCACTAAGTAATGGTGACCTTGCTGTACAGGAAGGCACACCAACAGATTGCGTCTATATTGGGGTGAATAAAGTGGTGCGCCCACGTCCTGATATTGTTGTATCTGGTATCAACTGTGGCCCTAATTTAGGGGATGATGTTATTTACTCAGGCACGGTTGCAGCGGCAACAGAAGGCCGCCATTTAGGTTTACCTTCAATTGCGGTATCGTTAGATGGGGAAACGCATTATGAAAGTGCCGCTAAAGTGACATGCGAGATCCTTGCACTCTTACAGAAAAACCCATTGCGAGCTGGGAACATTTTAAATATAAATGTACCTGATATCCCGTACGAAGAAATTAAAGGTATCAAAGTCACCCGCTGTGGTAGCCGCCATGCCGCTTCTGAGGTATATAGCTTAGAGGACCCGAAAGGGAATACATTGTATTGGTTAGGTCCCGTTGGGGAAATTCGTGATGCCAGTCCTGGAACGGATTTTGAAGCAGTGCAAAATGGGTATGTTTCAATCACCCCATTACAAGTTGACCTAACCGCTTATAAAGCACACTCATTAGTGGAAGAGTGGCTAGAAAAATCAGGAGTGTCAGTAAAATGAATACAGGGCTCATGAAAGAACTTTTGGCTCAATTACGCCAACAGGGAATTCACGATGAGCGCCTATTAGATGCCATTTCACTCGTTCCTCGGGAACGGTTTGTGGATGAAGCGCTCTCCCATAAAGCCTATGACAATATCCCATTACCTATTGGTCATGGGCAAACTATTTCTCAGCCGTATATTGTAGCTAAAATGACGGCGCTATTGGCTTTAGCACCGGATGATCACGTTCTCGAGATAGGGACAGGCTCAGGGTATCAAACAGCAGTATTGGCACACTTGGTTAAGCATGTTTTTTCTGTTGAGCGGGTGAAAAGTTTGCAATGGGCTGCAAAGCGGCGCTTGAAACAGCTTGATTTACATAATGTTTCAACTCGTCATGGAGACGGCTGGGAAGGTTGGCAGTCAAAAGGACCTTTTGATGCCATTATCGTTACTGCGGCGCCAACAGAAATACCGGCTTTACTATTAGGGCAATTAAAAGATGGTGGTCGAATGGTTTTACCTGTCGGTGATAAAGAACAAGCTCTGAAGCTAATTACTCGACGTGGTAATGATTACCATACTAATGTTATTGAAAAAGTCCGTTTTGTTCCATTGATTGCCGGCGACCTCCTTTAACCTATTTGCAATGGTATTTAATCAAAGTCTGGTTATTTTTATAATCGATTTAAATAAAATATCATTGCAAAGGTTCTATTAACTCAAATAGCAGTAAAACTATTCCAAATATGATACTTTACCCAGCTGAATTTGAGGGAATAGCTTAAACTGTTAGTCATTTTCTCAAATTGTTATATTTTTAATATATTTAACTTGTTCACTATTTTGTATTTCTGCTTTAATAAGTGAAATATTTTATGATAACTCTATTGCTGACATTATTTTGAATTGTCACGTCAGATTTTTCTTCACGGGAGAAGAAGCATGAAAATTGTTAGCCCTATAAGCAGAATTCGATGGGCCGTCATCTTTTCATTTAGCGGAGCGCTATTGGCAGGTTGTTCAACACCGTATCATACAGCGGCACCTATTTCGAGTGTGAATGATAGCCAGTCTAGCCAGCAAACGGTGCAAAGGACGACACCGGCCTCGTCACCAAATACGGGTATGAGCACGGCAATGCCATCGTCTCGTCCTAATTTATCAAGTAATACAAATACTCAGCCTGTAAGTCGTAGCTCAGGGCCTGTAACAACTAATGGTGAAGGGCGCATTGTATACAACCGTGATTATGGCAGTATTCCAAAAGGCAGCTATAACGGTAATAGCTATACGGTTCAGCGTGGTGACACGTTATTCTATATCGCATACTTAACAGGTAATGATTTCCGTGAGTTAGCATCGCGAAACAATATTCCAGAGCCCTACAGTCTCAATGTCGGGCAGGTTATTAATATTGGTAACACAAATGTGAACTCGAACACTCAATTAGCGGCAAATTCATCAAATAGTCATCAGCAAGCGGTTGATCTTCGAACAACTAATGAGTATCCTGCAAACAGTGGTGGTCAAAATTCAGGTAAGATGTTGCCTAATAATAAGAAACCTGCAACGCAGGCTTCAACGACGACAACAGCCTCGACAACAACCGCTTCTACCGCAGTCAGTAGTACGAATAATTCGTCAATAAAATGGCGTTGGCCAGCCGAAGGGAAAATGATTGAAGGTTTCTCTGATGCTCAAGGTGGGAACAAAGGGGTAGATATCGCCGGTTCTCGAGGCCAAGCTGTGCTTGCTGCTGCGCCAGGAAAAGTCGTTTACGCGGGTAATGCCTTGCGTGGATATGGAAATCTAATAATTATAAAACATAACGATGACTATCTAAGTGCTTATGCTCACAACGATACATTGCTTGTGCGTGATCAGCAGGACGTCACTGCGGGTCAAAAAATAGCCACTATGGGTAGTACTGGAACTAGTTCGGTTAGACTACACTTTGAAATTCGTTACAAGGGAAAATCAGTAAACCCGTTGCGTTATTTACCGCAACGATAAACTGGGCAGAGTGCTTTGACATTCTGTCCGCATTATCTAGGGTAGGAGTCACTGATGAGCCAAAGTTCGCTGAAAGTTAACGAGTTATATAATGACCTCGACGAAAGTAATTTAAATGACACTTTTGACGAGAGTCAGTTTAAAGAAGAGGATCTGGTTACTGAGCTAGATGACGAAATGGATTTACTCCAGAACACAAATCAACGTGTTCTGGATGCCACTCAAATTTATCTTAGTGAGATTGGGTTCTCACCACTCCTTACAGCAGAAGAAGAAGTTTTCTATGCAAGACGTGCATTGCGGGGTGATATCGCATCACGGCAGCGCATGATAGAAAGCAACCTTCGTCTCGTTGTAAAAATATCACGTCGTTATAATAATCGAGGTCTCGCATTACTCGATTTGATAGAAGAAGGAAATCTTGGGTTGATTCGTGCTGTTGAAAAGTTTGATCCTGAAAAAGGATTCCGCTTCTCGACGTATGCAACGTGGTGGATCCGTCAAACGATCGAACGCGCGATCATGAACCAAACTCGAACTATTCGCCTTCCTATTCATATCGTTAAAGAACTCAATATTTACCTTCGTACTGCACGTGAATTAGCCCAGAAGTTGGACCATGAGCCAAGCCCTGAAGAGATCGCTGAGCAGCTAGATAAACCTGTCGAAGATGTCAGTAGGATGTTACGTTTAAATGAACGTATCACATCTGTTGATACGCCAATTGCAGGGGACTCAGAGAAATCTTTGCTTGAGGTATTGTCTGATGATAATGATTCAGGTCCAGAAAATACAATTCAAGATAATGACTTAAAAGATAATATTGTTAAGTGGTTATATGAATTGAACCCAAAACAAAGGGAGGTTTTAGCACGACGTTTTGGGCTTTTAGGCTATGAAGCTGAAACTCTGGAAGAAGTTGGCCGTGAAATTGGGTTAACAAGAGAACGTGTTCGTCAGATCCAAGTAGAAGGTTTAAAGCGATTAAAAGATATTTTACATGGCGAAGAGTTGACTCTGGAGTCGCTATTTAATATGTAGGGTGTTGATTCGGTAGTTAAAGCCCCTATAAGCTAAGGTTTATAGGGGCTTTTTATATGTAAATAATAGAGAACAAGCTTAGTTAATGGGGACACCACTATGAAATTTAAAATCATCGTCAGGTGTCGAAATTAATTCAGCTTCAATAATACCAAAATAATTAACTCGCTCAGTAATATCTTGTTTACTAATTAATTGTGCTAAGTGCAAATAATCTTGATAGTGGCGAGCTTCTGAGCGTAATAATGAAATATAAAAATTTGCTAGCTGCTCATCAAGAAATGGGGCGAGTTTAGCAAAGCGTTCACAAGAACGCGCTTCGATATAAGCTCCAATTATTAGCTTATCAACTAAGGTTTTTGGATCGTGCGGGTCGATATGGTTCAACAACCCTTTGGCGTAACGGCTTGCAGTGACGCCATCATAGGGGATGTTACGTTCATGCATGATCTCTAGAACTTGGTAAAAATGATGAAGTTCTTCTTTGATAAGCAAGACCATTTTATCAATTAAGTCTTGGCTATAAGGTGATTGTTTTTTTGCCAATATCTGCTTAGAAACCTGATTTTTGTTTCTTAATGTATGGATGTCACCAACCCTATCATAAGCAAATGATTCATAAGGTTTAAACCATTCGAGTAGGACTGCCGCACTTTCTTTATCAACGGCATATTTGCGAATTAAAAACATCGCACTTTGCGCGGCTTTTAATTCACATAACAAATGGTCCTTTAAGATAATGGGCAAGTTTTCAGGCAAACTCGCTTTTTTTACCCACGCATCAGGCGTTTCACATTGCAGAAACTGCCTGATTGGTGTGAGTAATTGCGCATACTCATCCATGTTAGTTATCCATATCCTTTAACCGATAAATCCAATCTAGGGCTTGGCGCGGAGTGAGTTTATCAGGATCAATTTCAGCGAGAGCAGTTAATACTGGTGATGGCTCGACATCTTCTGTGGTTAAAAAGCTAAGCTGGGCGCTATCCACATGGCTCGCATTGGCATTGTTTGAGATAACTTCGAGTTCTTTAAGTTTTTGTTTTGCCCGTTTAATCACTTCCTTTGGTACACCGGCAAGAGAAGCGACAGCAAGGCCATAGCTTTTGCTGGCGGCACCGTCTTGAACGTTATGCATAAAAGCAATGGTATCACCGTGTTCAATAGCATCGAGATGGATATTGACCGCGCCTTCGAGTTTCTCAGGCAGTGTTGTTAATTCAAAATAATGCGTTGCAAATAATGTCATTGCCTTGATTTTATTTACTAAATTCTCAGCACAAGCCCAAGCAAGAGAAAGACCGTCATAGGTTGAAGTCCCGCGACCAATTTCATCCATCAGTACTAAGCTATGCTCTGTCGCATTATGAAGAATATTAGCGGTTTCTGTCATTTCGACCATGAATGTTGAACGGCCAGATGCAAGGTCATCCGAGGCACCGACACGGGTGAAAATGCGATCGACTGGGCCTATCACCGCTTTGCTGGCAGGGACGAAACTACCGATATATGCTAACAGGGTAATCAATGCTGTTTGGCGCATATAGGTACTTTTACCGCCCATGTTTGGACCAGTAATAATTAATAAACGACGTTGCGGTGACAGTGATAACGGGTTGGAAATAAACGGCTCGCTAAGCACTTGTTCTACAACAGGGTGGCGACCCTCAGTAATTTGAATACCCGGTTTTTCAGTTAGTTGTGGGCAAGCGTAGCCTAGAGTTTGAGCCCTCTCCGCAAGGTTGGCTAGGACATCTAACTCAGCAAGTGCTTCAGCACTGGTTTGCAGCGCAGAAAGATGAGGCAATAGCATATCAAACAGCTCATCATACAGCGCTTTTTCAATAGCGAGTGCTTTTCCTTTTGATGTCAATACCTTATCTTCATACTCTTTGAGTTCAGGAATAATATAGCGTTCCGCATTTTTTAACGTTTGGCGACGGACGTAATGGATAGGCGTTAAATGGCTTTGACCGCGACTAACTTGAATATAGTAGCCATGAACCGCGTTATAACCGACTTTTAGGGTATCGATCCCCAGTTTTTCCCTTTCACGAATTTCGAGCCTATCGAGGTAGTCGGTTGCCCCATCAGCAAGGGCGCGCCATTCATCGAGTTCACTGTTATAACCCGGGGCGATAACTCCGCCATCACGTACCAATACAGGTGGCGCATCAATGATAGCTTTTTCAAGTAAGTCTTGTAACTCATCAAATTGACCAATACGATTTTGAAGGGCCTGTAAATACGAACAACTTGATTGGCTTAGTATTTGATGAATATCTTGGTATTGTTGGAATGCGTAACGCATACGGGTTAAGTCGCGTGGGCGTGCAGAACGTAGGGCTAGACGTGCTAATACGCGTTCTAAATCCCCTATTTGGCGCAAAAATGGTTGCAATTCAAAGCCGCATTCTTGCAATGCACTAATAGCTTGTTGGCGGTTATTTAATACTTGAATATTACGCAATGGGGTATGTAGCCAACGTTTTAGCATACGGCTGCCCATTGGGGTCACACACATATCTAAAATGGCGGCAAGTGTGTTTTCTGTACCACCTGCAAGGTTTTGGGTGATCTCTAAATTGCGACGAGTCGCTGCATCCAAAATGACATTATCATTTTGTTTTTCCATCACAATACTGCGAATATGGGGCAGTGAAGTACGCTGCGTGTCTTTTACATATTGCAATAGGCAGCCTGCGGCTCTGAGCGCTTTGTGTGCTTCTTCAACTCCAAAACCGATTAAATCTTTTGTGCCAAACTGTAAACCGAGTTGTTGTTTTGCTGTATCGAGTTCATATTCCCACAGTGGGCGACGACGTAGGCCTTTATTATGTTCAATTAATGCCATACTGGCGAAATCTTCGGGGTATAGAAGTTCAGCAGGGCGAGTGCGTTGCAGTTCGGCTTGTAATGCTTCTTCGTCGGCAATTTCACTTATAATAAAGCGGCCTGAGGTAATATCTAATGTTGCGAAACCAAAACCTTGTTGGTCTTGCCATACCGCGGCTAAAAGGTTGTCTTGCCTTTCATTTAATAGGGCTTCATCGGTAATGGTGCCTGGTGTCACAATGCGTACTACTTGGCGCTCAACTGGCCCTTTACTGGTCGCTGGGTCGCCAATTTGCTCACAAATGGCGACGGATTCACCCATTTGTACTAATTTAGCTAAGTAACCCTCTGCAGCATGGTGAGGGACACCTGCCATAGGGATCGGCTGCCCTGCGGATTGACCTCGCTTGGTGAGGGAAATATCTAACAGTTGAGACGCTTTTTTAGCATCATCAAAAAACAATTCGTAGAAGTCACCCATGCGATAAAACAGCAGTATGTCTGAATGTTGTGCTTTTAGTTTTAGATACTGCTGCATCATTGGTGTGTGGGATTCGAAACTTTGCTTATCAGTCATAATGTTGTCTGTTCTAACGTATTGAGTTAACTAAATTCTGTGAGGTGTTCAGAGACTAAAATACCACAGATCGTATCAAATGAGAGTAGGCAAACGTGTTAGCCATGGATTTCTTTATGGTATTACGTTGAGGTTATCGGGAGCAACGTGCATTTGGTGATAAAGTGTCTGAAATATGTATTAGTGATACAAAGGTAAAATTGATGACTAAAAATGAAATTTATGTAGGCATGTTGTTCTGGATTTTGCCTCATATTAGGAATATGCAAATTCAAGATAAAAATCTAGACTGTAGGATAAGTTTTATTACTATGAGTAAATACTAAGAATAGTCCATAAAGTTAGTGTGTTATATCGATTTTTTTATTCGTATAAGTTAAAAAGGCACTTCATATACAAATTGAGAGGTTTTTATGAAGTTAAGTACATCAAAAGCATTATTTATCGCTGCAGCAATGACTATGCCTGTGATGGTTTATGCTAGTAATGTCCCAGTACCTGGGTTAGCAACGGATCCTCTCAACGAATGCTATGAGCAGATTGCAGATGCTCCACGGACAGCAGTTCAAGCATGTTTACAAAGTAAGCTAGATAGAGCAGATGAGGTGATGAGTAAATCACTTGCAGATGATGAAACTGAACTGAAAAAAATTGACTCTTCTGCAACAGCACAAGCGATTGCTTCTCTAAAAAAATCACAGGATGCTTTTCTGGCGTTCAGAACCAGTGAGTGTCAACGTCAAGGTGATGCTTTACTTGGTGGAAGCGGAATAGGGGATGTGATGTTAGCGTGTAAGGTTAAACTGACTTATTTCAGAATTGAAGCGCTGAGTCTTTAATCGTATTTTTCATTATGTATTTTGGCGCCTTTATGTATGTCATGATGCGCTATTATCTAATATAGAAAAACGTCTTTTCCCCTTAATTAACTTCTTAATTTTTAGTAAGGGGTTTTTAGTCATATCTTATGTCGTTATTATGAATACTCCTCTTTGAGCTAATATAAGTCGCCGAGGAGTATTTTAGTTACTGCGCTGCTTTTTTCAGTTTTTCAACTTGTTCGGCGGTGACGGGTTTACCTTGCCCACCCCACTCAGCACGTGCCCATGAAATTAAATCTGCCATTTCTTGAGGCGTTAAATCATCAGCAAAACTTGGCATGGCATACATACGCTGCCCGTTCGGGAAGGTGGTGGTTGGAATACCAGTTAGTACCACACTGATAAAGGTTTCAGGGCTATCCATGGCTAGGATAGCATTACCTTTTAACGCTGGAATACCATTTGGCACACCTTCTCCGGTGATCCCGTGGCAGCCTGCGCAGGTAGACATATACATCAAGCGGCCCGTTTCCATGGTTTGACTGACATCACCCACTTCTGGTGAACTTGCTTCAGGTAATGGCGCTGGTGGAGTTTTGGCTCCGAGTATTTTTCCTTGTTTATCGGTCATCAAATAAATCGCCATGTCATCCACATCGCTCTTTTTCATCTGACTGGTGGAAAAGTGGGTTACTGTGCTCATGTCTGCAAATGCAGAGCCTTGTGGGGCATTGCCTGTCAGTAAAAACTGGCTCAAAGAGGCGGTATCGTACCCATGTTTGGAAAGCGCTTCTGCCGTGATATCAGGGATCGCTAAACCGGCTTCTTCACCCCCTTGAAGTGACCGTGAAAACTCGACACCCATCATTAGGTTACGTGGTGAGTGGCAAGCACCGCAGTGTGCCAAACCTTCGACAATATACGCGCCACGGTTCCACTCGGCAGAGCGTTGCGGGTCATGGGGCGCATTTTGTTTAGGAAAATTGAGCAAAGTCCAGAAGTTCATAAATGGGCGAACGGGTAGGACAAATACCCCGGTATTTTCTTTGTTTGGCACCGCAATTGGTGGAAGTGACATCACATAAGCATACAGGGCATCAATATCTTCCGATGTGGTCATATGGGTAAATACAAACGGCATCGCAGGGTAGAGATTACCTCTCTCTTTGCCAATTCCGTCTTTTAAAGCACGATGGAAATCAGCACGGGTATAGTTACCGATACCAAATTGCTTATCAGGTGTTATATTTGTGGAGTAAATGGTACCGAAGGGGGTTCCGATAGCACGACCACCCGCAGCCAATGGGCCTTCAGGTAATGAGTGGCAACCAAAGCAATCCCCAGCGGTTGCCAGTTCTTGTCCTCTAGGTAGTAACTTGGCGACTTCTTCTGAGGTCAGCGGTTTATCTAAATCAGGGCCGATACTGGAGGTACGAAAAGCGCCAAACAGGATCGCAAGCATTAATATTATGAATAATAAGATAATAATATAAATGCTCTTACGTAGAGAGCTGGATTTAGCCATGATGTTTCCCCCTAGTCGATCACGCAGCCAGGAGTGTCAAGAGCGACTTTCCTCACAGCTTCATAGTAGCGTACATAACCTGTACAACGGCAAATATGCTCATTGAGGGCTTCTTCAATGGCGTGTTCGAGTTGGTCACGTTTCACTGGGTTTTTCTTCAGTTTATCAAGAAATACCGTCGCGCCCGTGACAAAACCGGGCGCACAATAACCGCATTGGAACGAAAAGTTTTCGATAAAAGCTTGTTGAATTGGCGTTAATTCAACAACTTTGCCTTGTTCATCTAGTTTGGCTTGCCCTTCGATGGTCACAATATTTTTATTGTTGAAATAATGGGCACCAAAGATACAGGTGCGGCTTTCAACCGTTGAGCCATCGGGCTGGATTTCCATAATGGTGCAAGCATGGCAGATCCCTTGTCCGCAACCAAAGTGGGTGCCAGTGAGGTCTAGGTATTCATGTAGAAACTCAATCATTGGCATCCCAACAGGGACATCAATAGGACCAACTTTTTGGCCGTTAATGGTCAGTGTTAGTGGCTTGCGCTCAATAATCGGAACGGCATTGTTGATTTTCATGAGAGTGCCTTTTTAATTTTATCTACCGTGATAGGAAATTCATAGAAACGCTTGCCTGTCGCATGGGTTAATGCATTACTCGTCGCAGGTAAGATTGGGATCATCCCCAGTTCAGCCATGCCTTTTGGTGGCGAAGTTTCTGAGAGAGGTGGTAAGTAATCAATGGTTTGCTGCCAAACCGCCACATCTTTTGCGCGCGGTAGGACATAACGATTAAAGTTCCATGTCCCGTTACCTGGCCCATCTTCATACAGTGGTAATTCTTCCATCAATGCATGGCCAATACCCATCGCGGTACCTCCTTGGATCTGGCCTGAAACTAATTCAGGGACAATCATCGTACCGGGATCCATAATCATATGGTGGCGCATGACATCGACCTCACCTGTCATCGTGTTGACGTTGAGCTCGACTAGGCAAGAAGCGGGTGTGACCGTTGTGGGGTCTGCTTTTGCGCGTTGTGTGGGTGGGTAATAGGCAATTTTACGTTTAATAAAATGATAACCGCCAGTTGTCATCTGTTTTTTCAGTTCTTGTGGCGCACCCTCGCCATAACGAACGGATATCGCATCAAGAGGCAGATTTTTTAAGCCCACAGTTGGGATATCGAACTCTGCGCGAGCCCACTGCCAGCTGGAATAGCCATGAACAGCAACCCCGGTGATGAGCCCCATCTCATGGGCTCTTTTGGCTAAAATGTCAAAAGGAATGGGCTTCATTCCGCCACCGCCAATACCTTCTGGGCCAACGCGAATATCGGCAAATTCAACATTTAAGCCGTTGAACGCACCGCCGCCGGGGCCTTCACTCCAAATGCTTTTGGCCGCAGGCCAGAGGGTATTTTCCAATAAAAAATGCCCCGCTTGGCGCGTGCCGAACCCAATGTAATAAACACCGCTCGATGAACTCATGTCAGGGATCAGAGCAGGAGTCCAATAGGGATCAGTTTTGGACAATTCGTCTTGTTTTTTCTGGTCGGCCCAACTGGTTTTAAGCGGTAGTTCTTCAAACTCAGTCACCCCAAACTCAACCACATCAGGGGCTTTGCTGAGTGCTTGCCATACCATTACTTGCTGCGCGGTTGTACCACCTGTACCAATCTCTTGCATACAATGGCGCATTGTTAGCTTGCCATTGATATCAAATTCGAGGGAAAGAATGGTAGGGACACCACTAGAGCCATAAACTTGCTGCACTTGCGCAAAGCCAACACCGTATAGCTTACCGGGGTTTTTCGCTTCATAATTGGCTTTGTTTTTCTCACGATCGACCCAAATCGGGTGTTTTTCCGCGAGATTTAACATTTCGACATTGCGAGGATCACCTGCGATAACACCGCCTTGTGTATTCGGATAACCTTCTAAAATAGCATTACGGCGGCGCAGTTCAATCGGGTCAATATTGAGGTTGTGAGCGATTTCATCGACCATCAATTCAGTGACAGCCATCGATTGCAAGGAACCAAAGCCACGCATTGAGCCCGCTTCGACAGCCGGAGTGGCCATGGCGAGAGCGGTGAGGTCAGATTTAGGGAAATAATAAATAGATTGGGCGCCACGTACCGCAACGTGGGATACGGCAACGGAGAGGTTTTCACGGCCTCCACCATTACAGTTGTAAGTGCCTTTTAAAACATCAAATTTACCAGTTTTTTTATCACCAATAATGGTGACATCCATCTCGATGGAGTGGCGTTTCATCCCCATTTGGAATTGTTCATAGCGGTCATTTGCCATGCGAACAGGCAAGCCATCAGCGTAGAAACTGGCAACCATCGAATAGAAAGGGAAAACTGAATAGTCTTTTGAGCCGTAACCGACAGTCGAACCGGTTAATAATACAATGTTTTCGACGGAAAAATGTTTGTTGTGTTTAGATAGCTCAGCCGCGGCATTGACCACACCAGCAGGAGATTGGGTTGCCGTTAAGATATGCAGCGTTTTGGTTTGTGCGTCATACCAAGTATTACAGTTATCAGGCTCCATCGCGCAAGGGTCGATGGATTGTGAAAAACCATGGCGTTCAATCACAAACTTATCAGGGTTCTGGCGAGCGGCTGCGATTTCTTGCTCAATTTGCCGTGCGTAATCCATCGCTTTTTCTTGTTTATCAGGGCTCTTTTCTGCCTGATGAAGGGCTTGAATAAAGCCGCCACCACGATCTTTACGGATTACGGGTGGAATAGAAATGGCGTGTTTGGGGTCATAAGGTGGCCAAATAGGCGTATTGCCATCGAACCCGCCTTTAATACCCGAATCTTGATAAGGGGAAAAGATAGAAGGTGAAAGTGGGGTGTCACCACCGATACGCACGTACCGTGCTGCACCGTAGTTAGCGGGCGGTTTTGGCCCTGTCACCGTTCCGTATTTTACGGTGTTTGTGGCGAAGCGTAACATCCGCTGTGCTGCACTGTATTTATCGAAATCATGATAAATCAAGATAGCAACAGGGTGGCCAATAATCGGCGGGGTATCCCCTAGAGGAACTAAAATATTGGTGCCATAAAAGCCTTTCCCCATACTGGTGTCTTGAGGGATATTTAAGCCATCACGGATAAGGTCTTCTTGTAAAACAATTTTATCAGGCTGTAGATTTGGCCCTAACATTGAAATATCAATGCCTTCAAAGGTTTTATCTGCCTCTGTCGCTTTTAACATAAAGGCATAACTTTGTTTTTTTGGCCAGCCGGGGATGTCTTTAGCGCGGTAATCACGAGCAAAATTTTTACGCCCAGTAACTTTTTCAACGCCGTCCCAACGAAAACGTGCTTTACCGTTTTGACCAATCCAATCCGTTGATGGAGAGTCAGAATCGAGCTCCATTGCTATCGCAAAAGGGAGTTTGCCGACCATCACTGCAATGCCTGCAATCGTGCCTAGTTTGATGAAGTTACGTCTAGAAATATGACCCGACATAGTGTGCTCCCTGATTATATTTTTAGGGTTTTTATTATGAGCAATGGAAGTAAATAATATTTTTTAGCCATGCACTATAAGACTATTTTATTTTGATTAAATTAGCTCACAATTCGATGACTAATATCAGATAGCTCAGTAAGTTACACAAATATTATGGGTATCTGTAATGATATATCAAGAATGAGTAAGGGGATTTATACAAGAAAGTGAATAATATTGTTGGAGTCATCTTAATATGACAGTATTGAATAAAATAACTGAGCTTTATTAGAATGTATTTTATTTAAATGATATTAATTCTTATTAATGAATAATTAAATCAATATGTATTCTATTATATAAAGTATATTCCTATAAGGGGATTAAATAGAGGCCAGTCGGGCTCATTAAATATTAACAAGCCCGACTGGTCATTTTTCGTCATTATTGACGTAAAGATTTAATATGCTCCGGGGTGACATCGGCAGGCTGTCCTCCCCATTGAACGCGAAGGAAGTTCACTAACTCACTAATTTGTTGGTCATTTAGCTTATTAGCAAACCCTGGCATACTTTGCATGTTTTGGTTATTAGGAAACGGCTGTTCAGGTAAACCATCTAAAATAGCGTTAATTAGGTTAGTGCTATCCGCATCACGTAATGTTGAATTCCCTTTCATTGCCACGGCAACATTCGGTTTGCCGCTACCATCATAGGAGTGGCAGCCGGAGCAGGTTTCTAAATAAATTTGGCGGCCTTGTGCGTTACCTTCCCCCATTCTTAATGGTGAAGTGGCTGGTGGGTTATCGCCCATTAAATAGGTGGCTATGGCACTATTATCTTCTGGAGTTAAATGTTGTGAACTCAGATAAATTACAGGGTGCATATCACTGTAGGCGGAACCTTGTGGCGTGAGCCCAGTCATGAAAAACTGCTGTAAATCTTCTTTTGTCCATCCTCGTTCTGCAAGCGCTTTCGGGGTAATATCTGGCGCCATAAAACGGCCTAATGCACCGCCTTTCATAAAGTTATCTAAATCCATTTCACCCAGTTTCCCTCTTGGCGTATGGCATTCGGCACAATGCTCTAATACATTAACTAAATACCGGCCACGTAACCATTCAGAGGAGCTACCTTGTGAGCTATTTGGGAGCGGTTTATCGTTAAAAAACAATAAATTCCAGCCAATCATTGCCATACGTTGGTTCAATGGGAATGGCAATGAATTTTCAGGTGGCGCGACATCAACTGCGGGTTGACTCATCAAATAACTGTAAATAGCGTCAGAATCTTCACGAGTGATCCCTTTGTAAGAGGTATAAGGCATTGCCGGATAAAGATTTTTACTCGGCGGTGAAATTCCTTGGGTCAGTGCTTTATAAAAATCATCTTTTGTCCAGCGGCCGATACCAAAGTCAGCTGAAGGGGTTAAGTTGCTGCTGTAGATTATCCCAAATGGAGTATCTAGAGGAAAACCACCGGCTAATGGCGCGCCATCAGTGCTGGTGTGGCATGCAGCGCAGTCACCAGCAAGGGCGAGATAACGGCCCCGCTCAATTTCTTGGGGAGTCGCGGTGACTTTTTGTACCGGGCCATCTAAGGTACGGCTTTCATACCAGTAGAGCACCGCCCAAACGATGATAGCGATGGCTATCAACCATAAAATAATTCGTTTGATCATTTTATTGCCTCCTTGATAAGACCAGGAGTCGCAAGAACCACATCGCGTACTGCTTCATAATAGCGGACATAGCCCGTACAACGGCAAATATGGTTATTTAGAGCTTGTTTGATAGCATCTTCTAGTTCTTCTTCTGCAATAGGGTTTCGCTGAAGTTCTTCAATAAATACGGTAGCGGCATTCACAAACCCTGGGGTGCAGTAACCACACTGAAAACTGAAATGTTCAACAAAAGCTTGCTGAACCGGAGATAATTTTACCTCTCCATTTTCTTCTTTAGTGGCCGCCCCTTCGATAGTCCGAATACTTTTATTATTGAAAAAATGGGCGCCAGTAATACAGGTGCGGATCTCTTCGCTGGTACCAGATGGATTATCTAAGATAACAACGCATGCATGGCAGATACCTTGACCACAGCCTAGGCGAGAACCTGTTAGGTCGACATATTCATGAAGAAAGTCGATCATCATGAGGCCTTCAGGCACGTCCATTGGTCCATACTGTTGGCCATTAATGGTTAAGGTAAGGGGAAGGAAATTTAGGCTCATGATATTACCTCTAAAATGTCTTTTGCGCGTACAGGCAAATGCAAGAAATGATGACCAGTTGCATCTGCAATGGCATTAACGATGGCTGAAACCACCGGGATCATAACAACCTCAGCAACGCCTTTCGGCGGGTCAGTGTCCGAAAGTCCTGGTAGGACTTCGTTGGTTTGTTGCCAAACAGCAACGTCACTGGCAAGAGGGAGGTGATAACGGTTGAAGTTCCATGTCCCATTACCGGGGCCATCTTCGTAGAGAGGTAAATATTCATGGAGCGCATGGCCGATACCCATTGCTAATCCACCTTGAATTTGCCCTGAAACCAGCTGTGGAACAATGAGATTACCGCATTCCACCACGCTGTGATGGTTGAGTAATTCAACATGTCCCGTCGCTTTGTCGACGGAGAGCTCTGTCACCGTGGCAACGGCACTGTAGTATGTAACTCCGGCATTATTTCTTTGTGTATCAGGGTAATACGCTTTCTCGCGGTGGCAAACTTGGTATTCTTTATCGGCAAATCGTAGCGATAGCCCATCAATCGGTAAACGGCGGGTTTCTCCCTGAATAGGGAATTCCGCTTCAGCCCATTGCCAGCGGTTAAATACGTGGCACACTGCGCCGGTTACTCCGCCCATTGCAAAAGTGCGTTCAATTAAGCGCGATAAACTCAGCACCTCGAGCCCATCAGCGGTTAAGCCTTCAGCAACCCAACGTGCATCTTCACGACGAACAACGAGAGGAGCAGCTTGCCCGCCACCAATGCCTTCTTGCCAAATTGACATAGCCGCTGGCCATAACCCATGTTCAAAAATAAGGCGCGCTGCCGCTTCGGTGCTATGGGTGAAATAATAGGCGGAATTACTGGCACTCGCAGGTGAGCAGTAGTTCGGTGTCCATAATGGGTTTTGAGCTAGGTGGTTTTGCTCATCTTGTGACATGGCAAATGGGTTACCTGTCGATACCATCGGTAAAATTGACCAATCAACAACAGAAAAATGAGCTTGTTCCGCAGGCTTTCCTAACCATTTAGCGCAAACCACCGATTGGGACGTGGACATGCCTGTACCAATTTCTGCACCACTATGGTAAATGGCAATTTTCCCCTCGGGGGTGAGTTCTACGCGAGCAAAGGAGGATTCCGCGCCTGTTCCGAAGTCTTTTTGCACACAAGAAATCCCTGTGCCAAATAGTTTACCGCTATTTTTCGCTTCGAAGTCGGCTTTACGTTTGGCTCTATCTGTCCACATTGGATGCGCAGCACAGCGAGTTAACACTTCATCTGCACGAATAGCGCCACCAGGGATTGCCCCTTGGGTATTTTTCATCCCAGACTTGATGATATTTTTAAGGCGGAACTCGATGGGGTCGGCTTTGAGTAGTTTTGCGGCTTCTTCCATTAACATATCGGTTGCAGCCATGGCTTGTAATGTGCCATAACCGCGAGCTGAACCTGCATCTACTGCTCGTGATGCAATACCGACCGCAGATAAATCACTGCGGGGAATATAATAGATAGCTTGAGCACCTGTAGCCCCGACCATAACAACGGAAGGCGTAAAATTACAGCGACCACCGCCGTCACCGATAAAAGAAGCTGAAAGAGCTTCAATTTTATGCGTTTTTTTATTAACCGCTAAGGTGTAATCCATATCGAAAGCATGGCGTTTGATGGTGGATTGAAATTGTTCATAACGGTCATTAGCCAGACGAATAGGGACTCCGTCTCCATATAATGTTGCCATCGCCCCATAATAGGGGAATGGAGTGTGGTCTTTAGAACCATAACCAACGGTAAAACAAGGGTGTAGGAAAATTTGCTTAATTGGGAAATGTGATTTTGCCAACATCTCTGGTAATGATGCCGCAACCTCCTGAGGGGACTGTGTCGGAATAACAAGATGGAATGACTGTGTTTTGGCGTCGTACCAACCGTTAGCATTATCAGGCTCTAAGGCGGCAGTATCTATCGATTGAGAAAAGTATTTTCGTTTGATCACTAACCAGTCTTCTGGCGGGTTTTCCAGTTGTTTGGCGAGCTCATCAGCATATAGCATGCCTTGTTGGTCTAATTTTCCACCTTCGCGGCCTTCAGGCCAAACGGGTAAGTGTTTTTTCATGCCAATAGGGGAGATTGGCATGTCTTTTAGGCTTGAGTAAATATCGGGCTCATAAGGGTTTTCATTGCCAACTCGCACGCCACGGTAGCTTCCCCATGGGTCTCGTTCTAATGGGCCAGTTAATGCACCATATTGGATAACATCGTCACGGAATTTTAAGGTTTCTTTGGCAAAACGGAATTTAGCAAAATCATGGTAAATCAATAATGCGACGGCTTGGCCGAGGTAGGCTGGTGTTTTTCCTTCAGGAAGCAATAGATCCTCGCCATAAAATTCAGGGAAAGCGACACCATCTTTTTCTAAATCACTTGCGGTTACGATGCGGTCAGGCATCAGGCCATCTTTTAGCAGATCAAGGTTAAAGCCTTGGTAAACTTTATCGGCTTGAGTCACGCGGAGTAAAAATGCATGGCCTTGCTGTTTTGGCCAGTGAGGGATATCACGTGCACGAATGTCTCTGGCGAAGACTTTCTCCCCTTGGACTTTGGCAAAACCATCAATACGGAATTTGATTTGTTTGTCGACCGGGTTCCAGTCAGGAGATTGAAGGATTTTTTCTTCGAATAGCACATCGAAAGCACGGCTATACAAAGGGGCTAAATAAACAGATATTCCCGCTATAACGGCACATTTTAGAAAGTGTCTGCGGGAGAGTTCGACATTGCTTTTGCTCATAATACACCCTTACACTTATTATTATTACATCAGTATTTTTATTTTTATAGTCACATAGAAAAATTACTTGTATCACATTTATATTATACTTCTCTTAATAATTTTCAAATTAATGATTAAGTAGTTCTTGTGATCTTACTGAATATACTTTATTTATGAGGTATGCAATCAGTATATCGATTTAAAATAAAAACTATGAATATTGGCATTTTAATATTGGCAGCAGGAAAAAGTGAACGTTTTCAAAATGCTGGAGGTAAAGGAAGTAAATTAAACTTTGTGTTAGAGGAAAACACAGTTTTTGAAAAAACACTATGTAATTCAATTGATAGTGGACTTCCTATGCATGTGGTAACACGGCCTGAGAATGAAGGTGTCATTAATAATTGTTTACAATTTAATATTCCATACTCATTGATTAATAGTAATGGGTTAGGCGACTCAATCGCATTTGGTGTTAAAAACACTTCAAATTTAGATGGGTGGATAATTCATTTGGCGGATATGCCATACATCAATAGCCATTTATTTATCCGTGTAGCGAATAAATTAAAACAATATACATTAGTACGGCCAGTATATAATGGCTTGCCGGGACATCCTGTGGGAATATCTGCAAAATATTATTCAGATTTAATTAAATTGTCTGGAGATGAAGGGGCAAAATCAATATTACAGAATAATTTTGTCTATAAACTAGACATAAATGATGAAAATGTTGTGAAAGATATTGATTATCCAAGTGTTGATAACGAGTAAGGAACAAATATGTTGCGTGAAGATGTTTTTGTTATCTCCCAAGCTGTTGATTGGATAAAAGAGCAGCCAGTTTGGTTATGTACAGTATTGAATACTTATGGCTCTTCGCCTAGAAGTCCTGGCTCCTTGCTGGTTGCAAAACAGAATGGCCAATATGTAGGCTCGCTTTCTGGTGGCTGCATTGAAGAGGATTTTATTCAACGAATCAAAAATATTGATTATGTTAGTCGCAGCCAAGTTGTTCGCTATGGAAGAGGTGGGATTGAAACTAAAGTCAACTTGCCCTGTGATGGCAGCTTAGATGTTTTGATTGAATATTTACCCAATAATGAGAAATCGCTTCATTACCTTGTTGAGATCCAAAATGCGCTATTGGGTTATTCGGCGATTATCAAGAAAGTCACCTTGCCGCAGAGCGGTGAAATTCATATAGCTAATAAATCAGAGCAACCAACACAGATAGAACGTGATGGTGATAAAATTCAGCTATATATTGCGGCTCCTCCTCGGTTAATTATTGCAGGAATTTCTACCGTCGGAGCTTATTGCGCTAATTTTGCCTTAACATTAGGGTTTGAGGTCATTATTTGCGATCACCGAGAAGACGAACTAGCGCGGTTTGCACCACAAATTCCACCTCAAGTTGAGGTTGTTTCTTTATTTCCCGCTCGCTATTTAGAAGAACAAGGTTGTTCTCCAAATACTGCCATTGTTTCCTTAACCCATGATCCCCGAATTGATGATTTAACACTGATGGAGTCGGTTAATACAGATGCTTTTTACATTGGTGCAATGGGGTCAGTAAGAACGAGTGCTCGCCGTCGTGAACGGCTTATCGCATCCGGTGGGATGACGGAAGAGGAAATAGAGCGTATCCATGCCCCCATTGGTATTCCGATAGGTAGTAAAACACCACCTGAAATTGCTTTAGCGATAATGGCCGACATTGTTGCTTATAAAAATGGCGTGACCTCATCAGAGACTGCATATAAAACGAAGAAATTGATGGGTATAAATTAAATATAACGTAATTTTATTTCTAATAGCTCACGCCATTTTAGATGGCGGAGCTAATTACAAATAATCTAGTTAATATATAGAGGTAATCGCTTCTCCCATTTTCACCAAATATTTTGATGCATCATACCGATCGGTAATTATTTCAATGTAAGCTGCGGTCTCTAGAGTTTCAATATGCAGTAAGGTGTCATTGAGTTCCTCGCAGGTTGTTACTTTTTTACAATACCAATCATCACACCCAAGTGCCGAAGGTAGTTGTGCATAATTCCATTTAGCAACATCGTTATAATAATATTCAGGTTCTCGACAAAATAGTCGCTCGATAAGGTAGCCATCGTTATTTAGAACAAAAATAATAGGTTTTAATCCGAATCGTGCAAATTGACTAATTTCTTGCATAGTTAATTGATGAGCACCTTCACCGGTTATTAAAATAATACGACGAGAGGGAGATGCTAAGGCTGCACCTAATGCAGCAGGAGTCGCCCAACCAATTGATCCCCACAAAGATTGAGTTTGAAAGGATGCACCTTTAGGTAAAAGTGCAAATGCTAAGCCCATGGTGAATGTGCCTGTATCACCAAATATCATATCGTTAGGTTTGAGCATTTTTTCTAATCGAGGGTATAAGAATGTTTCCGTTATTTCTTTTGTGGCTGAAACGATTGGCTCCCCAAGTGATTGTGCTCTTGGGAATGAATTTTGACTAAAAGGATAATGAGTAGGAGATATTAAATTATTCTTTAAGGCTAAAAGAATATCCTTCATATAAATATTATTGTAGCATTGGCCATCTATAATTACGTAGTTATCCATAATATGGATGATGTCTTCAGTTTTAATATTTGAGGTATAACAAGCCGTATTAAAATCTGACATAATTGTGCCGAAATTTAAAATACAATCACAGCTTTCTACAAATGAAGTCACTTGTGGATTGATGAAATCACCTGCATACATTCCCATATATTGTGTGTTAGTTTCATCTAACACGCTCTTATCCATAAAGAGGGTTGCATAGGGAATTTGGGTATGTTCAATAATATCTTGTAACTCTTTTTCTAGCCCTAAACGTAAAGATATAGAGCCAGCCAATAGACAGGCTTGTTTACTATTAATTAATTTATTAATTATCTGATTAACGGTGATTTTTAGCGTTTTTGAACAGCTTTTTGGCTCTAATGATAAGGGGGTGTTAGTTTGTTTGATAATAGGCTGCATTGCAAAATCAGCAGGTAATCCAAAATAAACTGGGCGTCGTTCATGTAATGCACAAGCTATTAGTCGCTTTGTTTCTTCAATACAATTCTCAGGGGTAATGATGGCATGAGCACAGACAATATGCTGGCTCATTTTATAAAATACATCATAGTTTCCATTTCCTAATGTATGATGAGCAATGCGTTGGTTTTGCTGTGATTGGCTTGGTGGCATCCCAACTAAGTGAAATATTGGTAATCGTTCTGCAAAAGAACCCGCTATCGCATTTAGCGCACTTAGTTCGCCAACGCCAAATGTTGTTGATAATACGGCCATTCCTTTAACTCTAGCATACCCATCAGCAGCATAGGCTGCATTGAGTTCATTGCAGTTACCAACCCAACGTAAATAAGGCATTGTACAAACCGTATCATTAGTAGGAAAGGAATAATCACCCGGTACACCAAAAATATCTTCAATTCCTAAGTCATATAGTTTAGATAAAATATATTCAATCACAGTTTCGTTCATTTTATTTCTCCAATTATTAATTAATAATAGTCTTGTGATTTTTATTTTTATAAAATTAATACTAATTAATGTGGTAAATAATAAAATATTATTATTCGTAATGGGATTGAGTATATTTGTTAAATTGAAAAATAGTCATTTTCTATCTGATAGAATGAATTGAAAAATAATGAATAAAAAGCAGCAGATCTTTATTATAAGATCTCGCTGCTATTATTAAATGTAATATTAAAATTTAGCGGCTGTTACCATTATTTCAACAAGCACTTGGTCTCGAGCCATATTGGCTTCAACAGCAGCACGGGCTGGGCTGCTTTCAACTGGCATCCATTTTTCCCACACAGCGTTAAACGCTGAAAAATCCCTTGCCATATCTTTAATCCAAACTTGAGCAGATAAAATTCGAGTTTTATCACTGTCGCTTGTAGCGAGTAAGGCATCAATTTTCGCTAAAACCTCAGTTGTTTGTTGAATTATGTCGCCAGTTAGATCATTAGGTACTTGCCCTGATAAATAAACTATCCCTGCATATTCAACGCTGTCTGCTAAGCGTGGTTTCGGGTTGTTCCGTTTAATTGACATGATTACCTCGTTAATCCAGTTAAAGAAATGGGGGATGTTTGTTTTGTTATAAGCTGAGTCAATATTTCCGCGCTGCCTGCGGCAAGAGTAAACCCTAAACTACCGTGTCCAATATTAAGCCATAAATTTTTATAGGCAGTTTTTCCTAATAAAGGAGGGCCTTTGGGTGTTGAAGGGCGTAAGCCACACCAACTTTCAGCATCGTTAATTTTGGGTAATTCAGGGAAGGTATTTTTTATAATATTTTTGAGTGCTTGTATTCTATTTTCACGTAAACCTTGATTGTCATAGCCAATATCAACCATTGCAGCAATGCGTAATTGGTCATTCAGTTTGGCATAGACAATTTTATTGGCGTAGTCGGTAACATTAATTTTCGGAACAATATGTTCAGTTTGCGGGTATTCGACACTTAGGCTATACCCCTTTAACCCTAAAATAGGAACATTAATATTCAGTGGTTTTAATAATTCGTGGCTACCATTTCCTGCACAAACAATAAAATCATCAGCTTGGATCGTTCCCTGGTGAGTGGCTATTCCAGTGACTTCGTTATTTTGAGTAATGAAAGATTTAACACTGTGCTGCAAACAAAGTTTAAATTTAGGTTGTGTGAGTAAATATTGCAGTAGATTTTTACAGAATAAATAACAATCAGCGCTCTCATCATCAGGGGCATATATTGCACCTACTAGCTGAGACTGTATCTTTTTTAAAGAAGGCTCTAGTTCAACAATTTCAGCGGGTGTTAATACTTTTTGAAATTGTTTATCAACCGTTTCACTGGCTTTTTGGAAACTTTTATTATCACGGTGGATAATTAATTTCCCTGATTTTTCCCAAGCAAAATCAGCGATATCACCATTGCTACGCCATTTATTCATTATTTCTTGGCTCAGGAGTGATAAACGTAAAAGATGGGCACCATTAACTTTATTGGTTTTACGGTTACAAGCTAATGTGAATTGCGCTAACCAAGACCATTGTTGTAATGAAGGCATTATTTTTAAATTTAAAGGTGAGTCACTTTTCCCCATCCAACGTAAGCCTTGTAAAGGAACACCTGCATCAGCAAGGGGAGATACATAGCGATAGCTGAGCTGCCCACCGTTAGCAAAACTGGTTTGCATACCGACATCGGTATCTGATTCAACTAATGTTACGGTTTGGCCTGCTTTAATTAATGAATAGGCGGTGCTTAAACCAATAACACCAGCTCCAATTACCACCACATGTTTAGTCATAATAATCCGTAACCCATAATAACCAAGATGTTATTATTTAACGGCGAATAAGCTAACTAAACAATTGAGTTTTCATTACTAGAGTATAACTTTTGGTTAACTACTTTGTTTCTTTTTTCGAGTGTGGATGCCAAGGTGTTAACATAATTCTGTGCGGCTTTGGTTAATGGCTTATCTGCTCGATGAAAAACAGATACGGCAAGATGTAAACCTTCCTGTAATGGGTAAATCATCGATTCAGGTAATGTGTGTTCGGCTGAAAAAATATCGGTAATACTGCAGCCTAATCCAGCTTGGACAAATTCTGCTGCCATATGGTAGGTGTGCACACTAATATTTGATTCTGCAAACTCGTGACGCTTTTGTAATAGCTGAGATAAGGAATCAGAACCAGGGTGGATCCAACGCTCTTGGTCGATATCAGTGAGTGATACAGGGGAGTGTAATGGTAATTTGCTATCCACATAAACTAATGGGATATCAGCAATGGGGAGAACAGTAATCCCCCCTTCAATTTCAAGATTAAAGCCAATACCAATATCGAGATCTTGTTGGGTTAATAGCTGCAGAATATCCGTTGTATGATGTGTACCGATCGTGAGTTTGATATTGGGGTGCTTTTTTATAAATTGCGCGGTTACTTCAGGCACTAAGTTTAGCCCTAAGCTAGGTAAGCAGCCAATGGCTAATTTACCTTGTGGATCACGTGATAAGTTTTGCGCTAAAATTCTGAGCTTATCTAAATTATGATAAACTTCTTTGGCTTCCTCAAATAGTAGGTTTGCCTCAGCAGTCGGAATTAATTTTCCTCTTATTCTCTGGAATAAGACTAAGCCAAGTTGTTGTTCTGCATGTTTTAAGGCCTTACTTGCTGCGGGTTGTGAGATATGTAAAACCTCCGCTGCACGGGTTAAAGAACCACAGGTCATGACCGCATAAAAAATATCGAGATGCCTTAATTTCATTTTCAGAAACCTATTATTTGCCTTTACTCACAGAAACCGACTGTTGGTATTAATTCGCATATTCTACCGAATTAATACAAATTAATCTGAATAACTCTTCATTTAGTACTGAAAATGGTGAAGGAAATTAGGCGGTATAAATTAAAAAGAGATAAAAAAGCGAAGGCCAGGCTATATACATAAGTTATAGCCTGGCCTTTATGATTGTGTGCTAGGTAAAGTACGTACCAATTTCGAGAAAGATTTTAATTAAGATACTATTTGAAATATCGACAATAAATGCACCTACCATTGGCACCACTAAGAAGGCTTTATGAGAAGGACTGAATGCTTTAGTGACTGTTTGCATATTTGCTATTGCGGTTGGTGTTGCTCCCATTCCAAACCCACAGTGCCCAGCACTAATAACAACTGCGTCATAATCTTTGCCCATCATTCTAAAGGTAACAAACGTTGCAAATAGAACCATAACCACCGTTTGTACGGCAATAATAATTAGAACAGGGCCTGCCATACTGGCGAGCTGACCGAATTTTAAAGACATTAGCGCCATTGCTAAGAATAAGGACAAGGCAACACTACCTAAAACATCAACCGTTGGCTCGAAAACTTCGTGCTTAAATACATGTGTTAAGACATTACGAATTATAATGCCAACAAACAAACACCAAACAAAGGTTGGTAATTGCATGACGGTATCTTTAAAAAACTCGCTAATATAGCCGCCCACGACAATACAGATAATTAGCATTGAGATGGTTTCAATAACATTATTAGCATTAATTTTTCGTTTAACACTCGGTTGTTCGAAAGCTTCGACGATCGTTTCTTTTTCGAGCTCAGTGCTTTTAGGGATTGATACTTTTTTCAATAAATGGCGAGCAACAGGGCCGCCAATTAACCCACCGAGTACTAAACCTAAGGTTGCACATGCCATGGCTAATTCAACGGCACCTGTCACTCCATATTTATCAGCCAGTATTGGTCCCCAAGCCCCTGCGTTGCCGTGGCCACCGGTTAGTGTGATTGAACCCGCAATTAAACCAATAAATGGGCTTTCATTAAGCATGACAGCCATTCCCATACCAACGGTATTTTGAATAGCAATTAAGATAGTCACCGCGATAGTTAATAAGACAAGTGGCTTACCACCTTTTATTAATCGCGAAAAATCTGAGCTCAATCCAATTGATGAAAAGAAGGTAATCATTAAAATGCTTTGTAGCGAGGCATCAAAAGTAAATGAGTATCCTGCTGTTTTATCAACAATTAGTAGAATGATAGCAACAATGAAACCGCCAACAACGGCTTCAGGAATATGGTTTTTTTGTAGAAAAGGTGTGTATTTTACAACAAACATACCAATCAATAGCGCCAAACAAGCGACTAATAAAGTGTAGCTGGCATCTAGGATCATTATTTTACCTCAAGTTAGTTTACCAGAACTTTCACTGTTGTTATTTAACATTAGCGATAAATTAAGTTACTTTGCGTAACTTTTATTTAACAATGAGTTTTGTTTGGGTATCTATAACTTTTAGTTAACCGCGATATTTTTACTTTTTCATTTATTGAGTCATTAAATTCTGCAATAGATTATTCATTTTTAACTTAACCAATTGTTAATTATGATTTTTATATCTGATGTGTATTTGGGGAACATTTATGTAGTGACTAATATTTGCACTGGCTTTATCTCGTGGTAATAAAACCGTATTCAATATGAATGATGAGAAGTGTGATGTGCCGCATGTAAGACGCTTAGCAAATATAGGAGAAGAGGGGGGAATGCTACATGATGTAGAATGCGCTTAATAATTCAAATGAAAAGTGATGTCTTGGACATGCCGTTTGGGCTCAGTATCTGAACGATTAATTGCTTTTAACCTCAGTGGAATGAATGTGAATATTATTGATTAAAATAATAGTATGATTTTATTTGTGCCATAAATGTAACTTATTGATTTATTGGCTTACTTTGTTGATTGGATTACTGTTTATATGGGTATTGGCATGGTTAAATATCATAGGGCGCGACATTAATGATGACTCCACCCGGAGCAGAACAAGCACTGGTTATTTTGCAAAAATATTTTTTGATTCATTATACTAATCAAATAACGTTTGCCTGATATTTAATGAATTGAAAAGAAAAAGTCTTATACTGCCTCACTGTTTTATTCAAGATGGAACAAAAATGACTAAAAAATTGATAAATCCAACGTCTGTCTTCAATTCTTTGCAGTATGGCTTTAGCCAAGCCGTAGAAACAACGGGAACCCGACAATTATTTCTATCAGGCCAGGTTGGTGTGAATGCTGCGGAAGAAACTGTTGCTGGGGGAATTTACGAACAAACCGTGCAATCATTAATTAATATTGAACATGTACTGCATGAGGCCGGTGGCGACTTATCTCATGTGGCTATGTTACGTATTTATATCAAAGAGGGCTTTAATAGCCATGAGGAACAAGCTGATATTGCGAAAGCATTAAAAGAAAAATTTCCCAATATGCCACCTGCATCTTCTTGGGTTATTGTTTCAGGGCTTTCCTTGCCGGAATGGTTAATAGAAATAGAAGCTCATGCAGTTTTGAACTAAATTTATTCGAATAGAAAAGCCGACAACAGATGTATCGGCTTTTCTGGCACTCGTGGTATTAGTGTTTTACTAACGTTGAAAAATAATAAACAAGCGGTACCGCGAGGATCCACAAACTAATTGGAATTTCTCTCCATTTGCCTGCAACCGCTTTGATTAAAATATAAAATAGCAGCCCACCCGCAATGCCTGTACCAAAACTATTAGCGATTAACGTAATCATCACCATCATTAATACCGGTAAGCCATCAGTAAAATTGCCTAAGTCCACTTTTCGTAAGCCGCTGAACATATTTAGTCCAATTAAAATGAGCGCTGGAGCTGTGGCTTGGGCTGGGATCATTAATGCGATAGGCGTAAATAACAGCATTAATAAAAACATAAAGGCAGCGGCAAGGGCGGTCATACCTGTTTTCCCCCCAGCCTCTGCCGCGGCTGAAGATTCAATAAGTGCAGTTGCCGCAGGAATACCTACCCACGGGCCTAATGCAGCAGCAATAGAATCAACGATAAAAGGGCGGTTAATATTTGGCATATTACCTTCTTTATCTAATAAACCGGCTTCTCCGCCAACGGCTAATGTTGTTCCCATCGTTGAAAAAAATTCAGCGGCAAAAAAGACAAATAAGAAAGGGAGAAACGCGATATTTAGTGCGCCAATTAAATCAACATGGCCTAAGACAGGGGCAACAGAATGTGGAATACCAATAAAACTTTCAGGTAATTTTGTGACGCCAAATGGAATACCCAAAAGGGTGGCAAATAAAATTGCCCATAAAATTCCGCCTGGTATTTTGCGAGCTTGTAGAGCAATGGCAATGAAAAAGCCTGCGAGTGCGACTAACGCTCCAGGAGAAAGGAAATCACCAAGCATTAATGCATTTGTTTTTGGGTTAGCGAGGACTAATCCTGCATTTCGAAAGCCTAAAACGGCAACGAAAAGACCAATTGATGCAGTTAATCCGAGTTTAATTGATTGAGGGACAGAGCGTGTAACGACTTCACGCAAGCCAAATTTAGTTAATAGAAAAAATAAGATCCCTGACCAACAAGCAATGCCTAGCCCTATTTGCCAGTCAATACCTTCACTGCCTGCAAGAGTAATACCGACAAGAACAGAACCTCCGATACCAGGGCCAACAATAAAGGGTAAGTTTGCGTAGAATGCCATTAATAAACTGGCAATAACGAAGACAATAATCGTTCCAGTGGTTGCTGCGCCTTTATCCATCCCTCCAGCGGCAAGTAAACCGGGGATCACCACAAGAAGGTAAGCCGCGGCTAAAAAACCAGTAATTCCGGCTAAACACTCTGTTTTCACTGAACTTCCACGCTCACGTAAAGCAAAGCGTCTTTCCAGCCAACTCCCTGATGTTGGCTTATCTATTGAATTGTCAGCCATTAATTGGCTCTCCTATTATTATTTTTGATATTTATAGTTTTCTAGGCATGCTTAACAGTATGGATGATTGCGTTAACGATTTGACGCGTTGTTCCATCAGTTAATCCTAAATCAGTTAAATGCGGTCCCGCATTGCATGCAAGACAAGTTCCTTCAATGGCTTTAAAGACTCGATATGGCGGCTCCCAATCTGCGATTTGACTACTTAATTCACGTAATTGACGAAATTGAGCGGCCAGTTCAGTTGCGGGTAAATCAGATAACATACCGGCAATTGGCATTGCGACATGAGCTAAAACCTTGCCATTTTGTACTAACGCCATACCTCCACCACTTTCGATTAATAAATTAGCGGCAGTGGCCATATCATCAGGATCACGACCAAGCACAACGAGGTTATGTGAATCGTGTGAATAGCTAGTTGCAATGGCTCCGCGTAATTCCCCCCAGCCCTCAAGTAAGGCTATTTGAGGTAAAGCATCGTGGCGGCCGTGACGGTGCTGAACTCGAATAAGACTGAAATTATTCGGCAGTTGTACCACGCTATTTTTGATTTGTACGTCAATTTCTCCCCACTGGGTAAAGCGTGCTCCACGAATGTGACGTAAACGCGCACTACCATTATTGATTCCATCAATTTTTAGTGTGCAATCATTTGGGGTTATTGGCGAAAGTCGCATGGTATCGCGTGGTGGTAAAATATTATCAGGGATACTTAACGCATTAATGAGTTGGTTGTTTTCTGCAATTTTTTGCCCTGATACATACACAGCTTGTGCTCTTAATATTTCCAATGAATCGAAAATGACTAAATTTGCTTTTCTCCCCGCAGCAATCAGGCCAAGGTCATGGCGCTGTAGGCGTATTGCCGCATTGAATGTGGCAAAGCGCAGTACGTCAGTTGCCGGCATTCCATACTCGATTAAAAGGTTTAGCAACGCAATAATTCCACCTTTTTCAATCAACATGTCGGGTGGCACATCATCTGTGCATACCGTAATTTGTGATGATAAATGAGGTAAAGATTTTAATGCGGCAACAATATCGGGAAGGAGATAAGGATGTGAGCCTCGAATTTCTAACGTAAGACCTGCACGTAGCTTTTCAAGAGCATCTTCAGCCGAAGTTAATTCATGATCAGAGGTGACGCCAGCCGCCAGATAAGCTTGGAGATCAGCCCCTTTTAAACCTCTTGCATGGCCTTCTATAAGTTTGCCTGATGTAATTCCTGCATTTAAAATTTCTTCCATTCTATCACTGCCATGGAGCACACCAAACATATCCATAACTTCAGCCACACCGCGGACTTCCGGCCAACTCAGCATGGTTGACATTTCATTCCCAGCAAAATCCGCACCAGACATTTCTAAGCCAGGTGTTGATGGCACTGATGAAGGGGCTGCAACCATAACATCTAGCGGCAAATTTCGGCTAGAATCAATAGCATAACGTACACCTTCTAAACCTAATACATTGGCAAGTTCATGGGGATCCCAAAAGACAGCTGTTGTTCCTTGGGCTAGAACTATTTCTGCATAACGAACAGGGGGTAAGTGTGAGCTTTCTAAATGGACGTGAGTGTCTATTAAGCCGGGTGAAATGAAATAGCCAGATAAATCATGGGTTTCATTTGCATCACTACGAGTTCCTGTAGGGTGAACGCTAGCAATTAGGTTGCCGGTTATCCCGATATCTGCAAGGCGAACTTCACCTGTGACCATATCGACAATATTGGCATTAGCGAGTAAAAGGTCAAAAGGCTTTTCACCTTTAGCGGATTGAATGACATGACGCCTATTTTGTTTTGTTATGCACATAAAGTTACCATTGCTACAGTTTATGACTGTTACTTTATGAGCAACGCAAACGTTTGCCAAGATGATAAAATTTATCATGCGATAAGAAATGGTTATAATGAACAGATATATTGGCTAACCCAATAAAAATAAAAGTACATTATTATGATAGAACCTTGGCAGAGACTGCCAGCACTCACGCTCAAACAACTGCAGTATTTTGTGACATTAGCAAAACTGCGTCATTTTACCGAGACAGCAAATCGTCTAGCGGTGAGCCAACCTGCTTTGAGTAGTGCTTTGCGGCAAATAGAAACGGTTATTGGAGGAAAGTTAATTAATCGCACCGCTTCATCCGTAACATTAACGGAGCTAGGCGCTGCAATTTTGCCATATGCACAGCAAATTCTGAGTGTTTCTCACCGTGCATTTAGTGAAATTCAGAAAATCATCGTAGAGGGTGGGGATGGTACATTACGTATTGGGTTAGTTCCTTCCGTAAGTTCTTTGTTATTTCCAGCAGTACCTGAATTATTAACTCAATATTTTCCGAGGCTTAATATTGAATTTTATGACCAAACGAATGACGCTTTGGTGGAAAAGCTTATCAATCATGAAATTGATTTTGGCATTGGTGTGTTAGATAGCTCAGTGCCTCAAAATTTAAATATCTTTCCATTGCAGGATGACCCTTTTGTTGCCGTTATTCATCATGATGACCCTGTATCTGTTAATGCGTTTCACTTGCCGTGGAAATTGCTAAATAATCGTGATATTGCCGTATTTTCGAAAGGAAATATTCAACGTTTAGTTGCTGCTACGGTGGAAAGTCACCGACTAAAATTAAATATTCGTTATCAAGTAGATTATATTGAAACCTTATATGGCTTAGTTCGTTCGAAATTAGCGATTGCTATTTTACCACAGCTTTATACTGTACATTTACGTGACCCTGAATTGAAAGTTTTGCAATTACAACAACCTGAGTTAACGCGTACAGTCGCTTTAATTCGCAATAGCCAGCAAACAACACCATTAATGGATGAGGTTTTTCAGGTATTGTTAAAAGTATTGCGTGAAAATAACGTATGAGATATATCCACTAAGTTTGGTTATTATCGCATTTATCGTAAAGTTATTTTATTCGAATAACTGAATAATGGTCTCTAATATCGACAATAATATGTTAAAGAGCATCATGGATAGCTCTGGTGTTTTTAGTTAATAAATTAATTTTAAAAAGCTTTGGAATAACATTATGAATACTATACTAAAATATAGCTGTATTGTCTCTGCAGTTATGTTACTTTCCGCTTGTGATGATATGGATCTTTTAAGTGGTAAAGGCAAATTTTATTATAGTAATCCAAGTGAAAGCACTATTACGTTTACGCTAGATGGTAAAGATTATGACGTTTTACCAGATGATAAAGGGGTTGTTTTACTTTCTAGTGGGTTACACCAGTTAAAAAGTGATGAAGGTCATGTGACAGATTTTTTTGTTTTTGAAAATAACTCTGGTGGTATTATTAACCCAAATAATTTTGTTTATTACACATTATCTGAAGTCTATGCCGTCGATGGTCAAGAAGATAAGTTTAAGCCTGCGAGCTACCCCATTACAATTAATGGGCATGAGCTTGAACTACCCGCTCGCAGTTCCAACGCGACGCTTATTGATGCAAATATATTCAGGTGTAGCTACCCTGTGGGCGAAAGCTTTCCTGATTCAATTACACTTTATGATGATAAATTAGATGGAAATATTAAATCTAAGTGCTTTGATAAACAAGAATTAGTTACCTATTTAGATAATGAATATGGTCAAAGCTTATTGCAGGATCCTGCTAGTCATAAAACTTTAGATTCTATCAATATGCTATTTATGTATGAAGTTCCAACAGTTATTTTTGATAATCCAGATGTACAGGTAAAAGCCGAAAAATTAATTCAGTTGGTTACACGATTAAAAAATACCGATGATGTTGATATTCATAAAAAATTAAACCAAGAATTTCACCATGCTATCACAGAGTTAGTACTTGAACAGTCTCGAAGCGCTTCGTCAAGCTCTGTCGCTGAAAATATAAAGTATAATAATTTTATTCAAGAAATTAACATACTTAGAGAAAATGGTATTTGGTTGAAAGAGTAACCATTTTAAGTATATTTACTTTTTTGTGTATTGATATAAAAATATTATTTTTATGTAATAGTGGTTTTTTGAAATTAATTAAGAAAATGCTTATTAAGTATACAGAGTAATCTTATTTGAAATATTTGGTGAAAAAGCGAGATTGAGGTGGTTATATTTTTATTAACCTCACCAAGGAACTCGGCGATGAATTTATCCATACAATCTGTTTTCACCGTCATATCAGCTGTATTTTTGTTTTTATTTTCTTCTATCGCTAGCAGTACAACTATTATTGATACCAAAAAAGATCCTGATGTTTTGGATTTAGTATTCATTCTTGATAAAAGTGGCTCAATGTCAGGTTTCGAGACTGATACAATCGGTGGATATAATAGTGTATTGACTGAAAATAAAGGAAAAAAAGCAAAGACCTACATTACAACTATTTTATTTAATGATAAAACAAGTTTACTCCATAATAGAGAACCCATTGAAAAAGTTTCTAATCTAACGCTTGATGATTATCCTGTTGGTGGCTATACCGCATTATTGGACGCAATAGGAGAAGGCATTGAAAAAATGCAAGAAAATAGAAAAGTTACTAAAAATAATAATGTTCTTTTTGTAATCATTACCGATGGGCAAGAAAATAGTAGCCGTAAGTATTCCCAAGCAAAAATTAAAGCGATGATTAAGTCAGCAGAAACAGAAGACAAATGGGATTTTATTTTCTTAGGTGCCAATATTGATGCCATTTCTGAAGCTGAAAATATTGGAATTAAAAGTTCAAATGCCACTGGTTATGTCCAAGATGGGACTGGATACGATAAGGCTTATCGTGCTGTAAATAAAGCGGTGGAAGCTAAACAAATGTCTGCGCCAATATCAGAGGACTGGAAGCAAGAAGTCGAAGCGGATGTGAATGAACGTAAAAAATAATAATGAATATAAATCTAGAGGGCATTTTATTAATTAACATGTTGAATAATTGATGATATCGCTCCGAGTAAAGCCCCTATAGAAAGTGTAATAGGGGCTTTATTTTATCAGTATCATCACTCGGTTTGTTTTAAAGCCGTAAACATTTTTTCAGCAAGGGTGTCTTGTGCTGATTCGACTCCTGGTAATACAAAATAATATCCACCACCAAAAGGTTTGATATAACGTTCAAGTGGTTCGCCATTGAGACGTTTTTGAGTGTCAATAAAGCCTGTTTTTAAATTTTGCTGAAAAGAGACGAAAATCAACCCCATATCGAGGGCCCCAGTTTCGGTCAGCCCGAGTGAATAGCTGTAACTTCTACGCCTCAGTTTTGCGGTATAACGTTCAGGATTACGAGGCTCTGCACGACGCATATGGGAATCAAATAAAATACGGTCACCATGGGGATCTTCGCCAAATTTAGGATCATCATGCTCATTTTTCATGCCGATTGGAGCCCCTGAGTCTTTATGCCGACCAAAATCATTTTCTTGATCTTCTAATGGTGTTCTATCCCAAAACTCTAAATTAAAACGAATAAGACGTACTGCTTGGTATGACCCTCCGTCGCACCAAGATGGTTCTTGGCTACCTTTTGTTATCCATATTAATTCGTTCATTAACGAATTATCATCGGCAGGCGCATTTCCTGTTCCATCCTTAAAACCAAAAAGGTTGATAGGAGTTGAGTGGTTATCAATATCCCGTGCAGGTAAGAAGCCATCTATTTTCCAGAGAGGAAAGCTGTATGGCGAAATATGACGTAGGATGTCACGTAATGCATAGATAACGCTTTCTTGGCTATTCGCACATATTTGCAGAAGGAGATCACCACCACACCATTTTTGTTCTAGTCGATCGTTAGGGAAACTGGTCATTTCACTAAGATGTTTAGGCTTAATTTTATTTAAGCCGAACCGGTTATCAAAAAGAGAATTTCCTAAAGCAACGGTGATAGTTAGTGAGTCGGGTTGTTGTTGTGTCCCAAGAATACCTGACTCTGCCGGAGGGATCTTATCGTTATTGATTGACGGCTCTATTTGGGATTGAGTTAAGTGAGCAATACGCTGGGTCAGTAAAGTAAAAACAGTTTGTAATTGTTCAACAGAATTCGCTGTAATATTAAATGCAATAAAGCTGGCATTTTTGGGTTCAGGCGTTAAAACACCGGCTTGGTTAAGCCCAAGGTAATTGATTGCTTTGTTATAGGTGAGTTGGCAATTGGCTATTTTCCCTTGAGCTTTTAATGTTGGAGCTGCTAAAACTGCGCTACTAATAGCGAGCATTTTTAGGGCATTACGCCGAGACATTCCGTTGGTTTGCAATATACTTCTTAGTTTAGCTTGCATAAATATATGCCTTAATATTTATAGTAAACATCGACATCGAGCTCAGCACGTAATTTCGCTAAGGTTTCAGCTTGCTGAGTGAGTAATGAATAAAGCGCCATTTTGTCTTTTAATTGTAATTGGCTATAAGGTTGATATGTGGTATTTGACAGTTGATATGGCTGCATTATTTGATTAATGAGCTGTTCATTCTGCTGTATTCTCTCAAGTGTTTCTGGCTTGATAAAAGGTTTAAGAACCTCAATTATTTTTTGTGATCCCTTTAAATTAGCGGCAATATCAGTTAAATCAGACAAACTGTAGATATTTTCTTTACCACCCAATTTCGTTTCTAAGATCATTTCAATAAAATCAGCCGAGGCTTGCACGAGCTTTGGTATTTCAATAGTTTCTGTTACCACTCGTTTATGTAAGTCACGCCCTTTGAGTAATAAATCTTGGTTTGCGGTTAAAGCAAGTTTTGCATTTTTTTGCTCAAATAATTGGTACTCAACAAGATGAAACCCCGTAAAGCGATAATCAGTTTCTTTATCGAGGAAATAATCGGCTCTTGGATTAATCGTCCTATCTGTATTACCAAATAGAATAATAATTGGGCGCACTGTTTCATAGTGCTGGTGAGCTTGAATGTATGCAGTTTGAGCTTGTTGTAGCTTTCCTTGCTGTAAACTCTGTTGCAATAATTCCAATTGCGTGACCATTTCTGCTAGCTCAGTATTGGCAAAGGTGAGATAGGTTTGGATTGCATGTTGATATTTTTCTGGAGTGGGTATATCCCCTTTAGCAATAATGATGTTATCCCCTGTTTGCACAGGGGATCTCAGTGCTTTACTTTGAACTAAAGTAGGCAGCGCAACACTGAGTATTAAGCTAAAAGATATCCATTTGATATTCCGTCTCAGTGAGCTAGACATTTTTTTTGCTCCGAGCAAACAATGGGATCACAATAGCCCAATAAAGGACAAAGGTAATGACGCTGAGCCAAATAGGTTGTGAACGATAAGCAAAGAAAGAAGAGATAAAATTGCCAGCGATACCAGAATCATCGAGAAATGCAGTTGTATCCCAAGCGGGATAAATTAAAAAGTCAGGGATAGTAAAATCATATTCGATTAGTAAGTTTGCACTTTCTTCGACCCCTTTAAGCAACAGAGATAATGCAAGGAATAATAGAATAACCCCTGTAACTTTAAAGAAGATAGACCAAGAAACTAAGCGATTTGTTAATAAGAAGATATAAAGTGTAAGACCTGCAATTGCAATTCCTCCACCTACCTCGATAAAGAAAGCCGATGCATTAGATGCGGTTAAAGACATAATAAAACTAGATAGGAAGACGACTATTTCACTCCCTTCACGGGCGATGGCAATGGCAATAATTAGTGCGGCTCCCCACCAGTTATGGTGAGAGGCATTACGGCTGATTCCTGATTCAATTTCTGATTTCATTGAGCTGCCATGTTTGTTCATCCAATACACCATTTGGACAATCAAAATACAGGCGAGTAATTCCATAAAAATCATGAATAGTGATTGCCCTGTATCATCAAGGACATTGAATACGCCATAAATCAGAAGTGCTAGTAATATGGAGGTAATAACCCCAATAGCGACACCAGCCCAAAGGTATTTCATACCATTTTGTGCGTCAGGATGACGTTTAATCCACGCATAAATAATGCCAATGACAAGTAGCGCCTCAAAACTTTCACGCCAAACAACAAATAGAACTTGTCCCATATTAAATCCTTTTATTTCGCAATGATCTCGCCTTTGGGGTGAGAAAGGTGGAAGTCATCAAAAAAAGAATAAGTACCGGGTTTTAGTGGTGCGATAACAACAACTGAGCTTGCTCCAGGTGCTAAAACTTTTTCTTTTCTTAACTGAATGCTTTCAAATTCTGCGGGCTCAGTGCCTGTATTGGTAATTTTAATTCGAATAATCGTTTTTGCGGGAACTTCAAGAACACGTGGGATGAGATCACCATTTTTCATTTCTAATTCGACAGTGTATTTTTCCGCAGCAAATGAAGATAGGGGAATTATTGTACAAGCGATAACCAGTAAAAAACGCAGTAATGTTTTCATTTTGGCTTGGTTTATCCTTTAATAAGTACAAACAAATAATAAGTACAAACAAATAATAAGTACAAATAAATAATAAGTACGAACAAAAAAGGGCTCATGCAAGAAAACTTCCTTGATTAAGCCCTTAGTTAATTTCGATTAAAATTAGTAACTACCTTTACGGCCAACACCTGCGTAGTCAAAGTCCCAAGAGACTTCGAAAGGTTGGAACCAAGGTGCTACGCCGGTTTCTTTGTCAATATGGCGCCCAAAGGCAACATCTTTATTGTGTGATGGTGGATAAATTTTATAAGTGACACGGTATTTACCATTGCCATCTAATTTAATGTTTTCCCCATAATGAGGACCATCACTGGCCACCATCGGCATAAACGTGCCCGTTTGAGTTTGTGGTTTATCACCGAGTTTGGTAACCGAATATTCAATGGTTAGGTAAGGGATCCAATCACCTTCTGCAAAGCCATTTGGGTTATCTTCAACCGCGTGAATATCTGCTTCTAAGTGGACATCTGCTTTATCTGCCGCTAAGTGCGACATTGCATGATGGCCTTCTTCGGTATCCATTGTAATGGGTTGTAGATAAACGCCTTGGATTTCCATTCCGTTTTTGATCACAGGGTGACCGAGAGGGTACTCTTGAGCTAATGCAGAGATTGAAAACAACGCAAGACCTGAAACAGCAGCTTTGTAGGCGAGTTTCATTATTTTAGTCCTTACCATAAGTGATATAGAGCTGTAATGATAATCATTACTATTACTAAAAAACAAGTGGTAATTTACGATAAGTAAATTACTTGCCACTGAAAAGTTTGTTTTTATATAAAAATCTGAGTGTTAGAAATAGTTATTATTTTAAAAAAAATAACTTACTAATAGTGTGTTCTATTAGGCTGTTTATTATTAACTACGTGATATATTTCGAACGTAGATATTTTATTTCGAAAGAGTTATTCATCAATTTTGTTGAAAATAAAGGTACAGCCATGCAACGACGTTATCTTGATTGTTCAGCTTCTGAAATTATAAATTTCAATAAAAAGAAACTATTAGAATCTATTAAAGCCAGTGAAGGGCGGATATTAGTTTCCGAAACCATTGGTACTATTCAACCTGTATTAATGACAGTGACGAATGCTGAATTAGCCGCAAGTCAAGGCGCAGATATCTTGCTGCTAAATGTTTTTGATGTTAATCAACCAATTATGCAAGGCCTACCTGAAGGGATTGAACCCGAAGAAATCATTCGCACACTTAAGCGTTTAACGGGACGAGCTATAGGCGTTAATTTAGAGCCCGTCCCTGATGGATTTAATAATCCGACACAAGATGAGCAATGGAAAATATCGGAAGGGCGATTAGCAACAGTAAAAAATGCCATTAAGCTAAAAGAAATGGGTGCTGACATTATTGTTTTAACGGGAAACCCTGGAAATGGAGTTACTAATCAGGAAATTAACCAAAGTCTTAAAGAGCTTAAAGCTGTTGTGGGTGAAGATATTGTGCTTATTACAGGGAAAATGCACGCTTCAGGGGTTTTGAATGCTTCAGCTGAGCAACTCATAACAGAAGATGATATTCGTACTTTTATTAACAGTGGTGCAGATATCATTTTGCTCCCAGCGCCGGGAACGGTCCCCGGGATCTCGTTAGAATTTGTGCAAAAAATGGTGAGTTATTGCCATTCCCAAGGTGTGATGACAATGACAGCGATTGGGACTTCTCAAGAAGGTGCAGATTTACAAACTATTCGACAAATAGCATTAGTGTGTAAAATGGCCGGGACAGATTTACATCATATTGGTGATTCAGGGTATAACGGAATTGCATTACCTGAGAATATTTTAAATTATAGTATTGTGATCCGAGGGGTTAGGCACACTTACTCACGTATTGCTCGTTCAGTTAATCGTTGATTAACATTCTTAGGTGGTTTTTACAAAAATACTTTGCAGAAATCGCCTATTTCAAGCAAGATTTTTTTATCCTATTTCAGCTCTAAATACAGATTATTTTCGACAAAAATTTATACAATTCCCTCAATTCTTCAGGTAAAATTTCGCCCATTTTTCTAAAACAATATTTATAACACAATAAAAGAAGTGAGTTATGTCGCAAAATACTAATCCGGTGCCAAAAATTGGTTTCGTCTCTCTTGGCTGCCCAAAAAACCTAGTTGATTCAGAACGTATTTTAACTGAATTACGCACTGATGGTTACCAAGTGGTTCCAAGCTATGATAATGCTGATTTAGTTATTGTGAATACGTGTGGATTTATCGATAGTGCAGTGCAGGAATCGTTAGAAGCGATTGGGGAAGCACTGAATGAGAACGGTAAAGTGATTGTGACAGGATGCCTTGGTGCGAAAGAGAACCAGATTCGTGAAGTGCATCCGAAAGTATTGGAGATCACAGGTCCACATAGCTATGAGCAGGTACTTAACCATGTGCACCACTATGTTCCGAAGCCTGAACATGACCCTTTCTTTAGTTTAGTCCCAGAACAAGGGGTAAAACTGACACCGAAACATTATGCTTATTTAAAAATTTCCGAAGGGTGCAATCATCGTTGTACTTTTTGCATAATTCCTTCTATGCGAGGGGACTTAGATAGCCGTCCAATCGGTGATGTGTTAAATGAAGCTAAGCGTTTGGTCGCTTCAGGCGTAAAAGAGCTACTGGTTATTTCACAAGACACTTCCGCATATGGTGTTGATGTTAAAAATAAAACAGGCTTTTGGGATGGGCAACCTGTAAAAACCAGCATGGTGGGGTTATGCGAACAACTTGCTTCAATGGGCGTATGGGTGCGTTTACATTATGTTTATCCTTACCCACATGTTGATGATGTCATTCCTTTGATGGCAGAAGGTAAAGTTTTACCTTACTTAGATATTCCGTTACAGCATGCAAGTCCCAAAATTTTAAAATTAATGAAACGCCCTGGTGCTGTTGAAAGAACACTTGAACGTATTAAACGTTGGCGTGAAATTTGCCCTGAACTCACCTTACGTTCAACTTTTATTGTCGGATTTCCTGGTGAGACAGAAGAAGATTTCCAAATGCTATTAGATTTCTTGTCAGAAGCTAAGTTAGATCGAGTAGGCTGCTTTAAGTATAGTCCTGTCGAAGGTGCGAAAGCGAATGAGTTAGCTGATCAAGTTCCTGAAGAAATTAAAGAGGAACGTTATCATCGTTTTATGCAACTACAACAGCAAATTTCTACACAGCGATTACAAGATAAAATTGGTAAAGAGATTTTAGTTATTATTGATGAAGTTGATGATGAAGGTGCCATTGGCCGTAGTATGGCTGATGCACCAGAAATTGATGGCATGGTTTATCTTAATGGTGAATTTGGAGTTAGCGCTGGAGATATAGTGAAAGTATTCGTTGAGCATGCAGATGAATATGATCTGTGGGGGAATATAGTTACTTCGTAATTTGATGAAAGCGTTTTAAAAGTCTATGTGGCTAACTTAGGTAAATTAAGTTAGCCATTTTGTTTTTTAGGACACAGATATACTGCTTTTAATTATAAAATTGATGCAGATCAATGGTTTTAAATCTATCAATTAATAACTTGATCTAGAATATAAAAATTAAATGGCAAGTTGACATAATCAGATAACTCTTATCGAAGAATAAGGATAACTATGTCAACCCATTTAACATTTCCAACTACAACACCTGTAATAGAAAGTAATTATAATTCAGATGATTACGAAGACATCGTTGAGCTTGCTTATACAACTATTGAAGATGGATTAGCCTCATTACATGATGATCATATTCGTAGTTCTCTCGTTAGCACTGATGGAAAAACGTTTTGGCTTAGTAATGAGTTTAGCGGTAATTTTGAAATAGCAAACTTGTTATCAGGTAATTTAACTTGTGGATCACAAGTTAGGCTATATGCAGCTCCAATTGAACTACATGGGATCTTTTATTATTTAGCACCAGTATATTCACACACTGGTGAGCCTGTATTAGTTGTCGCTATATCTTCAACTCAGAATTGCTGCAATGTTTTGTTTGCGCTTACGCAATCTTTGGCAAGAGAAGTGAGTGAAAAATTGAAATTCCACTATTATGAACAAGAGGCTTTTAAGGTAGATAAGGAAGAGCAACGATTCACTAACTTGGATATTCACTCAGTTGAGAAAGCTTTGATTATTGAAGTTGCACAAGCTTGCAAAGGTAAAATTCAGCAAATGCATAAAGTCCTTGCTATGGGGCGGACAACGTTATGGCGCAAACTAAAGCAGTACGAAATCAACATTAAAGACTATAAATAGTTTCTTGCATGTGTTCTGATGAGTAAAAAAATAGCGCTTTCGCATGTTTTTGTGGACAACAACAAAACAAAAATAGCAAAGCGCACAAAATTTACCAATATTTTGAACGACAGCCAATAGATAAATAAAGCGTAGCTATCTGCTTGTATCGTTACTTGATGTATCGAGAAAAGAAAATGAAAACGATGCTCATTATGCAGGGATTTGGTAAGGCGGTATACTGTTTTTAGCCTTGTTTTTTTAGATTTATGATGGATGAATACCGATGAGAAAGGCTATTGTCTTACTAAAAAATGGCGTGATAGAAAACATTTTATTTTAAATAGTATTTCAATAACCTAAAAAAATATTATTTTATCTTGTAAGTATTAGGGGCTGTTATTCCTATTGGAATTATCAATTTACTTGGTTTTTTAATCCATAATAGAGTGGTACTATTGTTTATCTCATGTAAAAATAAATCATTATTTCATAATTGGCAGAATTTTAATCTATATTTATCTAAATTATAGTGTCTTTAGCATTTCTCAGATAATTAATTTCTGATGGTTTAGAATAAAACCATCAGAAATAATAACGCTATAGAAAAGTAAACATATCATATGAATTAAATATATTTAGGATAAGTGTTAATGTATTCGTATTCTTGAATAAGTTGTGGCAATGACTTAATACCTAATTTTGTATAAATGTTAGAGCGATGAACCTCAACAGTCCTTGGTGATAAAGACAGTTTTTCAGCCGTTTCTTTACTCGTATTGCCCTCTAATATCATATCCATAATTTCTCTTTCCCTAACCGAAAGGCGGTTAAATTTATCAGAGAGATGAGTATATTTCTTATGCTTTTCATGCGTGCTTAAAAATAATTCCGTTGCACTATTGATGGCATTTGAGATTTCAATGTCCTTGAAAGGAAAGGAAAGGGAAAAAAATCAAAACTTCCAGCTTTAAAGCTCTCTCGACACAGACTGACAGAAGGCTCTTCGGCAAGCACAATGAATGGAACAATACCAAATGAATTACTTATATTGTTTAATCGATTAATACGATTTTCATCATTGTTTAAGAATAATAAAATACACTCTTTTACATTATCCTCATTAGGATAAGTATAATTACTCATAAACACTTCTTCATTATTATAAAATCTCAAGGTGAAACCAAAAGATTCTATCATTAATTTCAGTTTATTCTTAAAGACATTATCACTTTCTACAATTATATGAATGGTGTTATTCATCACCATACTCCTGTTGAACTGATTTGATATTCATATCAATCTGATAAAATACGTAGATAAATAAAGTGAAATTTAAATTTCACAATAATATTTTCTACTGATCGTTGTTTTTTTTATAATGTATAACCGACCTTAATTTATATTAAAAACATCATCTAGCTAAATTTAATATAAAAATAGAAACAATAGTTAAAGTTTGTGTCATTGAGTAATATTCGATTAATGATGTGTAACATCTTAGGTAAATTTACTTATTAAATGTGTTCTTTAACATAAAGTGATTGATGGAAATATTGTTAAAGCTAATCAATAATATCTTAAATCATTAGTCAGAAAAAGTCTTAGATGTGAACTTTATGCTATTTTTTTAGGTGATAGTACTTAACTTGTGAATTGATGAAGATTAAGTGCTTTTTATATCTAACATGTTAGAATTTATTTTTATCTAGTTTCGATGAGTGAATATACGTAATGGCTTCTTTAAAAGACGTAGCTCGGCTTGCAAACGTTTCATTGATGACAGTATCACGGGCAATTAATAATCCTGAATTACTTAGGCCTGAAACCTTGAAACAGGTCCAACAAGCTATTGAGTCACTCAATTATGTTCCTGATTTTTCGGCACGAAAAATTAGAGGAAAAGGTTCTAGGGTGTCAACCGTCGGCGTTTTGGCCCTGGATACAGCAACAACCCCGTTTTCTGTCGAAATCATTCTTTCCATAGAGCAAACAGCGAGGCAATTTGGTTGGAGTAGCTTTGTTGTTAATATTACATCTAGTGAAGATAATGAAAGAGCTGTTCGGCAATTATTATCTCAGCGGCCAGATGGTATTATTTATACTACAATGGGGCTTCGAGAAGTGGCTATTCCAGAAGCATTACATAATAATCGTTTGGTTTTAGCTAATTGCATAGATAAAAAAGGGCAATTTCCAGCTTATGTGCCAGATGATTTTAATGGTCAATTTAATGCGGTGAATCGCTTAATAGAGAAAGGGTATCGAAATCCTCTTTGTCTTTATATTCCACAAGAGACTCTAGCTGGAAAAACGCGCCGTGAAGCGGTGGAGTCTGCATGGGCAAATGCTAATTTACCACTATCATCACTTCAGCAATACCATTTAGAGTTAGGTGATGAACACTATTTAGATGTGATAGCTTTAATTAATAGTCATTTTGATAATAAAAAACCTGATTTTGATGTCATTATTTGTGGAAATGACCGTATTGCCTTTTTAGCTTATCAAGTACTGCTTAGCCATGGTTTGCGTATCCCACAAGATATTGCAGTACTTGGCTATGATAATATGATAGGGGTTGGGGAGCTGTTTTATCCACCATTAAGTACGGTTGTGTTGCCACACTATCAGTTAGGCCAACAAGCTGCTTTGCATATTATAGAAGAACGGCAGCAAAGCCGTGTTGAATATGTTGCTTGTGACTTGTTAGAACGTGATTCTTTTTAATTTTGTCGAGAAAATCAAACCTAATAAGCAGCTATTCAATTGATTTTTTGAGTTCCCAATAAACCGCTTTTTCTAACAAGTTTTATTTTCTGCATTTTGGCGTATGATACGGAGCTAATATATTTAATCAGATTGTATTGTGGATAAATTATGTTGCTTCGCTCGGGAGTGGCCCTTGCTATTTTTTCCTATATCTTATGGGGAATAACACCATTATTTTATCGTTTACTTCCCGGCGCTGAACCTCTAGAGCTGCTTGCTGAACGTCTTATCTGGTCTATCCCTATACTTTTTTTTGTTCGCTTAATTATTAAAAACAAATCTTTGTGGTGCCAGGTATGGTCTGATAAACGATCGATAATCCTCTGTTTATTTAGTTCGTCGGTTATGGCGATATCTTGGACAACATTTACCTACGCATTAACTCATGGGCAGGTGTTAGCCGCTAGCCTTGGGTATTTTATTAACCCATTATTTTCTATTTTACTTGGCGTTTTGTTTCTTCGCGAACGGCTTGTTTTCGCAGAAAAAATGGCTGTTATTTTTATTTGTGCGGGGGTCGGTTACCAAATTTGGCAGTATGGTGAATTACCTATTTTAGCGTTAGTTATGGGTAGTGCATTTGCGATATATGGGTTAATTCGTAAATTTATTCGATTTGATGTGATTACGTCTTTATTTCTAGAGGCACTTTGGCTACTTCCTATCGCAATAGCGATCACGTGGTGGTTAGTATCTAATGGTTTAAGTGAAGTGGCACAAGGCGATTGGCAAATCAAAATTCTTTATATGTTGGCCGCTCCTGTTACGATAATTCCGTTGCTCTTTTTTACAGCAGCAATTAAAAGAACATCATTAACGGTGATCGGGTTGGCACAATATATAGAACCAACAATTCAATTTTTATTAGCCGTATTTTTATTTAATGAGCTATTTGATTGGGTTAAAGGCATCAGTTTTTCATTCATCTGGGTTGGTTTAATGTTTTGTGTATTCGCTATTTTACGCAAACAGTATATTAAATTTTCACATAAAGACCCCTTTATTACAGGGCGTGATAAAACACCGCTAGATTAATTTATTGATATTATTATCAAATGGTTATGAGGTTTTTGTTTTGTGACTTTTTATCCTTGATAGTAAAAGCAATCGATTGCGTATATAATTGATATTAACTTTTTGTCGGTAGGGTTATCAATTATGAATCAATTAGGTACTGCGCTGTGTAAATCAGCAACAAAAGTGATGTTGTTAGGCGCTGGAGAGTTAGGCAAGGAAGTGGCGATTGAATGTCAACGGTTGGGTATCGAAGTTATTGCAGTTGATCGCTATGATAATGCGCCGGCGATGCATATTGCACACCGCAGTTATACGATAAATATGCTTGATGGCGAAGCGCTGAAGCAAATCGTTTCAATTGAAAAACCCGACATTATTGTGCCTGAAATTGAAGCGATTGCGACACAGGTATTAATGGAGCTTGAACAGCAAGGGCAAAAAGTGGTTCCGTCAGCGAAAGCCATTGTGCTTACTATGGACAGAGAAGGGATCCGCCGATTAGCCGCAGAAGAGTTGAAGCTGCCAACATCAGAGTACCAATTTGTGGATAGCAAACCCGATTTTGTCACAGCGGCAGAAAAAATTGGTTTTCCTTGTATTGTTAAACCGGTGATGAGTTCGTCAGGGAAGGGGCAAAGTGTGATCCGCTCTCAAGATGAATTAGAGCAGGCTTGGGATTACTCACAGCTAGGTGGGCGAGCAGGGCAGGGACGTGTGATTGTTGAAAAAATGGTTAATTTTGATTTTGAAATTACATTGTTAACGGTCAGTGCGATAGATGGTATTCACTTTTGTGCACCCGTGGGGCATCGGCAAGAAAAAGGCGATTATCGTGAGTCTTGGCAACCACAGTACATGAGTGAGGTTGCATTGAAAAAAGCGCAGGACGTTGCTGAGAAAATTGTTACCTCTCTAGGGGGCTACGGAATATTCGGTGTTGAATTATTCGTGTGTGGTGATGATATCATCTTTAATGAAGTTTCACCTCGCCCTCATGATACGGGGATGGTGACACTTATTTCACAGAGTTTATCTGAATTTGCCTTACATGTGCGTGCATTTCTTGGTTTCCCAATCGGTGTGATCCGCCAATATGGGCCAAGCGCTTCAGCCGTTATTTTACCCAATTTACACAGTCAAAATGTGGTTTTTTCACATATAGGTTCAGCGTTGGGGTCTGATACCCAATTACGATTATTTGGTAAACCTGAAATTGCAGGTACTCGCCGATTAGGTGTTGCTTTGGCTATTGCGGATTCTATTGAAAATGCATTAGATATGGCCAAAAAAACCGCTAGTACAGTGTGTGTTTCTGGTTGACTTCGATGAGATCTGCGCTCATCCACTTTAAGTGAGTGAGCGCTTGTATATTGCCGCGATAGCTGCCTGCTTTGATTGTTTCAAAATGGTCGTTGTGACCGTTTTATGAAGGGCCAAAACGGAACCGAGTCATCCCCTAGCGCCAATTACTGACACTGTAAATTTCATCCCTTTCACTGCATCACCTTTTGTTATTTATTGTTGTGAGTTATTTTTCAACCGGAATATATTTTATTAACGCTGTAGCCCAATATTACTAGTTGAAGAGGAGTTAATATTATTTTAACGTTGTCATTTCTATTAAAATAATTTGGCTCATTTAAAATAATCAAACATCAAAAAACGATATAATTATTTATCTATATAGGTTATTTTTGAACAAAGTGAATTATTTAACTTTTTATTTGTTATCGCTTTATAATCATTATTAATCGGCGTAATAGCCAATCGTTAAAGTTGCTGAAAAATCACCTTCATAGGGTTCACAATCTGTTTTGGCGCAACGCAATTTAGCATTGACCATTTTTTTTCATTCGTGCTTTTTATATTATCCCAAATAATTGAAGATGCATCTGGTTTGGCTAATGGTGTTTGATTGATACTAATAACTCGAGTCCCATCTAATAATTGGACACCAATCACTCCGTTAGGGGCATCATTAAAGAAATTATTACTGCCTGCATTACTAGCTAAACTAACGGATGGCTGTTATTAGTCGTAAGCAACACTGAAGGTTACTGGTACGTTTAAGTTTTGAGCGACAGCATCAGTTGTTGTTGCATAAAGACCTGCAACCATTGGGATGATGTAATCACTTTGACCAGTAACTTTCAGGTCTGCAACTTCAGTTGTTGTGTTAGGCTTAACCGCAACTTTATCTTTACCAGCTGCTAACTTAACACTGATTTGTGATGCTTGAGCATCTGCAAACATGTCTGAATGGCCAGTTAATGCTTCACCTGTTGCTAAGATAGAAACAGTAGTTGCTTTTCCAGCTTCGTTATCGCTACCAGCGGCACCGTCATAGACTTTAGTACAGTTATTTAAAACTAAGTTAAAGTTTGCTTCTGATAATGCTTTAGCTGTGTCAATTTTTTCGTTTGAGTGAGTTCCTAAGCTGATTAAGTCTTTAGAAGCGCTAATATTACAAGTTGCAGCAACTAAACGTGCATTAAAGTTAACAGTTGCATCTTGAGCAGCAAAAGCTTGAGAAGAAAGAGTTGCAACAGTGAATGCACCAATCAGAGCAAGTTTATTTAATTTCATAATCATAGTTCCTAAGTATATGGGAAAATTTTAATTTTGTTTTTAAATTAATATATATTTAAAGTTTCATATTTCAGATTAAGTTTTTATTCTATTAATAAATATTAACAACCCGACAATCATTATTTAAGAATCTATTAATAAAACGAGTTTATTAATATTAGATATTTAATAAATAATTTACTTCTTCATAAAAACTTAATTTTAAATGTCTTAGTATTTATTTAGTGAACACAGGTTCACCGGAGAACGTGATTAACATTAATTCTACTTACGTAGGTTGTCAAACAGGTAGAAAATGCATTTTTCTGTTTTTTTAATTGATTTCTAATTGTTAATTCTTATTTGTTTCAATTGGTTATGTGGTTTTTCATTGTCTTAAGTGATATCGATGGTTGATTTCTGGTCTTATATGTTATATGGGTGAATAGGTTTGATAAATAAGCATGGTATGTTACCCCATCATTTCTAGTTGATGACTCAATTTCAGTCTTGAGATTATTCTTATATAAGACTTTGTTTACCGTTATTCCTAGTTTCATTGAAAGGGATATCAGCTATCTTTATTAAGTGAGTATTCAATAGAACAAATCAGATAAGCTTGGTTTCTTATCACCTATTAGGCGTAAAAGTAGAGCAAGGAAAGTTATGAAGATTCATTATGTAGTGGGTTTAATGTCTCTAGGATTAATATCTGTTTTATCAACAGCGCAAAATCTTGAACAACAATTTAGTTTATGGGTAGAGAACGAAAAAGATAAAATTGCGTGTTTTGAGCAACAATCTTCATTTAAGTATTGCTTAGGAAAATCACCTAATAAAGGTTTGGCTGTTTTTAACCAAAAAGGAGAAGAGATTTACCAACTTTACTATTTTGATAATTGGCCTGATGAAGCACAAGACGGGGTATATCGAATACGCAAAGAAGATAAAATTGGTTTTGCAGACGCAATAACAGGAGAAATTGTGATTGATGCAATTTATGATTGCGCGTATCCATTTGAAGCAGGAAAAGCAAAAGTCGGTATCGGATGTGAAACACAAACAGACGGTGAACACAGTTGGTGGGTTGGTGGTAAATGGACAACGATTACACGCTAATAGTAAATAGGTATTATACAGTTTTAGATAAACCACTTTTGAATTTTACGTTATTAATGAGATTTATTTACAATAACTCTCATTTTACTCACATTAAATTTATTTTTTAACTTATTGAAAACAAAATAAAATAGTTATATAGATCACACTTTTGGCCGTATCTAGCCCCCCTAAAAACCATTCAAAGTAAAAAACAAACCGCTTAATTCCTTATGTCACCACTTAGCCTAACTTTAGTCATTTGCAGAGTGTAATTTCATACCATATAGACCATGGCAGAGCTCAATTTTTTAATGTAATACAGTTCAACCACTGCCAATTAAAAAGCCATCAACGATAAATGGTAAGCAATGAAAACACAGCGATATCGTTTTTTATGGTGGTTAATACAAAATCAATGGCATGTTCGTTTTACCTCAGAAGGGTGTTCTATGAACAAAAATGGTATTTTAAAGCACATTCCGTGGATGATCCTAGGAATAATCGGTGCGGTCTGCTTGGGGGTAGTCGCACTCAGACGTGGTGAGCACATCAGTGCTCTGTGGATTGTCGTCGCTTCTGTGGCGGTGTATCTCATCGCATATCGGTATTACAGCTTATATATTGCTAAGAAAGTGATGAAGCTGGACGAAACACGTGCGACTCCAGCCGTCATTAATAATGATGGGTTAAACTATGTTCCGACAAATAAAAATGTTCTATTTGGTCACCACTTTGCCGCGATTGCAGGGGCAGGGCCATTAGTCGGACCGGTTCTTGCGGCTCAAGTCGGCTATTTACCCGGCACCTTATGGTTGCTTGCGGGGGTTGTGTTAGCCGGTGCGGTGCAAGATTTCATGGTGTTATTTATTTCATCACGCCGTAATGGTGCATCATTAGGGGAAATCGTTAAAGAGGAGCTTGGCCCAATTCCGGGAACGCTGGCGCTCTTTGGGTGCTTCCTAATTATGATCATTATCCTTGCTGTATTAGCATTGATAGTGGTGAAAGCCTTGGCAGAAAGCCCATGGGGTGTCTTCACCGTTGTGTCAACGGTGCCTATCGCATTGTTTATGGGGATATATATGCGATATATCCGGCCGGGACGCGTAGGTGAAGTTTCTGTTATCGGTATTGTTCTGTTAGTGGCTTCTATTTGGTTTGGTGGCGTGATTGCTCACGACCCATACTGGGGCCCAGCACTGACATTCAAAGACACGACAATTACTTATGCATTAGTGGGTTATGCGTTTATCTCAGCATTATTACCTGTATGGTTGATTTTAGCGCCTCGTGACTACTTAGCGACCTTCCTGAAAATTGGGGTTATCGTTGGTTTAGCGATTGGTATCGTTATTCTAAACCCTGAATTAAAAATGCCAGCAGTCACACAATTTGTTGATGGCTCCGGCCCTGTTTGGAAAGGTACTCTATTCCCATTCTTATTTATTACCATCGCTTGTGGTGCGGTATCCGGTTTCCATGCGTTAATTTCTTCAGGTACTACACCTAAGTTATTAGCAAACGAAAAAGATGCGCGTTACATCGGTTATGGTGCAATGTTAATGGAGTCATTTGTTGCGATTATGGCACTGGTAGCGGCTTCTATTATCGAACCAGGTCTGTATTTTGCAATGAATACACCACCGGCAGCGTTGGGTATTACAATGCCTAACTTGCATGAGTTGGGTGGCCCAGATGGCGCAGCTATCATGGCTCAGCTCAAAGATGTATCTGTTCATGCAGCTGCTACAGTGAGTTCATGGGGCTTTGTGATTTCACCTGAACAAATCATGCAAACAGCTAAAGATATTGGTGAGCCGTCAGTGTTAAACCGTGCAGGTGGTGCGCCGACATTAGCAGTAGGTATTGCGTATGTTTTCCATGAAATCATGCCTGCGGCAAATATGGGCTTCTGGTATCACTTTGGTATTCTGTTTGAAGCTCTGTTTATCTTAACTGCATTGGATGCAGGAACCCGTTCTGGCCGCTTTATGCTGCAAGATTTATTAGGTAACTTTGTTCCGTTCTTGAAGAAAACTGATTCACTGGTTGCGGGTATCATCGGTACAGCGGGATGTGTTGGCCTGTGGGGTTACTTATTGTATCAAGGCGTTGTTGACCCACTGGGCGGTGTTAAGAGCCTATGGCCTCTGTTCGGTATCTCGAACCAAATGTTAGCCGCTGTTGCTTTAATCTTAAGTACAGTTGTATTGATTAAGATGAAACGCAGTAAATACATTATGGTGACCGTCTTACCTGCTGTATGGCTATTAATCTGTACAACTTGGGCATTAGGACTGAAATTATTCAGTGATAACCCACAACTGGAAGGGTTCCTATACTTAGCGAAATCTTATAAAGATAAGATTGCGGCAGGTGGTGCAGAATTAACTGCACAAGAAATTACTAATATGAATCACATTATTATTAATAACTACACCAACGCAGGCCTGAGTATTCTATTCTTAGTGGTTGTCTACGGTATCATTTTCTACGGTATCCGTGTTGGGATGAAAGCATACAAAAACCCAGAGCGTACAGACAAAGAAACACCTTATGTTCCTGTACCTGAAGAGGGCGTGAAAGTTTCATCTTCACATTAAGTTACCCTTCAACGAATTTGAACATCGAAAGGTGTTTGATAAATGAAAGGTCGCCCTACATTGTGTACTCATGATGTAGGGCATTTGTATTGGAGAGGCTGATGTTTGGAAATCTCGGCAAAACAGGAAAATACCTCGGGCAAGCCGCACGAATGTTAATTGGTATTCCTGATTATGATACCTATGTACAGCATATGAGTGATAATCACCCAGATAAACCCGTGATGACATATAAAGAGTTTTTTCGCGAAAGACAAGATGCACGGTATGGTGGTAGTGGTAAAGGCGGATTTCGCTGCTGTTAATCAATGAAGTGTGAGGGCAATAATGAAACCTATTAGCGTAACAATTTTAACCGGTTTTCTCGGTGCAGGTAAGACGACTCTCCTTAGCCATATTCTTCATGCTGAGCATGGTCATAAAATCGCAGTGATTGAAAATGAGTTCGGTGAAGTCCCCATTGATAACGCAATAATTGGTGATCGTGCGACACAAATTACTACATTAAGTAATGGGTGTATTTGTTGTAGCCGTTCGAATGAATTAGAAAATGCCTTATTAGACCTATTAGATGGCCTTGATAGTGGAAAATTAGACTTTGACCGTCTAGTCATCGAGTGCACTGGCATGGCAGATCCAGGCCCGATCACTCAAACTTTTTTTTCCCATGAAGTCTTATGTGAACGTTATGTATTAGACGGCATTATTACCTTAGTGGATGCTGTCCACACTGATAAACAATTGAATGATTTCGCCATTGCCCAAGCGCAGATTGGCTATGCAGACCGTATTTTATTGACCAAAACCGATATTGAGCCAAATAATGAAGCTTTAATTGAACGTTTACAACGTATTAATGCCAGGGCACCGATTTACCCCGTTATTCACGGTGATATCGACCTGAATTTATTATTGGACATCGAAGGCTTTTTATTGGATTCACAATTGAATGTCAAACAGCCGACATTCCGTTTCGCCCCTAAACAACAAAATGAAGTGGGCTCGATTGTCCTTGAATTTAATTACCCTGTTGAACTGATGGCAGTTTCTCAGGTAATGGAAGAATTATTACTTGGTTTTGCTGATAATTTACTGCGTTATAAAGGAATACTTTCTATTGTGGATGAGCCAAAGCGGTTGCTATTCCAAGGTGTTCAGCGCCTTTACAGTGCGGATTGGGATAGAGACTGGGACGTTGATGAACAACGCCGCAGTGTATTAGTGTTTATTGGTATTGACCTACCAGAAGAGATGATCCGCGAAAAATTCGCAGCCCTAGAAGTTAATTCAAAATAGAACAATTCAAAAAAAAGAATTTCAAAAAAAGAAATTCAAAGTCATTAGCGGCGTAGCAAGGCGGCAAAAGAGCCAACCCCTAGGAGCATACAAAATATGTAACTAGGGTTGGCGAATGTAGCCAACAATGCAACAGCGTTAAGGGCGCGCTTTAGCGGCCATAATTTCAATAATCTGCACGTCAGTATGCTTCATAGAACCCGCTGCTAGAGAACATAAGTTGGCAATGGACTGGTCGACATCATCAGAAACGATACCATCCGACCCTCTAACACAGCTATTATCTAATGCCATCAACACGGCTTTATAAGCGGCACTCGCACTGGTTGACACCTTCATGGCACAACTGTTTGACGCACCATCACAAATCATACCGCTAACATCACCAATCATACTGGAAATTGCCATTGCAACGACTTCATATCGGGACTCGAGTAACCAGGCAATGCCTGCCGCAGCCCCCATCGCTGCGGTTGTCGCGGCACACAGTGCCGATAATGCAGGGAGCTGATTATGAATATAAATCGCCATTAGGTGCGACAACATTAAGGCGCGAGCCAGTTGTTCTTCGGAAGATTGTAAATAATCAGCCGTGACAACCACTGGCATGGTTGCAGCGATACCTTGGTTACCTGATCCTGAATTACTCATGGCTGGCAATACAGCCCCACCCATTCGAGCATCAGAGGCCGCAGAGGTACGGATCATAATTTCTGACATTAAGTCTTTTGAAAGCAGGCTACGATCTCGCTGGGTTTGCAATGTTTTACCAATATGTAAACCATAAACATTGCGTAAACCTTCTTGAGATAAGGCTTCGTTTAAATGGGCCGCTTCAAGAATAAAACGAATATCTTCTAATGGCGCTTCGGTAGCAAATTGATAAACAGATTTAGCGGTGACTGGCGGCAGTGGGACGTCTGCCGCACAGTCAACAGGAGATTCATGATGAGGTTGAGCTGTCGTGGCATCAAATACGGTATGATTGTTGTGGATCATTTTAACAATATTCGTATGAGACCCCGCAATGATAACGGTTGCGGATCCAGTTTGTGTGTATACCGTGGCTTCGGAGTATATGACATCATCACAAGGGTGCTTGATATCAACGGTAATAGCCCCTTGAGCTAACATGCTTTTACTCAATGCAATAGCATCCGTAGATGCTGATTTTAATACTTCTAAACCCGCTTCAGGATCACCGCCAATTGCGCCAAGGGCTGCGGCAATGGGTAAACCAACCATACCTGTTCCGGGTACAGTTACACCCATGCCATTTTTCATGAGGTTAGGGGAGACAAAAGCACAGACACGGATCACGGCTCCATCAAGTAATGAAGCGGCTTTGGCGGCAGCATATGCCAATGAAATCGGCTCAGTACAACCTAAGGCAGGTTTTACTTCTTGTTTTACTGCGTTGATAAAATATTGCCAAAGTAGTGGTTGTGATTGAGCATGCATGGCAAATCCCCTTAATAAAATCTTTTTCAATTTTATTATTTTAAACAACAGTCTGGAGAAAAACTTCACTAAGTTAGGGGATTTAAAGAGAGTGGGGAGAAATATTATCTCTAATTTGAACTATAAAAATGAAATATTTCTAACTTTGAGCTTTGTCACAAAAGTCCTGCCTATGAAATTCGACAGGACCAAGTGATAATTGAAAAGGTTAGTTTTCTACATCAAGGCGTTTACTTTGCCACTTACGTGAGCGCCAGCGCCATGCATTGGTTAAGCCGCGCAGCCATTCATCAGCAAAGAAACCTAGCCAAATGCCTAAGAGACCCATCTCCATTTTTATGCCTAAGAAGTAGCCTAATGGGATAGCAACGCCCCACATAAAAATAATGGCAGTACATAGCGGAAAGCGAGCATCGCCAGAAGCACGCAAGGCATTTACCATCACGATATTAATTGTCCTGCCAGGCTCTAAGAACACCGAAAGTAAAAATAATGGCAGCAGTACCTTAATAATACCTTGGTCATCCGTAATATTATTTAAAATAGGATCGCGGAATAACCAAAAGGCGATAACGACACCAATTGTTACGTAAAAACCCATTTTAAGGCTTTTTACACCGCGCCTATAGGCATCTTCAAAGCGCTTTGCGCCAACAAGGTGACCAACCATAATTTCATTACCAATGCTGATAGAGATCCCAAACAGCATGATAAACAATGACAATTGGAAATAGAGCGTTTGTGCCGCGAGGGACGTTTCCCCCATTAAACCGATAAATGCAGATGCGGTCATGAAATGGAGGATCCACACGAGATTTTCTCCCGCAGAGGGTAATCCAATGTGTAAAATTTTCCCCAATATTTTCCGTGACCAGTGTATTAACATCATTGGGACAAATTTAATTCTCAGCCCATAAAACAGTAGGCAGAAAAGTAAAATAACGGCAACAATACGCCCTACGACAGTTGACCATGCAACGCCTTCCAGCCCATATTGTGGTAAGCCGAAGAAACCATAAAGCACAATGATGTTACCAAATACGGTAATCACATTAGCGATTAATGTGACCCACATTGCGGGTTGTGCTTTACCATAAACCCGCAAGCATGCCGCTAAAATAATTGAAATTGCTTCAGGGATTAAACAAATCCCTAGAATACGTAAATAAGTATAACCATCAGCCATTAAATGCGATGGCATATTCATAATAGTTAAAATGCTATAGCCAAAAAATAACGCAACTAATGCGCTGGAAAAACCAAGAATAAAGTTAAAAGCGATTGAAATATGAATCGCTTGGCTGGCTTTTTCTCGGCGGCCTGCCCCTAGGTATTGGGCTATAACAACGCTACACCCCACACTAATAAAGTTAAAAATAGTGATAAATAGATCAAATACTTGGTTTCCCACCCCCATAGCGGCAAGGTAGGCAGTAGAAACGTGACTGACCATATAGGTATTAATTAATAATGTGGCCAAATGAAGAAAAATATCGATAAAAATTGGCCAGCTGAGCGAAAAGAGTGACCGCTCAGTCACATCGGATTGATGCATTGAGAACCTTTATATATTCATGAATGTTAGGGAAAGCTTTCTGAGTGGCTAATTCTACATGGATTTCAATAATGAAAATAGGGTTAAAATGCGTCTGATTTAATTAGGCTAATGTTTTGTTTACTTTTAATTATTCTGTTAAATTCAATTTCGCTATAAATAATTTAATAAGCAACATCAGAACTGTATAGGAGCAAAAATGACAAAAATTAAAGCAGCAATAGTGGGCTACGGTAACATTGGTCGCTATGCACTAGAAGCTGTTCTGGCCGCTGAAGATTTTGAGTTAGTCGGGGTAGTTCGTCGTAATACACAAGATATTCCTGCGGAACTTTCAGCCTACAAAGTGGTTGATGATATTGAAAAATTAGGAAAAGTTGATGTTGCGCTACTCTGTTCACCTACGCGTGCAATCGGCCCATTAGCAGCAAAAATTTTAAGTTTGGGAATTAATACGGTTGATAGCTTTGACGTACATTCGGATATTGTGGCTTTAAAACGTAGCTTAGATGATATCGCGAAGCAGCATAATAGCGTGGCGGTTGTTTCTGCCGGATGGGATCCCGGTTCTGATTCGATTATGCGTACATTGATGTTAGCAATGGCACCAAAAGGGGTAACTTATACGAATTTTGGTCCGGGGATGAGTATGGGGCACAGTGTGGCCGCTAAGGCTATCAATGGCGTAAAAGATGCACTTTCTGTCACAATTCCATTAGGAACAGGGGTTCATCGTCGTATGGTTTATGTTGAATTAGACGGTGGCGCTAAGTTCGATGAAGTGGCTCAAGCGATTAAAGCAGACAGCTACTTTTCTTCTGATGAAACACATATTCGTCAGGTGGATAGCATTGATGCACTAAAAGATGTTGGGCACGGTGTGCACATGACTCATAAAGGCGTTTCAGGGGCAACACATAACCAGTTGTTCGAATATTCAATGCGCATTAATAACCCTGCACTGACGTCTCAATTTATGGTTTCTGCCGCACGAGCGACGATGAAACAAGCCGCAGGCGCCTATACTGTGATTGAAATTCCACCGGTAAATTTCTTACAAGGTGACTTAGATACGCTGATCGCCAAACTGGTTTAATTTCCATTTAGTCTATCTGTGGCATGGCGTTTCTACGTTCATGCCATCTTGTCGATATTTTTTACACTTTATCTTGTCTCGAGTCTATCATTCAGACTTTAACCACTGTTTATTTTTTGTATTATCAAGTAGCTTATTAATAAAGTGGTATTGATGGCATGGAGTGAGGTAATGGTAAAGCCACCAAGGAGTGGAAAAGATAAAAGCCAAGGTTTTTTCCCAAAACAATCTTCAGTAAAAAGTGTGAAGGAGAATTCGCACTCTTTCAGTATTCTTCGTGCTTTTTCTAAAATAATAAACTACGGTTTTTCATTATTTTATGTTGGTTTTATTTTATCGGTATGGTTTTTTCCTGAATACTATACGGTAGAAATTATTTATAACCTGACATTGATCCTGATTTTTGAATTTATTTTAGTTCACTCGGGCGTCTTTATGGCGGTATTTCGTGATTGGAGAATATTAACGTTATTTGCTCTTTTCTATGGTCTTTTTGCACTGGCCATTAATATGTCAGTATTAGGTGATTCCCCATTAATTTTATATTTATACAGTGCCACTGTTGCAAATCGAATGCTTTTTGGTTTAACCAGCCGAACAGAGCAAGAACGTTCAGAAAATATGGGCTATTCAGCATTAATGGCACTTAATTTTATGTTCTGTATTTTCTCAGTGTTAATTTTATCTTTCCTCGTGCCTTATGGCGGGTTAACGCCTGAATATTTAAGGTCTATTGGCTATTATTCGAGTATCTCTAGCGGTGGTGAATTCCCAGATAAACCCCATGTGGCTTTTGCCTTTGGCGTGCTCTACTTTGGTATGCCTGTATTTATGGCTTGCTTAATGCATTTTTTATGCAAAGGGCATTCTATTTACCAGGAAAAAGGGAAATAACTTTGTGGCTAGAAAGATAAAAAAAAGGAAAACTCCTCGCAAAAATACGTCGACTATAGGGACGAACAAAAAACATTATTTTCTTGAATCAGAAGAACCGCAAGGAATAATGGGGACGTTGCCAACATTGGTTGAGCACGGGCTCACTATTTTTTATATTGTATTTTTGTTGTCACTTTGGTTTTCACCTCAATGGTCTGGGGTGGCTGTTATTTACAACATGGTATTGATTTTATTATTTGAATTTATTTTGATTCATATGAGCACCATGATGGCTGTTGTGGCGAAAGGTTTTTTCTTTATTGTGATTGCCGCGATTTTAGGTGGCGTTGCGTATATTTTTCATACCACACAAATTAACTCCTCTGCGATCCTCTATATTTATGCCGCAACATTAATTAATCGTATTATTATTGGACGAAAACAGGCTAATGATATGAATAGCCATTTTAATGCTTTTGATGAAGGCATTGCCAAATTACGTCATTATGTCGCGTGTTTTATTATTATCATGCTGCTTGGTCGTTATTTACCGCAAGGTGGGTTAACGGAACAGTATTTGGAGCAAAATAACTATTATGGCATGCTCAAGATGACTGGAGCGACAGAAAACCCATTAATGGTTATCCAATTTGGGGTTTTATATTATTCGACATCATTACTCTGGGTGTTATGGCGCTATTTAAACCCAGCTAAAAAATAAAAAAAACGCCTACCGAAGTAGGCGCCTAGTGTTGGCAAAACATAAAGTAAAAAAACTAACGTGTAATTGATTTAAATTTTTGTGTGGTGGCAGTTAATGCTACTTCTGTTGGTAAACGCTCCATTGAGCTGGCACCATAGAAACCATGGCAATCAGGGCAGTTGGCTAAAATGTATTCAGCATCTTCAGGGGTGGCTATCGGGCCACCGTGGCACAGAACAATCACATCTTCGCGTACTGCTTTTGCCGCTTTTGCCCATTCATTGATTAGTGGAACGCAATCCCTGAGCGTCAGTGCGGTTTCAGCTCCAATATTTCCCCCGGTTGTTAACCCCATATGTGGCACAATAATGTCAGCCCCGGCTTTAGTCATCGCAATTGCGTCTTCAGCACTAAAAACGTAAGGCGTCGTGAGTAAATCTTTCTCATGAGCGAGGCGGATCATCTCAACTTCTAACCCATAGCCCATTCCTGTTTCTTCTAAATTGGCGCGGAAGTTACCATCAATTAGCCCGACGGTAGGGAAATTTTGTACCCCTGCGAAGCCTGTTGCTTTGATGTCATCGAGGAATTTATCGAATTGGCAGAATGGGTCTGTTCCATTCACACCGGCAAGGACAGGAGTATGTTTCACTACGGGCAAAACTTCTTTTGCCATATCCATAACGATTTCATTTGCATTGCCATAGGCTAATAAGCCTGCAAGTGAACCTCTACCTGCCATGCGATAACGGCCTGAGTTATAGATAACGATTAAATCGATACCGCCCGCTTCTTCACACTTAGCTGATAGCCCTGTTCCTGCGCCACCACCGATGATTGGTTCTCCCCGAGCAATCATGTCTCTAAATTTTTTTAATAAATCTGCGCGGTTATGTTTCATAGTTAACCTCTATTATTTGTTCAAAATTTCCTGGTGAAGCTGAATAACCTGGTCACAAAACTCGGAGGAGTTAATATGATAAGGACTCAAAATAAGCTGTCTTTTCTCTGTTATGATTAGATTTTCGGTTAAAGCATCAATGAAGGCTTGGTCTGCGATAGGATCCCAAAATGGAGCACCGTCAATATCTAATGCCGAAAACCCTGCTGTTGGAATAATAAAGCGCACTTCACCGTGACAACGATTTAATTTTTCTGCAATCCAACGACCCATTTGTTGGTTTTCTTCTTTGGTCGTTCTCATTAAAGTGACTTGAGCATTGTGGTGATAAAACAAGCGATCTTGGTAGTGTTCGGGCACGCTGGAAGGACGGCCGAAATTCACCATATCCAAGGCTCCACAAGACATCACACAAGGGGTCTGAGTACGCTCAATAGCACCGAAACGGTCTTCATCACAAGCCAATACGCCACCAAATAAGTGGTCACACACTTCGGTGGTTGTAATGTCTAAAACTGAATGCAGTAATTGGCTATCAATCAGTTTTTCCATGGCTTTACCACCACTGCCTGTCGCATGGAAAACTAGACAGTCATATTGCGCCTCTAACTGTGTTGTAAGTTGTTGTACGCATGGGGTCGTTACCCCGAACATGGTGAGTGCAATTGCTGGTTTTAAGTCATGCGGTTGTTCTTCGTCATCAAACCAAACAGCTCCTGCGATTTGATTGGCTGCATTTTTTAATACTTTGCGAGAAATGATATTCAAACCTGATACATCAGTGACGGAATACATCATTGAAATATCACTCGCACCGATATAACCAGAAATGTCCCCTGAAGCCATAGTGGAAACCATTAATTTTGGAATACCCACAGGCAATACTTGCATGGCCGGTGTGATGAGAGCTGTTCCTCCTGACCCGCCTAAGCCAAGAATAGCGGCAACATCTGTTTGTGCGGCAAGATAAAGGCTGAAAGCATGTGCCATGGCTTCAATGGCTTTACCACGGTCACCGCAGAAAACGGCTTCAGTGCCGAGCGGATGAAAACTTGCAACGGTATGTGCGCTGATATCTGCGTTTTTTTCTAATTGCGTTGGCTGTGTTGTCAGGTCAACGGTACGTACCGCTAATCCGGCGTTTTTGATTAATTCACTGACATAAAATAGTTCAGCACTTTTAGTGTCAAGCGTCGTTACAACATAAATAAAACCCGGATGTTTTTTCATAGAACAACCCTTTCAGAGTAAAACGAGCGTTGAATTTTCCATCATAATGAGACCATGGTATCATTTGGTTTAGTTTTAAAATGAGACCGTAGTCTCATTTTTTGTTTTATTGTGAAAGACATTGGTTGCTAGTATTCATATCCTATTGATAAAATGTAATAAATACTTATTAATAATCTTGAATTACTTCGAATACATGTAGAAGATTAAAAGATTTAAATGTGATTGTTATGATTTTTGCTATTATCGTTGAAATCACCTCCATAGATAAATCTTTTCAAATTATCAATTAAGTATATTTACCTGTTTACACTTATGTGTTTTCATTAACGCTAACTGGCCTTATAGTAAGTGACAGTATTTTAAGGATAAATTAATGTCTAAAACTCACTCACTCTCAGAATACAAAGGGACACGAAAACGGACCTATGTATTATTGGTTACGACAGCTTTAGATTTATTTGAAAAAGGGGCGATGCCTTCTGTTTCTGAATTGGCAGTTGAGGCGGGAGTTTCTCGTGCGACAGCATATCGTTATTTTCCGACACAAGCCGATTTAATTACCGCAACGGTTAATGAAAGTTTAGGTCCTATTTTAACTTGGCGGCCACAAAGTGAGCAAACCGAAGAGCGTATTGGCGAGCTATTAACCTATGCTTTTCCACGTATGTTTGAACATGAAGGTGTTTTGCGCGCCGCGCTGCAAGTATCACTACAGCAATGGGCACAGGGGCGAGCTGCTCCACAAAATATTAAAGATAAGCCTCTAGAACGCGGAAATCGTAAAGAAATTCTTGCGATGGTGACATCGCCAATGAAATCAGAATATCCGCAAGAAATTATAGACAGAGTCATTCGAGCCTTTTCTGTTATTTATGGTTCTGAAATATTTTTAGTATTAAAAGATATTTGGAAAATGGATGATGCTCAAGTAACAGAATTAGCCCAATGGATGTCCAAAGCGATTATGAATCAAGCTCGCGCTGATAATATAAAATGAAGAAAACAGTTAAAGTAAAAATAGTTTTGTTACTATGCTATGTTAATTTGTGTTAGAGAGATTTTTTCAGACTAAGTTAAAATAACTAGATCAAAACCTAATAAATGAATAAATACTGGTAGATGTCACTAAGGGGATAAATAATTAAAAACTAAAACCATATTGCTTAAATAATGTGATATAAATTAGGGCTATAAAAAGACTTAATGGTTAATACCATATGATGAAATTATTAAAAATGATAGGTGGAATTTCCATCTGTGCTTTAATCGGTGGTGGGCTTACTTATCTTGGAATTCCCCTTGCATTGATGTTTGGCCCGATCATTGCGATTATCATTTTTCATCGTTTTGGTATTTCGTTCGCAATTCCTAAACATACCATTACCTTTGTTCAAGTCACACTGGGAACCTCTGTCGGCTTGATGTTCAATCAAGTATCTCTTAATGAAGCAGACAATTTATTTCTTTTACTATTAATGCTAGTTGTCTGTTTGGCCGTGCAATTTTCGTTCAGCTTTTTTTGGTTTTACCGAAAAGTCGGTTGGACAAAACAAGAGGCAATGCTAGGCTCTGTCCCCGGTGCGATGGCTGCAATTCTCGCATTAACTGACCATACCCATACACCACCCCAAAAAATTGTTATTTCCCATACAATTCGTTTAATTATTCTTATTTTATTAGCAGGTATTGTTGTTGGTAGTGATGGTGATCCGCAACCGATAATCGAATTTCCAGAACTCACATTAGTTTCAACGGGATGGCTACTGCTTATTATTGTTGTTGGTGTTATTTCAGGGATAATTTTACAGCGTTTAAGAGTCCCTGCGCCTTTTATGTTAACGTCATTAGCAGCGGCAACACTCATTCAAGGTTGGGTTGATATCCCATTGAATTTCCCACTGATGTTGACTGAACTCAGTATGGTATTGATCGGGATGAATATTGGTAACCATTTCATTGTTTTTCCACTTTCATCGTTGATTAAAAATATATATTCTTCAGCCCAAGTTGTGGTGGTAAATATCGTGCTGACTTTTCTTATCACGGTATTTGCATCTTGGATGACAGGCTATGATATTTCAGTATTATTGTTAGCTTGGGCGCCGGGGAGTATGGAAGCAATGACATTCGCAGCAATTACCATGAATTTAGATGCGGGCTTTGTGATGTCAAATCATATTATCAGAATGGTGATTATTCAAAGTATTCCATCGATAGCCCTGTTTTGGCAAGAACGAAGGCAAAAAAGGAATAATAATTTAGAGTAAAGAAAGAAAACATGCAGACTATATTTGGGCATGTTTTCTTGATGGGCTTTATCCTCCGCTTATTTTACGTAAGCAAAAAGGCCTAGCGAATCGCGAGCAAGGGACTGACATTTAAACTCGGTGGTAAGTGGTATTCCTTTTAGGTCACTATAACTTTCTTTGTTAAGAGCGGTCATTTTTTCCGCATTATAGTTACTAAGATCCCATTTGTTGCTTTTAGCAAAGTAAACGATAGCACGTTCAATTTCTCTATCAGGGATTTGTGAATACCCACAATCATATTTTAGATAAATAAAAACGGCCGTAAGATCAGCAAGATCTTCAGCTTCGTTGGTAGAAAGAGCTCTGGCAGAATTGGTTATCCCTAACAGAGTCATTAAGCATGACATCAATATAAATTTGCGCATTCGTTATTCTATCTGTTTTCTATGTCAAGTTACGTTAGCATAAGAATAGAATTGTTAGTCAACTATATTTTTCTTAAATCCATGTAATAAACCCACATTTATAGAGTGGCTTTATTGACCTTCCTGTAAGGGGAGGCTTTATCATACCTTCATTAAACCATGTTTTGCTTCGAAAGTGTAATTTGCCATAAATTACCCCTCTGATGATTATTAATTTGATAAATAAAAGGAAGGTTATCAATGCTACGTCGCGATTTTTTGAAATTAAGTGCTATCACATATGCTGCAAGTGCGCTGCCTATTTGGAGCCGCATCGCGGTCGCAGCGGGAAACTACCCTGAGCTGGCAATCCCTCCGCTAGTTGAGCCAGATGCACAAGGCAATATTCAGCTAGCTATCCAACAAGGTATTTCGCAGTTTATTCCAGGAAAGAAAACAACGACATGGGGTTATAACGGCAATTTATTGGGCCCTGCGATTAGCTTAAAGAATGGGCAAAGCGTTAATATCAATATTGTGAATCAATTGGCTGAAGATACAACCGTTCACTGGCATGGCTTAGAAATTTCAGGTGAACAAGATGGTGGGCCTCAAGCGATAATTCAGCCGGGAGCAAGCCGTAAAGTGAATTTTACGGTAAACCAAAGTGAAGCGACATGTTGGTTTCATCCACATACTCATGGAAAAACGGGTTATCAAGTCGCAATGGGCTTAGCTGGTCTTGTATTAATTAAAGATGAAGACAGCACAAAGCACGGCTTACCAAGTGATTGGGGCGTTGATGATATTCCTGTCATTTTGCAGGACAAACGCTTAAAAGATGATGGTCAAATTGACTACCAGCTTGATGTGATGAGCGCGGCAGTGGGGTGGTTCGGAGACATCATGTTGACGAACGGAGCTGTTTACCCTAAACATGTTGCCCCAAAAGGTTGGCTACGCTTAAGGTTATTAAATGGCTGCAATGCGAGAAGTTTAAACATTTCCACCAGTGATGGACGTAAAATGTATGTCGTTGCGAGTGATGGTGGTTTACTAGCCGAGCCAGTTTCCGTAACAGAATTACCTATCTTGATGGGAGAGCGCTTTGAAGTCTTAATTGATGCCTCCGATGGTCGCGCATTCGATTTGGTTACGCTACCCGTCGGGCAAATGGGCATGACGATCGCACCATTTGACCAGCCTTTGCCTGTATTGCGTATCGAAACAACGTTGACGAAGGGAGAAGGTGACTTACCATCAACACTTGCAGCAATGTCTGCTATTCCTTCTCTTGCTGGCTTAAACCGTCGTCGTTTCCACTTAATGATGGATATGCGTTTGGACATGCAAGGCATGATGATGTTACGTGAAAAATATGGTGACCAGGCCATGGGTAACATGGGCGGCCATGGTGCAATGATGGGCAATATGAACCACGGTAACATGAATGCAGGCAATATGAACCATGGAAATATGAACCATGGAAATATGAACCATGGAAATATGAACCATGGAAATATGAATGGCAAAATGGGAAGTGGCGGCCACTGTGGTTCAGGTTCTGATGGTTTAGATATTCATAACGCGAATACCATTAATGGACAGGTTTTTTCAATGACTCATCCTGCATTCAATGCTCCTATGAATCAACAAGAAATATGGGTCGTTTCAGGGCGTGGCGATATGATGTTGCACCCATTCCACGTTCATGGAACACGTTTTCGTATCCTAAAAGAAAATGGTCAAGCCGTAGAGCCTCATCGCCAAGGTTGGAAAGATATTGTTAAAGTGGAAGGGCAGGTGAGTGAAATTTTAGTCGAATTTAAACACCCTGCAACTCAACAACATCCTTATATGGCTCACTGCCATCTCTTAGAGCATGAAGATACCGGAATGATGTTGGGCTTCACTGTAAGTTAACAGCCACATTTATTTTCAGATAAAATGCAGTGTGAAATTTTAGCACTGCATTTTCCTTTATTAGTATATGCGTGCTGCCTATGTTAAAATTACGTGCTTTCCATTCCCATAGATGCGTAATAGACGATGAAACATACCCTTGAAGTAATGATCTCTGAAGAAGAGATTGCTCAACGAATCAGTGAATTAGCCGATAAAATTAGCGCTCATTATCAAACACTTGATGGTGAATTAGTCCTTGTTGGTTTGCTGAAAGGTTCATTTATTTTTATGGCTGATTTATGTCGTAAGATTGATGTTCCTCATGAAGTCGATTTTATGACCGTTTCAAGCTACGGCAATGCAATGACATCAAGCCGTGATGTTAAAATTGTCAAAGACTTGGACGAAGATATCCGTGATAAACACGTATTAATCGTTGAAGATATTATCGACTCTGGCAATACCTTAAATAAAGTTCGTGAAATTTTCGAATTACGCGGCCCTAAATCTGTTGCTATTTGTACATTGCTGGATAAACCTTCACGCCGAGAAGTACAGGTTCCTGTTGAATGGATTGGTTATTCGATTGAAGACAAATTTGTGGTGGGTTACGGTATTGACTACGCTCAGCAATATCGTCATCTGCCTTATATTGGGCACGTAACGTTATTAGAAGACTAGATCTTCTGAATAAAACGACCAAAAAAGGACAGCATTGCTGTCCTTTTTTGTTGTGCATAGAAGCTCTTATGTCTAAGAGCTTCGAATTAATAATTTAATTTATTTTTTTTGAGTTAATGTTGAAATAGCTTCACGGTAACATAACTCAAGTTTTTCTCGGCTGTCAGCAGTAATATGTAAGTCGTGTAACCGGCCATTATTAATCCCATATACCCAACCGTGGATCATCACTTTCTGGCCTCGTTTCCATGCAGATTGCATGATGGTTGAATGCCCTAAATTATAAACTTGCTCAACGACATTTAATTCGCATAAACGGTTAAGACGCTCGCAAGGTTTTAGCTCACCTAACATAGAGCTATGTCTGTACCAAATATCTCTTATGTGTAATAGCCAGTTATTAATTAAGCCAAGTTCGGTGTTATCAACCGCTGCTTCAATACCACCGCAGCCGTAGTGGCCACAAATAATGATGTGCTCAACTTGTAAGACATCAACGGCATATTGAATGACTGATAAACAGTTTAGGTCAGTGTGAATAACTAAGTTGGCAACATTACGGTGCACAAAAAGGTCGCCAGGTGCCGCGTTAATTAATTTTTCTGCAGGTACTCGGCTGTCAGAGCAGCCTATCCATAAGAATCTCGGCTTTTGCGCTTTTGATAATTCTTTGAAGAATTCGGGATCTTGTTCATTGACTGATGCTGACCATGCTTCATTGTTAGCAAACAGCTCTTCGATTTTTCTCATCATGACTTATAGCCTAGTTGTGTTACTTTGCGATAAAATCTTATACAACATTTATTGATTAATTAATAATTAGTTATACTAATTTCAACATCCTTATGATGAACCTGTCTTTTAGGCAAGACAACCCTAAATTCATAACATATTGAATTATATTGTATAAACTAATTATCTCTTTTCTGCATAACATAGTGCAGAAAAAAGTGGCATCATGATGATATATTGCCTTCAAATCGTCCTAAGAATAAAGGTTTTTTTTACATATGACATATGCACTTGAGTTATCGCAATTAACCAAAACCTACCCAGGTGGTGTAAAAGCCCTGAAAGGGATTGACCTGAGCGTTGAAGACGGTGACTTTTACGCATTGTTGGGGCCAAATGGCGCGGGTAAATCAACCACGATCGGGATCATTAGCTCGCTGGTGAATAAAACGAGCGGTTCTGTAAAAGTATTTGGTTATGATTTAGAAAAGCAAGTTGTGCAAGCAAAGCAGCAACTTGGATTAGTGCCTCAAGAGTTTAATTTCAACCCATTTGAAACGGTATTACAAATCGTTCTTAACCAAGCCGGTTATTATGGGGTCACGCGCTCTGTTGCTGTACAACGTGCAGAGCAGTACCTGACCCAGCTTGATTTATGGGAAAAGCGTGATGAGCGGGCTCGTAATTTGTCCGGTGGTATGAAACGCCGCTTAATGATAGCCCGTGCGTTGATGCACCAACCAAAGCTATTAATTTTGGATGAACCCACCGCGGGTGTTGATATTGAACTTCGCCGTTCAATGTGGACATTCTTAAAGAATCTTAACGCTCAGGGAACGACAATCATTTTAACCACTCACTATTTGGAAGAAGCTGAAATGTTATGCCGTAATATTGGTATTATTCAACACGGTGAATTAGTTGAAAATACAAGTATGAAGCAATTACTGAGTCAATTAGAATCAGAAACCTTTATTTTTGATTTAATGCCAAAAAGTCCGATCCCTCAATTATTAGGGTATGAATCACGTTTGATAGACACCTCAACACTTGAGGTAGATGTCAAAAGAGAGCAAGGTCTAAATAGTGTTTTTAGCCAATTCAGTGAGCAAGGTGTTCAGATTTTAAGTATGCGAAATAAAGCAAATCGGTTAGAAGAGTTATTTGTTAACTTAGTCAAAAGAGAAAGTAATGCAACCGAGAAGGAGATTGCAAGATGATCTCACTATATTGGGTCGCATTAAAAACCATTTGGATAAAAGAAGTCACGCGGTTCGGCCGTATTTGGATACAAACATTATTACCACCTGTGATCACCATGTCGCTCTATTTTGTGATTTTTGGTAACTTAATTGGTTCAAGAATTGGTGATATGGGCGGTGTGGATTATATGCAGTTTATCGTCCCCGGGCTGATCATGATGGCGGTGATCACTAATTCATATTCAAATGTTTGTTCTTCTTTCTTTGGCTCTAAATTTCAGAAAAATATTGAAGAATTACTCGTTGCCCCTGTTCCGACGCATATTATTATCGCAGGTTTTGTTGGTGGTGGTGTTGCTAGAGGGATTTTAGTCGGCTTTCTCGTCACATTGGTATCGTTATTTTTTATTCCATTGCAAGTCCATTCATGGGCAATGGTAGTCATAACGTTATTACTAACCGCAATTGTGTTTTCCCTTGCTGGTTTATTAAATGCCATCTTCGCTAAGACATTTGATGATATTAGTATTGTTCCTACCTTTGTATTAACACCATTAACGTATTTAGGCGGTGTGTTTTATTCGTTGTCACTGCTCCCCCCGTTTTGGCAAGCCGTCTCTAAACTGAACCCAATTGTGTATATGATCAGCGGCTTTCGTTATGGCTTTCTGGGAATAGCTGATGTTTCTATCGCGATTACATTAGGCGTCTTAATGATTTTTTTAGTCGTCTTTTATGCATTAACATGGTTCCTAATTGAGCAGGGTCGAGGCCTCAGAAGCTAAGTTTTAGGGATGAAATTGTGTTAAAAAAACGGCTTTTGATACTGAATGTAATCAAAAGCCGTTTTTTATTGAAATGTATATAAATGGTGTTATTAATCAATTTATTGGGTAAGCAAAGACCCAAATTATGCCACTTGGACTGGAACCGCTTTTGCTAGGCGACTCATTTTATTATTTTCATCAAAGTAAGCTACTTTTGGTTTATGTAAGCGAGCGTCTTCATCTTCTATTTGCACATAAGAGCAAATAATCAGTTTATCACCAACCGCAGCGCGGCGTGCAGCAGCACCATTAACCGAAATAATTTTTGAACCACGTTCGCCCGAAATTGCATAAGTTGAAAAACGTTCACCGTTATCAACGTTGTAAATATCAATGGCTTCGTATTCAATGATCCCAGCGGCATCCATGAAGTCCTGATCTATTGCACATGAGCCCTCGTAGTGTAGGTCTGCTTGTGTAACAGTGACTCGGTGGAGTTTGCCTTGTAACATTCTTCTTAACATTTTTTCTTCCTCATTTGGCTCACAGCGTTGTTGGTGGCGCTCACTCACCCTAGTCACATACTTATGTATGCTCCTAGGGACTCGTTTACTTACCGCCTAGCTGTGAACCAAATGAGTTTGAAAAAAATAAAAGCCATTCGGAACACAGCGTTGTTGGTGGCGCTCGCTCGCCCTAGTCACATACTTATGTATGCTCCTAGAGACTCGCTTACTTACCGCCTAGCTGTGAACCAAATGAGTTTGAAAAAATAAAAGCCATTCGGAACACAGACATTGAATTAACGCTATAAACACTGTAATTGCAGTGTGTTATTTCATTTTTATAATTGATTTATTTTTATGCAATATCGCGTTGCAGGTCAACTTGTAAATTGTCAATAAGACGCGTTTGACCTAACCATGCAGCCATTAAAATAACCGCACGTTTACTCGGCTCACCAAGTGGTAATAATGTATCTGCATCGCGAATAAATAGCTCATCAGGGGTAAAACCGGCTTCACGTAAGCTATTATTCATCTCTTCTATAATAACCTCAGATGCGTTAGGCTCAGCGACTAATTTTTCACCCGCTTGTTGCATAATTTGATACAGTTTAGGCGCTGTTTTTAGCTCTTCCGCTGACAAATTGTTGTTGCGTGAACTCAATGCTAAGCCATTTTTGGCTCTAACCGTTGGGACACTAACAATTTGAGTATCAAATGATAAGTCAGCGACTAATTTGCGAATTAATTGCAACTGTTGGTAATCTTTTTCACCAAACAAAGCAATATCGGGCTGTACTAAGTTGAACAGCTTAGTGATAACCGTTGCGACACCTCTAAAATGACCGGGACGGCTTGCGCCTTCTAACATCGTCGATAACTCGGGAACGTCAACAAAAGTCTGTTTTTCCATCCCTTCTGGATAGAATTCTTGCGGGGAAGGGGCAAAAACTAAATTGATATCACGACGCTTTAATTTTTCGCAATCTTCTTGCAAAGTCCGTGGGTAATTGGCTAAATCAGATTGCCTATCAAATTGCATTGGGTTTACGAATACACTGGCAATCACAATATCAGCTTGTTTTTTCGCTTGGTCAATGAGTGTTAAGTGACCATCGTGTAAATTACCCATCGTAGGGACAAGTGCAATACGTTTACCTTCTTGTTTCCAGCGGCGAATTTCACGGCGTAAGATAAGTGCCGTTTCAACGATAAGCATACGTGAGTTCCTTATAATTACTGGCATCAATTAAGAAAAAGAATGTGCTTCACTTGGGTAAATGCCATCTTCCACTTCTTGAATATACATACGAATAGCATCATGAAGGTTGCCTGCTTGAGCTAAAAAGTTTTTAGCAAATTTAGGCGCTCGTGCGGTAATACCCAGTGCATCATGCATAACAAGGATTTGTCCATCAGTTCCATTTCCTGCGCCAATACCAATCACCGGTAATAGCAACTCTTCAGAAACATGACTTGCTAAGGCAGTTGGAACACATTCGAGAACCAATAATTGGATACCTGCATTTTCTAGTGCAATCGCATCTTTGAGTAATTGATTTGCCGTGACCTCATCGCGTCCTTGGACTTTATAACCGCCAAGAACGTTGACGGCTTGTGGTGTTAAACCGAGATGACCACACACAGGAACAGAGCGTTCTCCTAGCATTCTTACGGTATCACATAACCAGCTGCCACCCTCAATTTTCACCATGTTTGCACCGGCTTGCATCAAAATTGCTGCATTAGCACAAGCTTGTTCTGGTGTGGCGTAACTCATAAATGGCATATCTGCAATAATGAAGGCGTTTGGTGCACCTTTGCGAACGCATCGGGTGTGGTAAGCAATTTGCTCGACAGTAACTGGTAAAGTAGATGATTCACCTTGGATCGTCATTCCCAGTGAGTCTCCAACGAGCATCACTTGAATACCTTGCTCATAAAATAATTGAGCAAAGCTTGCGTCATAGGCAGTCATAGTTGCAAATTTGTGTTTGTCTTTTTTAAACTGACATAAATCAGCCAGAGAAATTGGTTTCATTATAATAACCTCCGGAAATGATCTCCCTGCGACCATACCTCATAAGAGGTTGAACATTTTAGGCTGGAATATCCCAAAATGTTAGGCCATTTCGAGGGACTTGTGTGAGTCTTTCTGAAAGCTTTTCGCCATCAGGAAAAACAAGGGAAGGGGCGATTTCACTAAGCGGATACAACATAAACTCACGCTCTTTTAGCCCATAATGTGGAACAATTAACCGTTCAGTATTGATAATACGGTTACCAAAAAGCATGATATCGAGGTCAAGAGTTCGTGGACCCCAACGTTCCTCTTTGCGAACACGACCAAGCTCAAGCTCGATTTTTTGTGTGTGGTTGAGGAGTATTTCTGGCTCAAGACTTGTTTCGAGTAGTACAGCCAGATTCAGAAAATCTGGCTGGTTTTGTGGACCTAGTGGTTTAGTTCGGTACACAGAAGAGGTAGAAACAACACGGCTATTGGGAATCGCATCTAATGCTGCAATAGCTTGTTGTGCCTGTAATAGCGGCTCACCAAGGTTACTTCCTACAGCAATATAGACTTGTTCCATTGTATTCTCTCTATCAATTATGACTTATTCGACCGGCGTGCACCTGTTCCACCTTGTGATGAACGTGGGCGATGGCGACGGCGAGTGGGTGCGTTGCCTAATTCCGAAATCATTTCACGCTGTTTGGTATTATTCGCTTGTTGAAAATCAGCCCACCATAATGCTAACTCTTGTAGCTCGTTGCGGTGCTCAACATTGGCCCTTAACTCTAATAAATCAAACGCGGCACGGAATTTCGGGTGCTCCATTAATTTATTGGCACGACGACCTTGGCGACGAGGTAAACGTAATTGCAACAACCAAATATCACGTATCGTGGTTGTAATGCGTTTTGGGATCGCAATCGAACGGCACTGTTCATCTAAAATATCATTCATCGCAAGGGCAAATGCATCGTAATAGGCTAGCCCGCCTTCTTGAGAGAGCTTTTCAGCATGCTCTGTAACTGGGTACCATAACATAGCCGCAAATAAAAAAGCAGGGTTAACACGCTTATCATTTTTTAATCGGAAGTCAGTATTTTTAAGGACTTGCTCAATGATTTTTTCCATTGGCGAATCACTGTTATCCGTAAAGCGGCTTGCGACAACAGGGAAAAGCTGCTCAAACAAACCATATTTTTTGAGCATTTTATAGGTATCGTAACCTTGGCCTGCTTGTAGTAATTTGAGTGACTCTTCAAATAACCGAGCAGATGGAATTTCTCTCAATAAATGAGCAAGTTGGTAAATTGGCTCTGCAGTTTTTGGTTCGATGCTCATATTTAATTTGCAGGCGAAACGTACCGCTCTTAGCATTCTGACTGGGTCTTCACGATAGCGTGTTTCTGGGTCACCAATTAGACGAATAACGCCAGCTTTGAGGTCAGTTAAGCCATTAACGTAGTCACGTAATGTGAAGTCTTCAATATTGTAATATAGGCTGTTAACGGTGAAGTCCCGACGGATCGCATCTTCCTCAATGGAACCAAAGATGTTATCGCGTAACAACATGCCATTTTGTGCTTGTGCAGATAAGTTTTTGTCATCTGATGCACTTTGGTCATGGTGGCCACGGAAAGTTGCAACTTCAATAATTTCGGGGCCAAACATAATGTGTGCTAGGCGGAAACGGCGACCAACTAGACGGCAATTACGAAATAATTTGCGGATCTGTTCTGGTGTTGCGTTTGTCGTAATATCGAAGTCTTTAGGTTTTTGGCCTAAAAGCAAATCACGCACACCCCCACCCACTAAATAGGCTTCAAAGCCACTTTTATTTAAGCGATACAGCACTTTTAACGCATTATCACTGATATCACTGCGTGAAATAGGGTGTTCGGAACGCGGGATAACAGTAATGTTTTCTTCGTTTACGGTTGTCATTGTAGGGCGCTTCTCAGGTGTTGAATCGGCACGTTGAGATTGACGAACCGTTTTTCTAATAGGGGTTGTTTTATGGGGTTGAACGGTGTTCTGCTCCTTAGATGCGGTTTGCGCATGAGCAGAATGAGTGACTGGCCTTTTACCGGCTGCCTGACTATCTCGCGAAGGATCACGATGTTTTACTACATCTTCAGGAGATGCATCTGTATTGCGAGATAAAATATTACGGCAGAAATTTGCTACTCGGTTAAAAATAGTACACCTCGATGTCATTACCAATATTCATTAAACAAAATAAGCGGCTAATCATAGCTCACAGAAGTTTCTTTGAGAATGGTTAAACGAATAAAAGTCGTCTCTAATTATAAACGTTACCAATAAAATTTACGCAAAATAATAGCGCAAAAAGCTTTCTTGCTATAGGTGTATAGGGTTAGAAGCCTTATTTTAAGCGTTTTTTTGTTATTAGATTATCGTTCAAATTCACACTATGGGGTTAAAAGATAGTATAAGCTATTTCCGTAAAAAATTACGCGAAAGTAAATATTTATCTTATTTAAAGGAACATGATAGGACGTTATCGCCAGCCAATTGGCAAAAAGATGCGAGAAGGATAGATTTTACGTGATAGCTAACGCAAGGAATAGGCTCTGAGCGGAACATAACAGAATGTGGAGTTCCCTTGTAACGGCGCAGTAATATGCGCCGTTCAGGACTCCATACAGACACTAGCCAGCCATTTGCTTTTCGCGAATTTCAGCTAATGTTTTACAGTCGATACATAAATCAGCGGTAGGACGGGCTTCCAAACGACGGATACCAATTTCTACACCACATGATTCACAATAGCCAAAGTCGTCATCTTCAACTTTTTTCAGCGTTTTTTCGATTTTCTTAATCAGTTTACGTTCACGGTCCCGGTTACGTAATTCAAGGCTGAATTCTTCTTCCTGAGCGGCTCTATCAACGGGGTCTGGAAAGTTAGCTGCCTCATCTTGCATATGAGTAACAGTCCGGTCCACTTCATCTCTGAGTTGATTGCGCCATGCTTCGAGAATGAGCTTAAAATGCGCCAACTGGGCCTCGTTCATATACTCTTCGCCAGCTTTTTCATGATAGGGTTCAACCCCAGCAATGGCGAGAATGCTTAAGGACGATGTCTTACGTTTTTGCCCTTCTTGCATAATGCTTCTCCTACACACGCAAATTTTACAAAAACCCCAAGGGGGAAAAATTAAGGTCGCTATAAATAGCAGAAGACTGCTCTCTTGGCAATCGTTCCTGCAATGAGTTTTGTAATGCTGTGAGGGCGAGCGTGTTTATTCCCTTTTTAGCGCCCAGAACTCTGCGGCCTCGTATAAAAATCGGTTAAAAAAACTTTATTTAATAGAGTTAAAGTGAATCTGCTTACTTAACACCATTTGTTGAACAGTTATATCAGCTTGATAACAAAGCACTTCAACACCACTTTGTCTCGCTTCCTCCAATAATAGCGCATAATGCTTATCAATATGTGCCGCTGCAGATGCTACGTGAATACCTGTGTGTAAAGCAACAAACAATAGTATGGCTCTTTTTCCTTCTTTCGCAATATACATTAGTTCTCTTAAATGTTTTTGGCCCCTAAGTGTCACCGCGTCAGGAAAAAAACCTTGATTATTTTCGAGTAAAGTTACTGATTTTACTTCGATAAAGCAATCGGGTAATCCATTTTGCGTGAGATAGAAATCGATTCGGCTATTTTCTGTGCCATATTTGACTTCAGGTTTTATTACGCTGTATTCGGATAATTCTGGAATGTGTTTTTCGGTTAAGGCTTGCGCAACTAATTGGTTCGCACGAAGGGTATTAATGCAAATAAAATGACCATTTGCTGTTTGGGTTAACTCCCAGCTATACGGGTATTTGCGTTTTTTATTATCGGACGTTGAATACCAGATGGTATCACCCGGGGTTGCACAACCTGTCATAGCGCCCGTATTCGCACAGTGAATTGTTATTTCTTCACCGCTCGGTAAAGTCACATCAGCCAAAAAGCGCTTGTACCGCTTAATTAAAGTGGCAGGTTGTAAGGCGGGTTCAAATTCCATGGGATCTCCGCTAGGGTATCGGTAATATGCTTACTGGCAAAAGAGGCTAATGCTACAATGTCTGACAGCAAAAGTTAAATATATGGAGTGATAGCCCCAGTGTTACCGATATTCGAAGTTTGTGAGGACATACTTACCGCGTTAATGGCTTCACCTCAAGTATTGCTTCATGCACCTACAGGTGCGGGTAAATCAACCGTTTTGCCGCTAGAAATATTAAAGAGTGGAGTTATTAATGGACGGGTTATCATGTTGGAGCCTCGTCGCTTAGCAGCACGTTCAGTGGCGGCTCGTCTTGCACAGCAACTTGGCGAAGAAGTCGGTCATACCATTGGTTTACGTATGCGCTCTGAAACTAAAGTTAGCCGCCACACTCGTCTTGAAGTGGTGACCGAAGGCGTACTGACCCGCTTACTGCAAAATGATCCCATGCTTGAAGGGGTTGGTTTAGTCATTCTAGATGAGTTTCATGAACGAAATTTACAGGCAGACCTCGGCCTAGCCTTGTTAATTGATTCACAACAAGCCTTACGTGAGGATTTACGTATTCTGTTGATGTCAGCGACACTAGATAATCAAGGGCTGTCCCAGCTGTTTCCTGATGCTCCGGTTATCACTTCTCAAGGGCGTACATTTCCCGTCATACGTGAGTATCATCCAATTAACCCAAATAAACTCTTTCATAAAGAAGTCGCATTGGCGGCTTGGCAATTATTACAGCAAGAGCATGGGTCTTTACTATTATTTCTTCCAGGTATGGGGGAAATCGAGAAAGTAAGAGCAGAACTCGCTTCGATGGTAAGTGAGGACATACTTTTATGTCCTTTATACGGAGCATTAACCCTACAAGCCCAGCAACAGGCGATACAGCTGGCACCAGAAGGAATGCGGAAGGTCGTATTAGCCACTAATATTGCGGAAACCAGTTTAACGATTGAAGGCATCCGCCTTGTGATGGACAGTGGTTTTGAACGTGTGGGTCAATTCAACCCAAGAACAGGGCTGACAAAGCTAATTAAACAGCGAATCAGCCAAGCATCGATGGCGCAGCGAGCTGGTCGAGCTGGCCGTTTAGAAACGGGTGTTTGTTGGCACTTATTGAGTGAAGAGCAGGCTGAGCGTGCGGCACAATTTAGCGAGGCCGAAATTGCGCAAAGTGACCTGAGCAGCTTATGGTTATCTTTATTACAGTGGGGGTGCCACGATGCAGCCCAGCTGAATTGGCTGACTTTACCCCCGAAGCCTGCAATATCTGCGGCAAAAAATTTACTGGGTAAATTAGGTGCTATTGATGCAGCTGGTAAGTTAACGCCTTTTGGGCTGCAGATGGCGGAGTTAGGTAGTTCAGTACGAACAGCGGCAATGTTATGCAAAGCACAACAAAGCCAAAATCAGCATGTTATTCAATTAGCTGCACTACTGGTGGCGATTATCGAAGAACCTCCTCGTCAACAAGATGCGGATCTTCGCTATTGCATAGAAAGGCCAACAGAGGGGTGGTGTAAGAGAGCATCAGCACTTTGCGAACAAAAAGTGCCGAGTACCATTGGTCAGCGAGATGCGCTCATTAGTGAGTGGTTACCAACGTTGCTGGCTACAGGGTTTCCCGACTACATAGCGAAATCTCGAGATAACCAACAACGTTACCAATTAGCGAGTGGCTTAGGGGCGACGTTGGGTGAGTCAGATAGACTAATGGGGACTCCGTGGTTAATAGTGGTGTCTTTATGGCAACCTGAAAATACAGCGGATGCGCGTATTTCTTTGGCTTACCCTGTAGAGATTGACAGGTTACAAGCAGATTGCCCATCACTGTTTAACAAGCAAGAAACGGTCGAATGGGATGAACAAAAAGGGACATTATTAGCTTGGAAGCGCTTGCAATGCGGTCAATTAGTGGTGAAATCAGAACGTTTAAGCAACCCAGATAAGACTGAGGTTCGCCAAGCGTTGGTGTATTGGTTGAAGCAAAATGGCTTACAGCAGCTAAATTGGCAGGAAGATGCATTACAATTATGTGTCCGTTGTACGTTAGCTAAGCAGTATTTTCCCGATGTTGACTTGCCAGATTTTGATGATACAGCTCTATTGGATTCGCTGGGTGAATGGCTTGAACCCTATCTTGATGGCATAACAAATAAGCAAAAACTACAGCAAATTGATTTAGCTTCTTTATTAATCAATCGATTGGATTGGCAGCAACAGCAGTGGTTAGAAAGTATGTTTCCGAAAACTTATCGAGCGCCATCTTTACATGATGTAAGTATTTACTACGCGTTAGATAAGCCACCAGTGGTAGCGATTCGTATGCAAGAGATGTACGGGGAAAAAACGAACCCGACAATAGCACAAGGAAAAATAGCAGTAACGATATCTCTACTGTCTCCTGCCATGCGGCCGTTGCAGATCACGCAAGACCTTGGTGCGTTTTGGCAAGGCAGCTATAAAGAGATACAAAAAGAGATGAAAGGGCGTTATCCAAAACATTTATGGCCGGATGACCCCGCAAATACTGCGCCAACAAGGCAAACAAAAAAAGCGATGATGGGTGCGAAATAGCCTATTTTTATGCTCTAATAGCGAGTTTCCTTATTCAGCCAATTGATAGGCTAAACTGAGTAAGGAAATGTAATTAAGAGCTTTCTTTGGTGAAATCTCTGAGGTTATGGGCCAAAATTAACCACTAAACTGGCATAACGAGTGAGTTATTAAGATATTTTGTAAGGTGATATGGAGAGACCATGTCAGGTAAAGATTTTGAACCAATCGGCAGACGTAACAAAAAAACTGCTGGGAAAAAACAATCTTCATCCCGCCGTCGTAGAGACCGCGATGACTATGATGATGAAGATTTATTCGAACATGATGATATTGATGAACAATATCTCGATGATGAAGATGAAGAAGAAGAGCAAATGGCTAAAAAAGGCTCAAGAAATAACAAGCCTCGAAAGGTAAAAAGTAAATGGCGTTGGTTTTGGCTGCTCGTCAAACTGATGATCGTGTTTGCTGTTCTACTCGCGGCATATGGTTTTTATTTAAATCAACAAATTAAAGAACGCCTTGATGGTAAGGTGTGGGATTTACCCGCAGCCGTATACGGCCGAATGGTTAACCTCGAGCCAGGTATGGACTACAGCCAGGCAGAAATAGTTCGCCTACTTGAAGGCATGCAGTACCGTAAAGTGAGTAAGATAACAACGTCAGGCGAATTTGTGGTGCGCGGTAATAGCATCGAAATCTTACGCCGGCCGTTTAATTTCCCTGATCAAAAAGAGGGGCAAATACTTGCTCGAATGGTGTTTGAAAATAATGCCTTGAGCAAAATTGAAAATATGGAGAACGGTCGCTCATTTGGCTTTTTCCGTTTAGACCCGAAACTGATCACGATGATGCAGTCGGCGAATAATGAGCAACGGTTAGTTTTACCGATATCTGACTTCCCCGAATCTCTAGTTAAAATCTTACTAGAAACCGAAGATCGCAACTTTTATGAGCATGATGGCGTCAGTTTGTACTCTATTGGCCGTGCTGTTGTTGCTAACTTAAGTGCAGGACGCTCCGTTCAAGGGGGAAGTACATTAACCCAACAGTTAGTCAAAAACTTATTTTTAACTAATGAACGCACATTAAAGCGTAAAGCTAATGAAGCGTATATGGCGATTTTACTGGACTACAACTACAGTAAAGAACGTATTTTAGAGCTGTATTTAAACGAAGTCTTTTTAGGTCAAAATGGTAATGACGAAATTCGTGGTTTCCCATTAGCAAGTTTGTATTACTTTGGTCGACCAATCAATGAGTTAAGTTTTGACCAACAGGCTTTATTAGTGGGGATGGTGCAGGGGGCATCAACATATAACCCTTGGACTAAGCCACAAAATGCGATTAAACGCCGTAATATCGTGCTGAAAATCTTGGAAACACGTGGCGTGATTGACCAAGAAATGTATCAGGTACTCAGCGCAAGGCCTCTTGGGGTGAAAAACAAAGAAGGGCTGGTGGCTTCTCAACCTGCCTTTATGCAAATGGTTCGTTTAGAACTCAATGAGAAATTGGGCGATAAAGTTAAAGAACTCTCGGGCGCGAAAATTTTTACTACCCTAGACCCAGTTGCTCAAACTGCGGCTGAAAATGCAGTTGAAAATGGTGTCGCTGATTTACGTAAATCTCGTAAATTGGATGATATCGAAGGGGCAATCGTGGTGGTTGATCGCATTAATGGCGAAGTTCGCGCGATGGTTGGCGGTTCTCAACCGCAGTTTTCAGGTTTTAACCGCGCGTTAAATGCACGACGTAGTATTGGTTCCCTAGCAAAACCACCTGTCTACCTCGCGGCATTAAGTGAACCAGACCGCTACCGTTTAAACACATGGCTAAAAGACGAGCCACTAACAGTGAAGGTTGGGAATCAAAACTGGAGCCCAAGAAACTACAGCCGCAATTTCAACGGCCGGATGATGTTAGTAGACGCTTTGGCTAAATCACAGAATATCCCAACGGTAAATCTAGGTTTAGAAGTTGGCTTAGACCAAGTGTTTAACACCTTTGTACGCTTAGGGGCTCCTGCAGCGGCTATGGAAAAAGTTCCCGCTATGTTCTTAGGTGCGGTTAACTTAACACCAGCGGAAGTTGCCCAAGTATTCCAAACCATTGGCGGTAATGGTAATCGTGCGAAATTGTCGGCATTACGTTCAGTCATTGACGGAGATGGTAAAGAGATTTACCAAAGTTACCCATCTGCTGAGCGAGCAGTACCTTCTCAAGCGGCATACCTCACATTGTATGGTATGCAACAAGTGGTTAAACAAGGTACGGGCAGAGTCTTGTTGTCTAAATATGCGAAGTATAATTTAGCCGGTAAAACAGGGACAACTAACGACCTACGTGATAGCTGGTATGCAGGGATTGACGGCAAAGAGGTCGCAATTGTGTGGGTTGGCCGTGACAATAATGGCCCAACACAATTAACAGGAGCAACAGGCGCACTGAAAGTGTACCAACGCTACTTAGATAACCAAGCGCCATTAGCCCTTATCAACCGCGCACCAGAGGGCATTGTTGATATGCAAGTCACAGCTGATGGCCAATTAAGTTGCTCAAACTTTGGCGGCGGTAGAATGTTGCCGATTTGGACGGATAACCCAGAAGGGTTATGCCAAGCGTCTGAAAGTGAAGCTCCAGTTTGGGATCTAAATGGCAATAATGGCGAGCAGCAAGGTGATGCGCCGGATTGGGTTAAGGATATGTTTGGCAATAACCCCTAAATTCTCGTCATATTTCAAGTTGTGACTGTGTTGGCTTCATTCGTCAACCCTAGTCACATACTTGTGTATGCTCCTAGGGATTTCCTCATTTGCCGCCTTGCCACAACTCGAACTATTTAGAGAATTAATTAGTTGGTGAGTTGCTTATTTGAAAGGCTAATTATTTGAGTGCTAATTAGTTAGGGCGTTGTGGTGTAAGGCTCTTCTCGTCATATTTCAAGTTGTGACTGTGTTGGCTTCATTCGTCAACCCTAGTCACATACTTGTGTATGTTCCTAGAGATTTCCTTATTTGCCTCTTACGACAACTCGAACTATTTAGAGAATTAGCTGGTGAATTAATTATTTTAAAGGCTAGTTAGGGAACTGTGGTGTCGAACCTAGAGTTATCTATTCTTAGCTATAAAAAAATAGAGGTGAAATTGGATAAATTTCACCTCTATAACATCAATGTGAATTAATTCTTTTTAATTTTCATCAATGCAGTTTCTGCGGCTTTGATCGTTTTCTCAATGTCTTCATCGCTGTGTGCGATAGACATAAAACCTGCTTCAAATGCAGAAGGCGCGAGGTAAATACCTTGCTCTAACATGTAATGGAAAAATTTCTTAAAGCGCTCAACGTCGCATTTCATCACATCTTGGTAGCAAGTTACGGTTGGGGCGTCGGTGAAGAAAATACCAAACATGCCACCGACGTGATTGATAACCATCGGGATACCTTGCTCTGCGGAAACACGTTTTAAACCACGAGCTAACTTTTCTGTTAATTCATTTAAACGTGAGTGAACACCCGGTTGAGAGACTTCTTTTAAGCAAGCAAGACCTGCAGCCATCGCGACAGGGTTACCAGATAAGGTCCCTGCTTGGTAAACAGGCCCAATTGGTGCTAGTTTTTCCATAATTTCAAGGCGGCCACCGAAGGCACCAACAGGCATACCACCACCGATGATTTTACCTAAACAGGTTAAATCAGGCTGAACGTCATAGTAATCTTGTGCTCCACCTAATGCGACACGAAAACCTGTCATAACTTCATCAATGATGAGTACGGCATTGAATTCATCACATAATGCACGTAAACCGGGTAAAAATTCAGCTGTTGGTGGTACGCAATTCATATTTCCAGCAACGGGTTCAACAATCACGCATGCAATATCTTCTGGGTAATTTTCAAATGCTTTGCGAACTGAAGCTAGGTCATTATAGGTACAAGTTAATGTGTGTTTTACAAAATCTTCAGGTACACCCGGGGAGTTAGGTTCACCCATAGTAAGTGCGCCAGAGCCCGCTTTGACTAATAAGCAGTCTGCATGGCCGTGGTAACAACCTTCAAATTTGATGATTTTGTCACGGCCAGTGTAACCGCGCGCCAGACGAATTGCGCTCATGGTGGCTTCAGTACCTGAATTCACCATACGTACCATATCCATAGAGGGTACTAATTCACAAACTAATTCAGCCATTTCAACTTCGGCGGCAGTCGGTGCACCAAAACTTAACCCTTTATGAACAGCTTTGATCACGGCATCGCGGATCTCAGGATGGTTATGGCCTAATACCATCGGTCCCCATGAGCCAACGTAATCCACATAGGCTTTACCATCAACGTCATAAATATAAGCGCCATCCGCTTTTTCAATAAATAATGGGGTTCCACCAACACCATTAAAAGCACGAACAGGGGAGTTTACACCCCCAGGAATTTGTTCTTTTGCTTGTGCGTAAAGTTTTTCAGATTGTGACATCGCAGGGCTCCAGAAAGAGGCTAAGAAAAAAATTGCTCTCATTCTAAAGCACCACACCAATTAAACCAAATGTTGAAACGAAGATATGCACAATGTGTCTAATTGCGTAACAGCACTTGAACGATTTAGTCAAGTGACGGATAATTAGGTTAATTGATCTGAGTAGGCTTTTGCCTACACATGAATTTACCGGTCACCGGTTTGGAGTAAAAAATGAGTGATGATGCAGCTCTGCCATTGCAATTTACTGATGCGGCAGCAATTAAAGTTAAAGATTTAGTCTCTGATGAGGACAACCCAAATCTGCGTCTGCGTGTTTATATCACTGGTGGCGGATGCAGCGGTTTCCAATATGGTTTCACCTTCGATGACCAAATCAACGAAGGCGATATGACCATTGAAAAGCAAGGTGTTGCTCTGGTTGTAGATCCAATGAGCCTACAGTATTTGGTAGGTGGAAGTGTTGATTATACTGAAGGCTTGGAAGGTTCGCGTTTTATTGTCACTAACCCGAATGCTAAGTCTACTTGTGGGTGCGGTTCGTCCTTTAGCGTCTAATTTTCGTCATATTTCAAGTTGTGACTGTGTTGGCTTCATTCGTCAACCCTAGTCACATACTTGTGTATGCTCCTAGGAATTTCCTCATTCACCGCCTTGTCACACCTCGAACTATTTAGAAAAATCTTTTCTCCATATATAGCTTCTAAACTTATTAATTTTTACTTTTTGATTTAAGACGTTATTTTTCAGTTTGGTAGTGTGTTTAGTTGGTCGCATAGCTGCTCGGTGGCATTGATGATACGGGGGCCTGCACGGTGAAACCAATCTTCATTTAATCGGATAATTGGGACATTCATCTGAGAGTGCCAAAATTCTTTCACTACTTTTTCCTGTTCTGGCGAGCCTGTCATGATAATTACATCTGGTTTGCGAGTGAGTACCTGCTCACGGCTGACTTGTGGCCATTGAACTGCACTATTTACAAAAACATTTTCACCACCACAAAACTCTACGATATTATTTTGCAGCGTGTGGTTACCCGCGCTAAATAAAGGCTGAGTACCGAGTTGAATGAACACTTTTTTGGGTTTGTTATTAGAAATTTTTTTATTTTGATAAGGGGCAAGCTTAGCGCGCATTTTTTCCACATTTTGCTGTGCTAACGCTGGGTTTGGGCTGTATTGCGCTAATTCAATAACTGAATTGATGACATCATCAATGGTTTGAGGATCGAAATAAATAATTGGAATGCCAAAACCCGCAAGTTGATCAAGGGGACGCTGGGGGTTGCCTCCTCGCCATGCGAGGATTAAATCAGGTTTAAGCGCGATAATACGTTCTACATTTAAACCTTGCCAATCAGAGACTTGTTCTAATTTTTTTGCTTGTTCTGGGTAATCGGAGTAAGCACTGACCGCAATTAAGCTATCCCCAAGCCCTGCAGCATAAGCTAGTTCAGTATTGGCTGGTGATAAACTAATAATACGCTGCTTTGCTGCTCCTAGGGCAGAAAAAGCCACTAATAAAGCACATAATAAGGTAACAGTAAGAGAAAAATAATGCGTTATTCGTTTCATAACAAAACTCATCGTAGAATTAATTAAAAGGCATAACTAACAAATGGTTATACCTTTTATGAAAATCATTAAGCGAGTTTAGCTAAAATGGCTGTGATCATCAGTGAGGATTGACGAGCAGCGACAGGTAAGAACTCATCGAAGCTCGTATGGGATTCCTTATCTGCCACATCCGAAATAGCACGAACGACGACAAACGGGGTGCCAAATTGGTGACATACTTGGCCAATCGCGGTAGCTTCCATTTCTACTGCCGCAACTTGCGGGAACATAGCTTTAATGCGTGCCAGTGGCTCAGCACCATTAATAAAAGCATCACCGCTACAGACTAAACCACGAACAGCATTCATATCCAATAACTTAATGCACTGCTCAGCAACTTCAATCAGTTTAGTATCAGCAACGAAAGCGGGTGGGCACTGTGCCATTTGGCCAGGTTCATAACCGAATGCTGTCACATCAGCATCATGATAACGAACTTCCGTAGAAACCACGATATCGCCAACATTTAAACGAGGGTCTAAACCACCTGCGGAACCCGTGTTAATCACGACATCTGGTTGGCAATGCTCTAATAACAGTGTTGTACCGATTGCGGCTGCGACTTTACCAATACCTGATTTTAATAAGGCGACGTCAACGCCATTAATTTGACCTGTGTAAATTTCACAGCCAGCGCGGCTAATGGTTTGGCAATTTTCTATTTGTGAGCGCAAAATCGCCACTTCCTGTTCCATGGCGCCAATTATTCCAACTTTCATTTTGTCTCCTTTTCCCTGCTCAATTTGCACTATTAATGTCAATATAGTGTCAATATTTTGACTAGGGACGATAATGTTTTATTGTGTTATTGCTGTATTTTTCGAGCAGGTTCGCAATTTTAATTGCAACAACTCGGATTTAGACAACGAAATTACAAAGGTGCACGAAGTGTAACATTGAAAGGTGAGCCGTGAAGTATTTTTCCTGTATTTAGGCTATATAATGAAACATCAATCGAGATAGGGAAGGTGGCAGAGTGGGTGAGATTAATTTTGTTAAAAAGCTAAACTTTCAGCGTAACTATATGAGTAGTGCGAAAAACCAAAAAATTTCACCTAAAGATGAAGATGCGGTTAATCGCTTATTTGAAAGTGACCGTGGGCGGATCATTAATTCGGCTGCCATTCGCCGCTTACAACAAAAAACACAAGTTTTTCCCTTAGAGCAAAACGCAGCAGTGCGGAGTCGCTTAACTCACTCACTAGAAGTCCAGCAAGTTGGCCGCTACATCAGTAAAACGGTTTTAGGTGAATTAAAAAAGAAAAAATTGCTCGAGCCCTATGGGTTAGATGAACGTTGTGATGCTTTTGAAAGCTTAGTCGAAATGGCGTGTTTAATGCATGATATCGGAAATCCTCCATTTGGACATTTTGGTGAGGCCGCAATTCAGCGATGGTTTACCAAATTATTGTCGCCAAGTTACCTGTTTACACCGAATTCCCCTGACCCATGCAAAATACCTGCATTACAGTTAACTGGGAATGAAAAACAAGATTTATTCCGCCGCCAATTAAAGCAGGATTTATGCTCATTTGAAGGTAATGCGCAAGGGCTGCGTATGGCGCATCGCTTACTTAAATTAAACTTAACCTATGCGCAAGTTGGTTCTATCTTAAAATATACGCGTGGTGCTTATGATTTGGAGCCAATTCCACCTGAGTTTGATTATTTGATGAAAAAGCCAGGCTATTATTGGTCTGAGGTGGACTTTGTTAGTGAGTTAACCAAAAAGCTCGATATGGAGAAATATTGTCGTTTTCCGCTGTCCTATATTATGGAAGCGGCTGATGATATTTCATATTGTATTGCTGACTTGGATGATGCCGCGGAAAAAGGCATTTTTACTGTTGAACAGCTGATTGAATATTTGAAAGCAGAGTGGGGAGATATTGTACAAAATGATTTGTTCGATCAAACCATTATGCGAGCTTTCAATAATATCAGTGACAACCACACAAGGCGTATTCAGCAAGATCAGTTCTTTATGTATTTGCGCGTGAATATCACAGGGAAATTGTCTCATTACAGCGCACAACAATTCATTAAAAATCTGCCCGAAATTTATAATGGCACTTTTAACAGTGCGTTGCTAGAAGATAAAAGTCCAGAACATAGGTTATTGAAAGTACTGAAAACAGTGGCTTTTAAACATGTATTTAACCACCATGAAGTTGAAGAGTTAGAGTTACAAGGCTACCGAATTATCAGTGGGTTATTAGATTTTTATAGCCCATTATTGATGATGGATAGACAGGATTTCGCTGATCTTGTTGAAAAAAATTATCACAAGCACTTTTTCATTGAAACGAGGTTATTTCATAAATTATCTAATAAGCACCGCTTATCTTACACGGAAGCACTTGAGAAAATCTCCGCAACGAATGAATCAGATAAATCTATTCTAGAGTTTTATTATCGAGCTCGTTTGATTCAAGACTATATTAGTGGCATGACCGACCACTATGCTTATGAAGAATATCGTAAATTTATGGTTAGTAACTAATATACTACTTGAATGGAATGATAAAAATAGAAAAGTAGTCAATCAAATGATAGGAAAATAGGTATAATGGTACCGTTCGTTTTTCTTAATTAATTAGCGAAAAAAAACATCGCACTAAAATTGGAAACTCGACAATCATGATTTTTATAACTTAATACTCTGTAGTGACTACTTTATGGCTCAATTTTACTCTCCTGCTCGTCGTACCTCTTCACGCCGTCAAATCACGGTTATTGCTGACAGCCTTGATGCCGCAGGGCAAGGTGTCGCCCGTATCGAAGGGAAAACCATTTTTGTAACAGGTTTATTGCCTGGCGAAGAAGCACACATTGAATTGACGGAAGAGAAACGACATTTTGCTAAAGGAAAGGTGGTTAAGCGTTTGAGCACTAGCCCCCAGAGAGTAAAGCCTCATTGCCGTTATTTTAATCAATGTGGAGGATGCCAACAGCAGCATGTTGACATTGCACTGCAAAGAGAAAGTAAAGCTCATGCATTAGCTTACCTGATGCAGCGCGAAACATCGCTAGATATATCCGTTCCTACGGTGATTAGTGGTGAGCCATATGGTTACCGCCGTCGAGCTCGATTAGGGCTACAATATCAGTCTAAAAGTAAAAATGTCATTATGGGGTTCCGTCAACCTCAATCTAACACATTGGTTGATATAAAAAATTGCCCGGTACTTTCCCCTGAATTGGATATCTTATTAAAGCCGCTTTCTGAATGTATTAACCAGCTCAGTAATAAGGCAAAACTGGGGCATGTAGAACTTATTCGTGCAGACAATTGCAAGATTGTATTGATTCGTTACTTAACGCCTTTTTCGTTATCAGATACTCAAAGGTTGAGTGATTTTGAAAATCAGCACGGAGTGTCTATCTGGTTAGCGGGGAATGATGAAAACTTACAAGCTTTGTCAGCAATTTCTCCACAGCCTGAATATCAAGTTGCTGGGGAGATACTAAAATTTGATCCATTAAATTTTATTCAAGTGAACGGGCAAGTTAACCAGCAGATGGTAGAACAAGCATTAGCATGGTTAGATCTAAACAGTGAAGATAGAGTATTAGATCTTTTTTGTGGAATGGGTAACTTTACGTTGCCAATTGCACGGTTAGCGAAATCCGTTGTGGGTGTTGAAGGTGTAGAAAATTTAGTCGAACAGGCTCGAAACAATGCACAGCTCAATACTATTTGTAATGCAACCTTCTATAATGAAAACTTAGAAGCTCAGATACACACACAACCTTGGGCGGCTCATGGCTTTAATAAAGTGTTATTAGACCCAGCGAGGGCTGGAGCAGCTGGTGTTATGGAACATTTAATTAAACTGATGCCAGAAAAAATTGTCTATGTTTCATGTAACCCCACAACATTGGCGAGAGATAGCAAAGTTTTACTTGATGGGGGCTATCAATTATTACAGTTGCGGATGCTAGACATGTTTCCGCAAACTAGCCATTTAGAGTCAATGGCGTTATTTATCCGTCGCCCAGAGGTTTAATAGGTAGGGAGAATATATGGTTGCAGTAAGAAGTGCGCATCTTACCCCAGCAGGTGAGTTTGCCCCAGAAAAGTGGGTTAACGGCCTGGGATTGAGCAATAAACAATCAGAAGAAAAGCTCATCCATACCTGGCAATATTGTCACGATAAATTAGCTGGACAAGAAATCGCCCCTCTATTACTGTGGCGTGGTATTGAAATGACCGAAATCCTATCGACATTAAGTATGGATATCGGCAGCTTACAAGCGGCTTTACTTTTCCCCTTAGTGGAAGAAGGGAAGTTAGAAGAACAAGAAGTTATTGATGAATTTGGCAAATCCATTCACGAACTTGTGAAAGGTGTGCCGGAAATGGATGCAATTCGTCAACTCAAAGCAACACAATCGAGCGAAACAAGCTCGACACAAGTCGATAATATTCGTCGTATGCTATTGTCGATGGTGGAAGATTTCCGCTGTGTTGTCATTAAATTAGCGGAACGAATTGCCCATTTACGTGAAGTTAAAGATGCGACTGAAGACGAACGCGTTTTAGCCGCAAAAGAGTGTTCCAATATTTATGCACCCTTAGCAAATCGTCTTGGAATTGGGCAATTGAAATGGGAGTTAGAAGACTTCTGTTTTCGTTATCTACATCCTGATGAATATAAAAAAATTGCAAAGCTCCTCCATGAACGTCGTATTGACCGTGAAGAGTATATAGATACTTTCGTTACAACCTTACGTAAGTACATGTTAAAAGAGAGTATTCAAGCAGATATCTACGGCCGACCTAAGCATATTTATAGCATTTGGCGTAAAATGCAGAAAAAATCATTGGCATTTGATGAACTGTTTGATGTGCGAGCAGTGCGCATTGTCGTTGAACGCTTGCAGGATTGTTATGCTGCATTAGGGATCGTTCATACCCATTTTCGCCACCTTCCTGATGAGTTTGACGACTATGTGGCGAACCCGAAACCTAATGGCTATCAATCGATTCATACTGTGGTGTTAGGCCCTAACGGTAAAACCCTTGAAATTCAAATTCGTACCCGCCAAATGCATGAAGATGCAGAACTGGGGGTTGCCGCGCACTGGAAATACAAAGAAGGCGCGACTGGCATTGGCAAGGGCAGTAGTTACGAAAACCGTATTGCGTGGTTACGTAAGCTGATTGCATGGCAAGAAGAGATGGCAGATTCTGGCGAAATGCTAGATGAAGTTCGTAGCCAAGTGTTTGATGACCGCGTGTATGTCTTTACCCCTAAAGGGGATGTGGTGGATTTGCCAGCAGGCTCGACGCCGCTTGATTTCGCGTATCACATTCACAGTGATGTCGGCCACCGTTGTATTGGTGCAAAAATAGGTGGGCGTATTGTCCCATTTAGCTATCAATTACAAATGGGTGACCAAATTGAAATTATTACTCAAAAGCATCCAAACCCAAGCCGTGACTGGTTAAATCCTAACTTAGGGTATGTAACAACCAGCCGTGGGCGAGCCAAAATCCAAAATTGGTTCCGTAAACAAGATAGAGACAAAAACATCCTTGCCGGGCGCCAAATTCTAGATAGCGAATTATCACAGCTTGATATCAGCCTGCGAGAAGCAGAGAAACTGCTAATTGCGCGCTATAATGTTCATTCATTGGATGAAGTTTTAGCCGGAATTGGTGGTGGTGATATCCGTATCAACCAATTAGTGAATTTCCTGCAAAGCAAATTTAATAAAGCCACTGCGGAAGAAGAAGACCGCGCGGCAATGAAAACATTGGAAAGTAAGTCTTCACTCCCAAGAGCGCCATCCCATGGTAGTGGTCGAGTGGTGGTTGAAGGGGTTGGTAACCTAATGCACCATATTGCACGTTGCTGCCAGCCAATTCCAGGGGATGAAATTGTCGGTTTTATCACGAAAGGACGAGGTATTTCTATTCACAGTGCGGATTGCGAACAATTAGCTGAGCTGCAAAGTCATGCGCCAGAACGTGTGATAGATGCAGTTTGGGGAGAAAACTATTCCAGTGGTTATTCTCTCGTGGTTAGAGTTGTCGCCAATGACCGTAGTGGTCTACTACGTGATATCACGACAATATTAGCTAATGAGAAGGTTAATGTGCTAGGCGTCAGTAGCCGCAGCGATGTGAAGCAGCAATTGGCAACGATAGATATGACAATTGAGCTGTATAATATTGAGGTGCTGAGTCGGGTGTTAGCAAAATTAAATCAGTTGCCGGATGTTATAGAAGCAAAACGTCATTCTCAGTGATTTTCTTCATATTTTGAGTTGTAGGGGTGTTGGCTGCACTTAGCTACTCGGGTCACATACTTATGTATGCTCCCCGAGATATCTTCGCTTGCCGCCTACCTACAATTCAAACTATTTTGAAAATAGCCCTGTTATATTGTCGGTGATTTTCTCCATATTTTGAACCGCAGCGTTGTTGGCTGCGCGCTCTCACCTTAGTCACATACTGATGTATGCTCCTACATTTTCTTCATATTTTGAGCTGCAGCGTTGTTGGCTGCGTGCTCTCACCTTAGTCACATACTGATGTATGCTCCTAGGGGCTCGTTTACTTGCCGCCTAGCTGCAATTCAAACTATTTTGAAAATAATTTTTTGCAAATGTTCAATAATCTTTTCTTTGTTTTTTCTTTTGTTGGGAAAAATTTGTTGATTTGCCTTTATATCTGGTAAGTTTGAGATAAAGATGACAATTAGAAACAAAAGAAAATCAAAGGTTAATACAATGAGTCAGGAAAAACCCCAAATCGAACGCTTATTATCCATTATGGCACAGCTGCGTGATCCACAAACAGGTTGTCCATGGGATAAGGTACAGACATTTAAAACTATTGCGCCTTATACGCTTGAAGAAACTTATGAGGTACTTGATGCGATAGAACGAGAGGATTTTTCTGACCTAAAAGGTGAACTGGGGGATTTATTGTTTCAAGTGGTTTTCTATGCGCAAATGGCGCATGAAAAATCATTGTTTGATTTTAATGATATTTGCCAAGCGGTGAGCGATAAACTCGAACATCGTCATCCACATATTTTCGATTCCAATAACACACTGAGTAGCTCAGAAGTGATTGATGGTTGGGAAAAACGTAAGTCAAAGGAACGAGCTGAAAAATCGCAGTTTTCAGTATTAGATGATATCCCGAATTCACTACCTGCATTGATGAAAGCGTATAAAATCCAAAAGCGTTGTGCTTCAGTAGGGTTTGACTGGGATACGCTAGGGCCAGTTGTTGGGAAAGTCCATGAAGAGCTTGAAGAGGTAATGGAAGAAGCCACGCAAGTGGTCGTTGACCAAGCTCGCTTAGAAGAAGAAATCGGTGACTTATTGTTTGCAACGGTGAATTTATCCCGTCATTTAGGTCATAAGCCTGAAATAGCGCTGCAAAAAGCTTGTAAGAAATTCGAAGGTCGTTTTCGCCAAATCGAAAAAAGCCTCGCAGAGAGTGGCAAAACGACAGAAAGTGCTACACTTGATGAGATGGAAGGGCTTTGGCAGCAGGTTAAGAACCAAGAATAAGATGGCTCGTCATATTTCGCACTACAGCGTTGTTGGCTGCGTTCAGCTACTCGGGTCACATACTGGTGTATGCTCCCCGAGTATCATCTCTTGCCGCCTAGCTGTAGCACGAACTATATAGAGCATGAATGATATATAGAACGAAGCATCTACAGAAAAATTCTATGTGGTTTGTTCTAAAATCACCTCATGCAATGGTTCCAAACAAAGCTTCAAAAATAATAAGCAGGTTGAAGTTTTCGAAGGCTAAATGTGGAGAGTTGGAGTAAATAGTTATTCAAAATCAAAGTTAGTGTAGAATCGCATTTTTTATGCCATACAATGAGCTGAAAGGATTTAGCTTTTATCATTGAACTGTGCTAATCTATAAAAATAGATAAAGATGACTAATTTTGAAGCGATAAATATTTTTTCGCTTTTAACTTGCTGATAATATTAGAGTATTGATGAAATTTAGCCTTATTATGCTTAGAACATTTGTAGCGAAATTAAGGTTCGGGTATACTGTTTTCCCGTCCTGTTATATCCATCATCTTTTAAACCTAAACTTTCAGGTTCAGCATGAAAACTAATTATATTTTTGTGACCGGCGGGGTCGTATCCTCACTGGGTAAAGGCATTGCCGCAGCCTCTTTGGCGGCTATACTCGAAGCCCGTGGACTCAATGTGACTATTATGAAACTGGATCCCTACATTAACGTAGATCCAGGCACTATGAGCCCAACCCAACACGGGGAAGTTTTCGTTACAGAAGACGGCGCTGAAACTGACTTAGATTTAGGTCACTATGAGCGCTTCATTCGTACTAAAATGACTCGTCGTAATAACTTTACGACCGGCCGTGTTTACTCTGAAGTTCTGCGCAAAGAGCGCCGTGGCGACTATTTAGGCGCGACAATTCAAGTTATCCCACATATCACTAATGAAATTAAAGACCGCATCATCCGTGGTGGCGAAGGCCATGACGTTGTTTTGGTTGAAGTTGGTGGCACAGTAGGTGATATCGAATCCCTACCATTCCTTGAAGCAATTCGTCAAATGGCGGCGGAAGTCGGCCGTGAGCGCACATTATATTTGCACTTAACCTTAGTGCCATACCTTGCAGCGGCTGGTGAAGTGAAAACTAAGCCAACTCAACATTCAGTGAAAGAATTGCTGTCAATTGGTATTCAACCAGATGTGTTAATTTGTCGTTCAGACAGAGTGATCCCGGCAAATGAGCGTGCAAAAATTGCACTGTTCTGTAATGTGCCAGAGAAAGCCGTTATTTCTCTCAAAGACGTTGATTCAATTTATAAAATCCCAGCCTTATTGAAATCACAAGGCTTGGATGAATATATCTGTAACCGTTTCCGTATTGATGTGCCAGAAGCTAATTTAGCTGAGTGGGAACAAGTTATTTACGAAGAAGCCAACCCTGCTGGTGAAGTTACCATTGGAATGGTGGGTAAATATGTTGAGTTACCTGATGCGTATAAATCGGTAATTGAAGCATTAAAACACGGTGGCTTGAAAAACCGTTTAACCGTGAACATCAAATTGATTGATTCACAAGATATTGAAACTCGCGGTGTTGAGTTATTAAAAGGTTTAGATGCTATTTTAGTACCAGGCGGTTTTGGCGAGCGTGGTGTTGAAGGTAAAATTCTGACCGCTCAATATGCACGTGAAAACAAGATCCCTTACTTGGGTATTTGTTTGGGTATGCAAGTCGCATTGATTGAATTTGCACGTAATGTGGCCAACATGGCAGATGCAAACTCAACAGAATTTAAAGCGGATTGTAAATTCCCTGTTGTTGCGCTGATTACTGAATGGCGTGACGAAGAGGGTAACCTTGAAGTGCGTACAGAAGAGAGCGACCTTGGTGGAACAATGCGCGTTGGTGGGCAACCATGTCATTTAGTGAATGGCAGCCTTGTGCGTGAGATGTATGGTTCAGAAACTATCATTGAACGTCACCGCCATCGTTATGAAGTGAATAATTTACTACTGAAACGCATTGAAGATGCAGGTCTAAAAATTGCAGGCCGTTCAGTGGATAATAAGCTGGTGGAAATTATTGAAAACCCTAATCATCCATGGTTTGTGGCTTGTCAGTTCCACCCAGAATTCACCTCTACACCAAGAGATGGTCATCCGTTGTTTGCAGGTTTTGTTAAAGCCGCTGGTAAGTACCAGAAAGGTGAGTTGAAATAAGATATGGGGAAGTCGGCGCAGGTGCACCAACTTCCCAAAATTTAACTTGTACTGAGGAAAACCTAATGTCCAAAATTGTTAAAGTGATCGGTCGTGAAATCATTGACTCTCGTGGTAACCCAACTGTAGAAGCTGAAGTTCATTTAGAAGGTGGCTTTGTTGGTTTAGCAGCGGCACCATCAGGTGCGTCAACAGGTTCTCGTGAAGCTCTGGAACTGCGTGACGGTGATAAAGCACGTTTTCTGGGTAAAGGTGTTCTGAAAGCAGTTGCAGCGGTTAATGGTCCAATCGCAGAAGCGCTGATTGGTAAAGATGCTAAAGACCAAGCTAACATCGATAAAATCATGATTGATCTCGATGGCACTGAGAACAAATCTAAATTTGGTGCAAACGCAATTCTCGCTGTATCTTTAGCAAGTGCTAAAGCAGCAGCAGCGGCGAAAGGTATGCCTCTGTATGAGCACATCTCTGACTTGAATGGTACTCACGGTCAATACTCTATGCCTCTGCCAATGATGAATATCATCAATGGTGGTGAGCATGCTGATAACAACGTTGATATCCAAGAATTCATGATCCAGCCTGTTGGCGCGCCAACGCTGAAAGAAGCGGTTCGTATGGGTTCTGAAATCTTCCACCACTTAGCAAAAGTACTGAAATCTAAAGGTATGAACACTGCGGTAGGTGATGAAGGTGGTTATGCACCTAACTTAGAGTCAAACGCAGCAGCATTAGCAGCAATTAAAGAAGCGGTTGAACAAGCGGGTTATGTATTAGGTAAAGACGTAACTCTGGCGATGGACTGTGCAGCATCTGAGTTCTATAACGCAGAAACAGGTAATTATGAGCTGAAAGGCGAAGGCAAAACCTTCACTTCACAAGAGTTCACTCATTATTTAGAAGAGCTGACTAAACAGTACCCAATCGTATCTATCGAAGATGGTCTGAATGAGTCTGACTGGGATGGTTTCGCATACCAAACTAAAGTTCTTGGTGACAAAATCCAACTGGTTGGTGACGACTTATTCGTAACGAATACTAAGATCCTGAAAGAAGGTATCGATAAAGGCATCGCTAACTCTATCCTGATCAAATTCAACCAAATCGGTTCTTTAACTGAAACTTTGGCTGCAATTAAAATGGCGAAAGATGCAGGCTACACAGCTGTTATCTCTCACCGTTCAGGCGAAACTGAAGATGCGACTATTGCAGATTTAGCAGTAGGTACAGCAGCAGGTCAAATCAAAACAGGTTCTATGAGCCGTTCTGACCGTGTAGCTAAATATAACCAACTGATTCGTATTGAAGAAGCATTAGGTAAAAATGCACCATTCAATGGCTTAAAAGAAGTTAAAGGCCAAGCATAATTTATTTTTGTTTAGCTAAATTAGTCAATGGGAAGCGTTCGCTTCCCATTTTTTGTTTGAATCAATTATATTTCCCCCCAATAAACATATAAAACAACTTTATTGTTAAATAGAAGTATGTCTGAAATTAGAAGCCAGTGGTGGTTTTTCTATTAATAATAAACTATTTTTATTTTTCGGCTCTTCCCTTCACTTATACAATATATTCAAAGGAATGAATATGAATAATGATAAAACTAAATTACTAAAAACGATTACGGAAAATAATATTACTCGTAGTAATGAAATTGCTAATTTAACAAAAATGTCAAAAAAATCAACGATAGACACAAGCGAGTTAATAAATTCGAGTGGTATTACTGAAAAAGGAAAAGTGGAATTTATTAAAACAAAAGATGATCGCTATGTGGTAAGGTATTTAAATGATGATAATAAAAGTAAATTATCAATTAATAGTTATTTTTTGAGTTATAACAAAACTGACCAAAGTCATTTTTATCCATACTATATTGATATCCCTAAAGAACCATTAGACAGTTTTTTTCTATTTACAGATACGCTAGATAAACATTCTTTAATTGTCACTGATTATGATAAAGATCATTATCGGGTATACAATGACTGTCGTATTAATAGTTCTATATTATATGATAATGTTGTTATGGCTGTTGATTATAAAGATTATCGTATTAAAGGGAAGGATAGTGGCAATGCAACGGCTTATATGCAGTATGTTAATAATGAATGGCAATTATTCTATCAAAAGCAAGAGACAAAATATTATGAAGGTAAAAAACATTTAATATTAAGCGAAAATAGTAGGTTAGTGCAAAACTCACCTAGCAAAGAAATTAATAATAAAAAGGAGTTTATAAAGTATAGAGAAGCAGTACACCAAGACATATTATCATTAGCAAATGAGCTGAATATTGAAGTAAAGAAAATAGATAGTGGTCTCTTTATTCAAGATAAAGATTTACCTGAAAGTTCCATAAATAATACATGGAGAGATTTGAATACAGTAATCTATAAAAAATTGAATAGAAACATTTCAATATTAGATGAAGTGCAAAATAGGTGGAGGAATAAAATAAAACAACTATATAAAACCTCAGCCAGTGAAAGCGTAAAAATAAAGGTTCTACAACAAAAAATAATACAGAGTGATATATACATTAACCTTTATCAAAACCGTTACAGTAAAGCCCTGGTAGAAGCCCGGCAAGTTGAACGTAGTTGGCTATGGTGGCAGCTAAAAGAAAAATATGGAATGAGCGCGGTTGTAAAGGCAGGGGAACAGATTATTCAAGGAGGAAGTGATGAAAACAAGAAAACGGTAAATGAGCGCTATGAAAATTTAGTTTTTGTACATAAGAATTCAAACAATATGCCATTTAGACGACGTTTTAGCGAAGGTATGGAAGATTTCAATGAAGTGAATATTTCAGGTATTAATAGAAAAATGTCGTCTTTGGAATTAAAAAAGCTGTACTTAACATTAGAACTTAGCCCAATAGAGCGTGGGGCATTGTATCAACGAATTAGCAAAGTCAGCCATGAAGAATACATAAATTATATATTGAGTGAAGCAGGTAAAGTCAGCAAGCTGTTTTATTCCTTTAATAGTCAATCAAATCGGTTAATTCCACAAGACTTCTATTTGTCACTTATGGGAGGAGAAACTAAGGGGCGATGTTATCCATTAGTAAGGGCAATGTCTGTAGCATTAGCTAAAGATGGGGAAAATGGTGCTGATATATTAATTAATAAGCTATTTATTGCCTCTGCGAATCCAAAAGATAAAGACTCAATACTGCTTAAATCAGCGTTAGAGAAGCTCCATTCAAATATTGATGCGGTTGAAGCTTCTTTTTCGCATGGCCGAATGGGAATTGAAGAGACGCAAAAATTATTGGACGCAGGGGAAAAAACAGTAATGTTTGCTATTAATAGCCAAAACCACTCAATGCTGATTGGGAAAACGGTAGGGAATGACCAATCACATTACTATTTTTATGATCCTAATTTTGGGCTATTTACATTTAATAATAGTCGAGAACTCTTCATTGCTTTTAAAATGTATATGGTTGAACACCAAATGGCTGACTTTTATTCGGCATTTGGTAGCGCTAAAAAACCTCATTTTGAGATTATTACAATTTCAACGGAAGATATGGCGATTGTCTCTGTTGGTAATGGCTTAAAAGTAGGTAACTTAAGTGATTCAAATGAACTTAGTCAGTTAACTAAAAGGGAGCAAGAAAGCCGTCGAGTCATTGAAAAACAGAATATAATAAAAAATGACCTACAGTTACAAGGAACTCTCAGCATTTTAGAGGCAGAGCAATGGGGGGATAGGCTAGATAATTCAATCAAAGGTTTGTTATTTGAGTATCAAATGACTAAAAAATGGGTTCCTATTTTCTCTACTTTACAAGAAACTAAGAATGGCAAATATCGCCTACAGTTCGTTAATTATGACGACCCAGAAAAAAGTCATTGGGTAGAAACTGAAGATACCACTTTTTTAGAGTTCAACCATTACTATAATAAAAAGATGGAAGAATTTAAAGAGTATTCCCATGTTGAAGAACGTGATACTAAACTTAAAGAGTTTGACAATGATATTCACTCTTTTGATGGATTAAATACGGGAATTGCTGTTCAATCATTAATTCAATGGTATTCTGATGAAAATAATAATATTAAACCAATGGAAACAGATGATTTTAATTTAGCACTTGCTCTAAAGATTCATGGTTATATTAATTATGGCATGATCTCACACGGTATAATGAGTGATTTATCTAAAATTGTAGGGGTTGTTCGAAAAGGATTGAAAAATAATTTAATAGTAGAGTCTAAAGCCATTAATATTTTTTCTTCCTCATTGGCTCGAACTGCGAATGAAAGTACAGCGATATTATTCAATGGTGCATTAGTTGGTATTGATGTATATGAGCTATCCCGTGCAAAAAGCGAGCCATATAAGATCATCTTCGGCACACAGCTTGCTTTTGACTCAGCAAACTTGATCACTGGTGGCGCGAGTTTAGGTGCTGGGCTTTTAGGGGCTAGCGGTGTATCAACCTTTATGAGTGGGGCTGGTGTTATTTGTGCGGGTTTGAGTATTGGCTTCACGAGTTTAGCCCGTAATTTTGTAGTTATTGGAGAGGATGCAAAATCGGTTGGTCATTATTTTTATATGTTAGATCAAGCTTATCAAAGTAATGGATATGATTATTTGACTAAAAGAAAAATAGCAACGCCAAAATTTGGAGCAGTGTTCAAAAAAATAGATCTTAAAAATAACCAGATAGAGTTTGATAGCCAGTATATTTATAGAACAACTCCGCATTCTGCGGGTGGAGGACGAAAAAATTATATTTTTTGGGCCGGTAATTTCCCTACAATGCTTCATGATCGGCAACAAGCACTAAATATACGCCAAGGTATTGGTTATACAAATAGCTACAGAGCTTATGATTATTTAGAGGCTGAAATAATTGTTTTACCAGTGACACCTAAATCTTACATTAAATATAATTATAATCTGTGGCCTGGTGCAACAACACGTCATGATAATGGATTTGATATTATTCGTCGCTTAGAAAATACAGATAAATTTGACTATGACTTTTATATTTTTCCAAGTGAGAATACGATAACACAAATATTCCATGAGTATGTGGATACATCAATAGAAGTAAATTTAGATGATAAGTATCGTTATGTGGTTGTTCCTAAAATCCCTAATGAATGGTACGGTAAGTTGAATTATTCTATTAAAGGAAATGGTGGGGTATATAGAATAGCACCTCAATTAGGAACTAAAATTACATTGTTTGATGAGTCTGGTTCTATATCACCTTCTAATTGGTTGATTGATGGAACATTTTTTGAAAATGATGAAATAATAATTCACCATGATAAAGTTATTATTTCTGGAGTGGAAGTTTATTTTTCATCCTCAATGCCTAAAGATAATATATTGTATATTAATAGTCAAAATGAAATTTATAAGATTGATTGTTTGAATTTAACTTACTATCTAATCAGTGAAGATGGTAATAAGTGGATAGGTAAAAGTGATAGATTATCTGAACATTTGGATGAATTAAATTCTCAACACAAGTTTAATAGTCAATATATAATAATTGAAAACTATCAATATAATGGAAGGAATGTGGGGCGTGCATTTTATCAAACATCTACAGGTCATTATATTTTCACTCATTATTCTGATGATAAAACGAATAGTGCAGACTCTTTTGTTATTCTTGGTGATTCGTTTTATTTTTATTCTAAAAAATACAATTTAATATGGGTAACTGGCTCTGATAATAAAATAAAATGCAAATATATGCTAGTTAATAATCAGGGTAAGTCTTTTGAATTAATAAATATATGGGAAAATAATGGAGCTGTTTATTTTTCATGTCGTTATCAAGCTCATGATTTACCGGAAGTTGTGACCTACATGATTGATGGTGATAGTATTATATTTATTGGCGTTTTTGTCGATGAGTTAACACACTACCAATTATCTGAAGGGCAAGATAAAATACCTAAAAAAATGTTAGAACAGGTTTTAGATAAGTATATTCTGTCAGTGAGTGATCATGAAAAACTAGTTACTGATAATAATGCAAACTCATCAAATTTTGCGGAAATAATATTAATTACCGGTGTTGATAAGAATAATAACGTTTATCATTATTGGTTAAAATATGAAGATGGTACGGTTATTAAGTCAAATGTCATTTCCTATTTAGACTCTATTGACAAAAAAAACGTTAACTCCAATAAATTAAATCAACCTAAAGATATTATATTAGTCGCTAGTCTAATTGATGAAGAGGGTAATGATGTATTTTATTTTTATAGTCGAGATAAGAGCCGGATTTATCGTCAGGTTGGTGCGTCTCCTAATATATCTCAAATAGTTGAACAACAAGTTAAGTGCATTGAAGTTTCTAATGTAGATAGCATTGTTTTTTCTCACGGGATACTCCTTGTTATTAATAAAGATGGTATTGTTAGCCAAGTTTCAGCTAAAGGAGAAATGAAAAATTTTGCTATAAATGAAAACTGGTTTGATAAAAAAACGATTTGGTGGGAAAGTTTAAAAGAATTAAATAATAAGAATGGTTTATATTTATTACTTGGGATTAAAAAGTTGCATAATAATGAAGTGATACCTGCTTGGTATGATAATGGAAATATTATTATAGCTCACCAGTTATCTTCTAAAAATACACTACAATATTTAGGAGTAGATGAAAAATCTTCTGCTGCTATTATTTATGATATGTCAAGTAAGCGACTTTATTGGCAACCTTTAGCAACGACTCAAGAGTTAGATAAAGCCTTTACTGGAAATAAAATGTATAACCCTGCTTCATTACCATCTTTGTATGAAATATACCCTAACATGAGATTTGAAACAGTTAAAAGATTAGCAAGTGGGTTGATCATGTATACTTCAAATAATGAAATCTTATATCACGACAGTTCTATGGCTCATGCAGAAGGTAATAAAAAAGAATTTCTTTCTTCATTGCTTATCAAAGGCGGGAATCAAAAAGATATTATTAATCCTCCTGTTATTGATAATGTCAAAAATATTGTCTTGAGTGCTGGAAATGAACAAGATAGCTATATTATTTCCCGAGCGGCTTGGCTACATTACCAAGTGATTATTATTAACAATCATGCTAGTGATTATTTAACTGATACTCTCGTTTTACCTGTAGATGATATGGAAACATTAGTTGTAAGCCGTTTTGACGATGACCTTATTCTTACTGATATTAATACTAATAGTATGTTATTAATTAATAAGGCCTTTGAACCAAATGCTGAAAAGTATCAGCATCTACAACTGCGTTTTTTAAATTCAACAGAAGAAATCAAAGTAAAAACGATAGTAGAAAGCTATGGGCTTACTGATGGTTTTTTGTCCGAAACCAGTAAGCTTGATAAAAGTAGTGAAGAAATAGCACTGAGAAATGAAAATCAATTGTTACAACTGGCAGACACAGCAGTGTCGTTGAATACTGATGAGAGTACATTTAGCAATCAGCGTATTGTTCAATCCCCTTTAACAAATCCCCCTCTTCACATCGGACATATACTATAAATTATTATAAATTAGCCCGCCATCAGTGCTGGCTAATAAAACGGCTTAATTTGAATTAAAATATCTACTATGTAGCTTAAGTTTTTATTTTGTTTTTTAATTCGCTTTTTTTTAATTGTTTATTGGTGGTTAGGACTGAGTATTTAGCTTTGTAGTCTTTTGTGTCGCTAGGGATACACTTATCTTGGTTTTTGTAAGGAAAATGAAGCATTTCTTGTTGGTTAAATCAAAAATGAATTAAATTGCGCGGGGTAGATCGCACTTTTAACTTATCCACATTTTCATCTCAATAAATTAACTCTATATTTCACAGCTTATAAATAACTATTAACAATATGCACGCGCTAAAACTAAACTTGCTTCCAAAGCTATGGAGTAAACATGGACGCTTCAGAATCGTTAACACCATCAGTGAGCCCAACGCCCTCGAACAAACGAGGGTGGATAATCTTAGCTGTTGATATCGTACTATTAATTCTATTACTAAAATATTTACCATTCGATGACAAAGCGAATGCAGGTCTTGCAATGATGGTTTTCATTGGTGTGCTTTGGTTAACTGAAGCTATCCACGTCACCATTACTGCATTGTGTATTCCTATCTTAGCAGTCGGCTTAGGGTTGATGAATACAGGGGATGCATTGAAATCATTTGCAAACCCAATCATTTTCTTATTCTTCGGTGGCTTTGCGCTAGCGACAGCTCTACATATCCAAGGCCTTGATAGGCTAATTGCAAATCGCTTACTCATGGCTGCTCGTGGGCGCTTATCAGTAGCGGTATTATTACTGTTTGGTGTAACCGCATTGCTGTCTATGTGGATTAGTAACACAGCGACCGCAGCAATGATGCTGCCATTAGTATTAGGTATACTGTCTAATCTCGATGTCCGCCATGAGCGCAACACTTTTGTGTTTGTTCTATTAGGTGTTGCTTATAGTGCAAGTATTGGTGGTTTAGGTACGATTGTCGGTAGTCCACCAAACGCAATTGCAGCTGCAGCTTTAGGTTTAGATTTCTTATCGTGGATGAAATACGGTATTCCAATCATGGTAGTGTTGCTGCCAATGATGTTTGTATTGATGTACATGATGTTACGCCCTAACCTGAAACACCGTTTTCAAATTGAGTTAGAACACGTTGAGTGGAATGGCAAACGTATTACCGCAATGACGATTTTCCTTTTAGCCGTAGTTTGTTGGATCACAAGTACGTTTATTAGTGATGCATTAGGTGGCGTAAAAGATTTAGATACAATTATTGCGATGAGTGCTGCCATTTTAATCGGTATAACAGGTGTTGCTAGCTGGTCTCAAATTCAAAAAAATACTGAGTGGGGCGTATTGATGCTGTTTGGTGGTGGTTTAACACTGAGCGCAATCTTGAGTTCTTCTGGTGCAAGTAAGATCATGGCAGACTGGATGCAAATGACATTTGGTGAAAGCCACTGGTTTGTTATTATTCTAGCTGTTACTACCTTTATTATCATTCTAACTGAGTTTACCAGTAATACGGCGAGTGCAGCTTTATTAGTACCTATTTTTGCAACAGTTGCTGAAGCATTAGGTATGCCTGTCATTGTCTTAACCATGATTATCGGGATAGGTGCATCTTGTGCATTTATGTTACCTGTCGCTACACCGCCAAATGCGATTGTGTTTGGTTCAGGTTATATTAGGCAGATTGAGATGGTACGTGTCGGTGCGGTATTGAACGTGGCCTGTATCCTAGTTATTTCATTGTTTGCTTGGTTTGTCTGGATGTAACCTAGTATCAATTCATCTTAACTTAACGGCCTCTTTTTGAGGCCGTTATTTTTTGCATTCCAAATGGAAATTAGTGCGCCGTTTTAGCAATAAGAGCTTGCTGGTTTTTCCCTATTTTTATTATGCCTTTATCTGAAAATGTAATGTCTGCATCCCCGCGTACAGAGAAACTCATCGTATTTATAACCCCTTGAATATCTATTTTATTTTGAGGGCAAAGAAAATTGTCTTTACATTGATATTGGTGGCTTTCAAGCACAATATTACGACCTGTCAATTTAGCCTGTTCATTTAGCTCTAACTGATTACCTTGAATATATGGAATATCAGTTTTGAATTTTGAACTGTATTTGACAACGCCTTCACTAGGGGAAAGGGTGCTATTGCCAGATGCGCTGATATAATTTTGTATGGCAGAGTGGATATTAAGGGAGTTTTGCAGCTTTATTTGGTCTGCAACTACATTTAGCTTTGATAGTTGAATTGGGTTTCCTTGTTGCTGGCTAATACTGATTTGGCTAGCTGGCTGAGTTGAAAACTTCAATTGGTTATAGTCCTCCAATTTTTGGAGTTCTAGTTGGTTGTCTTTATCTTTGTTTTTCACATATTTTTTTTCAAACTTACCGGCAATTAAGGATAGGCTATTAATATTATCAACGGTGCCGTCTTTCCATGAAATACCATTAGGATTCGCGATAACAAGGTTAGCGCGTTGTCCTTTAATACCTAATATTCCTTGCAAGTGGCTTGCTTCAGTTCCTGTGACTTCTGCAAAAATAAGCCTTGCTGCTTTATTATTAAGCTTAGTATTACTGTTAATGTCATTATTGAAAATTAAGCCATCGTCATTAGATGAGAGACTTTCAAATGTATTAAATGAAATGTTGTTCTTTAGAGGGGCTTCTATATTGATGACTTTTGCCTTAGAGATATCAGGGGATTCGGCCAATGATGCATTGTGATACAAAGTACAAGTTAATAGAGTGAATAATATGGTTTTCTTCATTTTTAGTAGCTCCTTGCTGTAAAAATTCCTTTTATGATTAAAAGTATAATGCTCCGAGTTGATTATTTTACTAATCAAAAATTAGCTGGGTTTAATAAAATATGATACGCAGCCCCTCATTGACCTAGATGAAATACGATATTTTCACTCTAGCCGCACTAAGGGGCGTTTCTATTTTGGTTATCAGACGTCTCTATTTGGGTTATCAAGAGGGCGAAGGCACAGATACTGATTAGCTTGAAAGGGGAGGCGGTCTACAGCAAGTTAGAATTAATACACAAAAAAAGAGCCACTTATGTGGCTCTTTTCAATTTACCTATCAGCAATTATTGTGCTGTTGGTGGATGGCTGTGTTCAATATCCTCTGACTTCTTGGTAAAGCGGCGACGGATCACCACGAAGAAGACAGGCACGAAGAAGATAGCCAATGAGGTTGCGGCAAACATTCCCCCAAGAACACCAGTACCTACTGAGTTCTGGGATGCAGAACCTGCACCGTTACTAAACACCAGTGGGATAACACCTAACATAAATGCTAAAGATGTCATCAGAATTGGTCGTAAACGCATTTTAACTGCATTCAGCGTTGCTTCGACTAACCCTTTACCTTCTTTCTCCATCAAGTCTTTGGCGAATTCAACAATCAAGATTGCGTTTTTCGCCGAGAGCCCAATGGTTGTTAAGAGACCCACTTTAAAGTAAACGTCGTTGTCTAGACCACGAACACTGGTAAACAGTAACGCACCAATAATACCTAATGGAACGACTAACATAACTGAGAATGGAACTGACCAGCTTTCATAGAGAGCCGCCAAACACAGGAAGACCACTATCAAGGAGATTGCGTACAGAGCAGGGGCTTGGTTACCTGCTAAGCGTTCTTGATATGACATACCTGTCCACTCGTAACCAATTCCTTCAGGCAGATTTTCAGTGGTGAGTTTTTCCATTAACAGCATCGCATCACCCGTACTTTTCCCAGGAGCTGCTTGGCCTTGAATGTTCATCGCAGGGACACCGTTATAACGCTCTAAACGCGGTGAACCATACTTCCAAGGGTTTTTGGATTCGTCCATAAAGGCAGAGAACGGAACCATTTTACCTTGGTTATTACGAACATATAGGTTACTGATGTCAGAAGGTAACATACGGCTTTCTGCGTCACCTTGTACGTAAACTTTCTTCACACGACCACGGTCGATAAAGTCATTCACGTAGCTTCCACCAAACATAGAACTCAATGTTGCGTTGATATCACTAATAGCAACACCTTGAGCCTGTGCTTTTTGTTGGTCAATATAAATACGGTATTGCGAGGTATCATCCTGACCATTTGGACGAACACCTTGAAGCATTTCTGGGTGCTGAGCAGCTAATCCAAGTAACTGATTACGGGCTTGCATTAATTTATCATGCCCCAAGTTACCTTTATCGACTAACTCAAAGTCAAACCCGTCTGCGGTACCTAACTCAACAATTGCGGGTAGGTTAAAGGCGTAAATCAATGCCTCTTGTTTTTGTGACAGTGCGATATTCGCGCGCTGTACAATCGCATCAACGTGGTTTTCATCACCTTTACGTTCGCTCCAATTTTTTAGAACGACGAAAGCGAGACCCATATTTTGTCCTTGACCTGCGAAGCTAAAGCCCCCTACGGTAAAGACCGATTCAACGTTTTTGGCTTCTTCGGTATGGTAGTAGTTATTTACTTCATCCAATACCGCTTGGGTTTGTTCCTGTGTTGATCCTGGTGGTAACTGGATCATAGACAAGAATACCCCTTGGTCTTCCGCGGGTAAGAAGGAAGACGGTAAGCGAACGAACATGAACGCCATACCAACCACTAACAGCAAGTAAATCACTAAATAACGGCCAGTGCCGTTAAGCATACGGCTTACACTGTCGGTGTAGTGGTGTGCTTGTTTTTCAAATGTACGGTTAAACCATCCAAAGAACCCTTTTTGGCTACCATGGCTGCCTTTTTCAATTGGCTTCAACATGGTGGCACACAGTGCTGGTGTTAAGATCATCGCAACCAGTACTGACAAGATCATGGACGATACAATGGTAATAGAGAACTGACGATAAATTGCCCCGGTAGAACCTCCAAAGAAGGCCATTGGGATAAATACCGCAGATAGAACCATTGCAATACCGACTAACGCACCTTGGATTTGACCCATTGATTTTTTGGTCGCTTCTTTTGGTGACAAGCCTTCTTCTTGCATAACACGCTCAACGTTCTCAACAACGACGATGGCGTCATCGACGAGAAGCCCGATGGCGAGTACCATCGCGAACATGGTCAAGGTGTTTATGGAATAACCAAATGCCGACAAGATAGCAAAGGTACCTAACAATACGACAGGTACTGCAATTGTTGGTATCAGCGTTGCACGGATGTTTTGTAGGAACAAATACATAACGACAACAACCAGCATGATTGCTTCCACTAACGTTTTAACTACTTCGTTAATTGAAATTTTAACGAATGGAGTTGTATCGTATGGATAAACAATCTCTAACCCTTGAGGGAAGAAAGGTTTCATTTCCTCAAGTGCAGCACGGACGTTATTAGACGTGTCTAACGCGTTCGCACCAGTTGCCAGTTTAATACCGATACCTGCTGCTGGCTTACCATTAAAGCGGGCAATCGTACTATAGTTTTCAGCACCTAATTGGACATCAGCAACATCCTTAATACGCACTTGTGAACCATCTTGGTTTACACGTAATAAAATATTGCTAAATTCTTCAGGGCTATTCAAACGTGTCTGCGCAATGATAGAAACGTTTAAACGCTGGTTTGCTATAGACGGTGAACCACCGAGTTGCCCTGCTGCGACTTGGTTATTTTGTACCTTGATCGCATTAATGACATCCGTTGTGGTCATGTTGTACTTAACGAGTTGCTCTGGTTTTAACCAAATACGCATTGCATATTGGGTACCGAACAGTTGAGTTTCACCTACACCGTTAACTCGGCTAAGTGGGTCTTTAATGTTTGACCCTACGTAGTCGGCAATATCGTATTGCCCCATTGAGCCATCGCTAGAAACGAAACCCGCAACCATTAAGAATGAACTAGTTGATTTATCGACACTAATACCTTGTTGCTGAACTTCTTGTGGCAACAATGGCATCGCCAGTTGCAATTTGTTTTGCACCTGTACTTGCGCGATATCACCATCAGTTCCTGCTTCAAATGTCAGCGTAATGCTAGCAGAACCTGATGAATCACTGCTCGATGACATATATACCAAGTTATCGATACCGTTCATATTCTGTTCGATAACCTGCGTTACTGTATTTTGTACCGTCTCAGCATCCGCTCCCGGATAGTTAGCTGAAATAGAAACAGCCGGTGGCGCGATGGTCGGGTACTGTGAAACAGGTAACTGGATAATTGCCAACAGACCAGCAAGCATGGTGATAATTGCAATTACCCACGCAAAAATTGGTCTTTCTATAAAAAACTTAGGCATTAATCAGCCGCTCCCTTATTTAGACTTTTCTTCAGGTTTTGCCTGATTGTCTATGGATTGCGTTTCTAAGTTTGCTTCCTTAGGATTCACAACAATTCCTGGTTTGATTTTTTGTAAGCCGATGACAATGACACGATCACCTGCTTGTAGACCTTCAGTTACCAGCCATTTGTTGCCAACTGCTTGTCCTGCTTTAACTTGTCTGACTTCAACTTTATTCTCAGCGCCAACAACCATGACTTGAGAAGTTCCTTGAGCCGTACGAGATAATCCTTGTTGCGGAACTAGAATCGCATTTTCAACAACACCATCTTCTAATACAGCACGAACAAACATACCTGGAAGTAACTCTTTGTTCGGATTAGGGAACATGGCTCTCATCGTGATAGACCCTGTTGTTTCATCAACAGTGACATCAGAGAATTCCAAAACCCCTTTTTGTGCGTATTCTTGACCGTTATTATTGATCAAACGGACAGGCGCTTGCCCTGACTCTTGCTGTATAGCACCTTTCGCTATCTCATTTCTCAGACGTAAGAAATCGTCACTCGACTGTGTTACGTCCACATAGATAGGGTCAAGTTGCTGAACACGCATTAATTCAGTGGCTTGTCCTGATGATACTAAAGCTCCCTCAGTCACACTCGATTTGCCAGTACGGCCGCTAATCGGTGCAGTGACTTTGGTATAATTCAGGTTAATACGTGCAGTTTCAACCGCTGCTTCAGCCGCTTTGACGGCAGCAAGTGCTTGCGCGTAGGTTGAGGTCGCTTGGTCGTATTCCTGACGACTAATGTAATTAGTTCCTAACAATGGTTTATAACGCTTCACCGTTAAGGCAGCCAGATTTGCATTTGCTTGTGCTTTTGCTAGCTCCGCTTTTGCGCTGTCATAGGTTGCTTGGAATGGTGCTGGGTCAATTTGGTATAAAGATGTCCCTGCTTCTACGTCGCTACCTTCTTTATAGTTGCGCTTTAAAATGATGCCACTAACCTGAGGGCGAACCTCGGCAACACGAAATGCGGATGTACGGCCTGGTAACTCGGTTTTGAGAGTCAGAGGTTCGGCTTTAAGCGTAACAATTCCTACTTCAGGCGCCGGGCGTTCTCCGCCACCTTGTTGTTCATCGTTACAACCAGATAAAGCCAAGCCACCTGAAAGAACTAACAGAGCCAGAGGTAACACCCCTCTGTTTTTTCGCATAAGTTAACCTCAATTAATCAATATGAGTTCAAAACAAAAATAAGAAAAATGGTAAACAATATGATTTATCACTGTGCTATAGTACAAACATACACGAATGTATGTAAATCAGCTTTCGATAGAAACGGGTCACAATGGCACGAAAAACTAAACAACAGGCTGAAGAAACCCGTCAGGAAATATTAGATGCTGCCATCAAAACATTCTCTGAACGAGGAGTTTCTGCCACATCATTAGCCGATATTGCAAAAGCAGCGGGGGTTACCCGAGGTGCAATATATTGGCATTTCAAAAACAAAGTTGATCTCTTTTATCAAGCTTGTGAATTTGGTGATAACCAAATAATACAAGCTGAAGAATATTATCGTTCTAAATATACCAATGATCCACTTTCAATACTAAGAGAATTATTAGTTTATATTTTGACTGGTTTTATTGAAAGTCCTAAAAATCGCGCTTTGATGGAAATTTTCTTTTTGAAGTGTGAATTAGTGGGTGAAATGGCAGAGTTAGTTGATTTTAAACGCGCTAACTATGTTGCGAGTCAATGCCGAATAGTTGACAATTTGACTGCCTGTATTGATGCAGGTCAACTTCCTGCTGACCTTGATGTGGAAGCAGCCGCGATTATGATCCGTTCATTAATGTCTGGTTTATTAGAAAACTGGCTACTCCAATCAGAAAATTTTAATATTAATCAACATACAATTACATTGGTTGATACACTATTAGAAACACTAAAGTGTAGTACGACAATCCGGTTAAAACCAATTCAAACTGAATAAGTGGAGTCCATATGACCTCTATCTTGATTATTGCCAATGGGGCACCTTACGGCAGTGAAACACTGTTCAACTCATTGCGACTAGCGATAACGTTAAAAGAGCAAGAGCCGCAGTTAGATTTAAAAATTTTTCTGATGTCAGATGCTGTGGGCGCAGGATTGGCTGCTCAAAAGCCGAAAGAAGGCTATAATCTTCAACAAATGTTAGAGATTTTAACGGCACAAAATGTCCCCGTGAAATTATGTAAAACTTGTACAGATGCCCGCGGTGTAAGTGAGTTAACTCTTGCTGATGGTGTTGAAGTAGGCACGTTAGTTGAGCTTGCAAGCTGGACATTAACGGCAGATAAAGTATTAACTTTCTAATATTTTACGTAAAATATGTTTAATTAGGTGAAAGTAAGTGTGGGTAGGCGACTATCGGCACTTTGCTTAATTAAACAATATAATTATTTGTATAAAGGAATGCCATTATGATGAAACAACAATGGAAGTGGCGGCAGTTAGTATCGATAACACTGTTTTTTTTCATCATATCTTTTTCCAGTTCAATTACGGCATTAACATCAAATAACTTACCTGATAAGAATGAAATAAAAAGTGCGCTCAGCGCATTGAATAAAAAAAGTTCACTCAGTGAAGAAGATAAACTTGCTCTCGCTGATCTGGAAAAAACCTCAGATTTTTATAACGAGCTGGATAAACTCGAACAGCGAACGGCTGAACTGCAAAAAAAACTGAGTAACGCGAGTGAAGAATCGAAACAAGCAGCACAAGGTTTGTTGCAAATAAAAAATGAAAATGAGCAGCGCACCGAAAATTTCCTACAAAAAATACAAGATAGTTCTCTTTCACAATTAGAAGCATTACAAGCCTCTTATTTAGAAAATCTGCAAACAGAACAAAATGACCTTGCAACCTATAGTAGCCAATTAATTGGCTTACAAACGCAGCCTGAAAGGGCACAAGCGATGATGTTGGAAAATGCGAGGCGCTTACAGGAAATTCGTAATGAGCTAAATAGTTCATTGAATGAATCTGTGAATTTAAGACCAACTCAAATTACCATGCTGCAAGTTGAACAGTATTTATTGCAGCAACAAAATGAATATCAAAAACGTATTCTACAGGCTAACACTCAATTACAAGATGTGCTGCAAAAACAGCGTGATTATACCGCCGCCTATATTGAGCAATTGGAACATCATATTCAGCAAGTACAAAACGCGATTAGCCATCGTCGCCTAAATGACTCCCAATCAACAGTGCGTGAAGCATTGAGTACTTCTGAAACCGATATTGAAGCGCAACAGAATCCCATTATTCAAAAAGAAATTGCGATTAATAATGCGCTTAGTGACCGTTTAATCGCAGTGACAGAAAGTAGTAATAAACTGGTGCAAAATGGTATTCGAGTGAAAACATGGCTTGAAAGAGCGACGCAGTCAGAACGAAATCTAAAAGAACAAATTAATGTATTACGCGGTAGCTTATTGCTTTCACGAATTTTATTTCAACAACAAATTGATTTGCCTCCTGACATTTTAACTAAAAATTTACCTACAACGATTGCCGATTTGCGGCTTGAACAGTTTGATATTAACCAACAGCGTGATGAGCTTTACCAACCTAATGATTATATTACGAAGTTGGAACAGCAATTTGAGATAAAAACAGGGGATGAGCCAGCAAATAGCACATTATTATCAGCTGAAGATAAATCCTCGTTATTAAAACTATTGGAAGTACGTCGGGGTTTATTAGACGAACTTAACCAGCAGCTTGGTGGGCAAATTTCGCAAGCTATCAACTTGCAATTGGATCAAAACCAATTATTGAGTGTGGTGAGTTCTCTTGAAAACACATTAGCCCAGCAAATATTTTGGGTGAATAGTAATAAACCAATTGATTTGGAATGGGTTAAAGGTTTCCCTGAAGCCGCAGCAACACAAATTAATAGCTTTGATTTTAGTTTATCGAATCGCAGTATTAAACGGGGAATGAGTAATTCACTGTTAGTTGTTATTCCACTTGTATTGGTCGCGCTGTTGTTTATTTGGTTTAACCGTAAAATTAATAATCGATTGCAAGATATTGACCAACGGCTTTCCAGTTTGCGTAACGATAGTGTGTTAAGCACACCTTTTGCGCTACTGCTGACATTAATGCAAACCTTACCTATTTCACTGTTTTTACTGGCATTTGGCTATTGGTTCTTGAAAACAGGAAATGTACAAGGGCCATTCTTCTGGCAATTTTGCCAACAGTTGGCGATATTTTGGGCATTATTTGAGCTGACTTTTCGCGTGTTAAAACCGCAAGGTATTGCGCGAAAACATTTTGGTATCGAAAAAGAGAAAATATCCCAGACGCGGCGCCAAATGCTCCGGTTATCGATTCCGTTGGTACCACTCATTTTCTTCTCCACTTATGGGGTTACTAACCCACTGAAAGTGTCTGAGGACGTGATAGGTCAGTTGATCGTGCTGGTTTCTCTTATCCTGTTATGTATCTTTACTGTTCCTTTTTGCAAACAAGTTTGGCAAGAGAAGGGTAGCCACTTAACGCGTAGTATTGTCGTGACATTGCTGACATTTTCGCCATTAATTTTAGTGGGCTTAATGATGGCAGGCTACTACTACACCACTTTACGCTTAGCAAACCGTTGGATAGACAGTTTATACCTGTTATTGCTGTGGTATATCACTTATAGCGCGTGTTTGAGGGGGTTAACATTGGTTGCCCGTAAATTGGCGTATCAGCGTGCTATTGAGCGGCGTGCGATGTTGAAGCAAGAAGAGGTTGAGAACGAACCTATTAAAGAACCCCCAATGACCATTGAGCTGATTAGCCAACAATCGTTACGTCTCACCACGATGGTGTTGTTTATTATCTTTGCATTGGCGTTTTACGCAATTTGGTCTGATTTCATCACTATTTTCTCTTTCTTAGATAGCGTGAATTTGTGGAGCTATACCGCCACATCGGCAGATGGGGGAAATATCTTACAATTCGTCACGTTAGCGAATTTAATTTTGGCTCTGGTGATCATTATTGTTGCTTGGGTGATGACGCGAAATCTCCCCGGGTTACTGGAGGTTTTGGTCTTATCGCGGTTAAAACTTCGTCAAGGTTCCACTTATGCCATCACGACAATATTGACTTATATTATTGTGGGAATTGGGGCGATCGCCTCATTAGGGATGATTGGTGTCACGTGGAACAAGCTGCAATGGTTGGCGGCAGCCTTAACGGTCGGGTTAGGGTTTGGTTTACAAGAAATTTTTGCTAACTTTGTTTCAGGGATCATTTTATTGTTTGAGCGGCCGATCCGCATTGGCGATACGGTCACTATTGGGACCTATTCAGGAACAGTCAGTAAAATTCGCATTCGTGCAACAACGATCGTCGATTTTGATCGTAAAGAAGTGATCATACCCAATAAAGCATTTGTGACTGAGCGGTTGATCAACTGGTCGCTATCAGACACCGTTACACGTATTACGATTGCGATCGGGGTAGCGTATGGTTCTGATCTTGATAAAGTAAAACGCGTTTTACTATCTGCCGCAACCAGTAACAGCAAGGTAATGACGGAACCTGCTCCCAATGTTTATTTCACCAGTTTTGGCGCGAGCACGCTAGATCATGAATTGCGTTTTTATGTGCGGCAGATAGGTGACCGTGGTGTGACCAGCGATGAAGTGAACCGTGCGATAGATAAATTATGTCGAGAAAATGATATTGATATTGCATTCAACCAGTTAGAAGTTCATTTGCATAATAGCAAAGGGGATGAAGTGCAAGAAGTGAAACGTACACCAAAAGACAGTGATGACAACCTACCAAGTTAATTAGATTTCATCTGTGCGGGTGGCTTGTGCCGCCTGCATCTGTTTGGAAATATAATCATTTTTAACAATATCAAGGGCTTTTAATACAATATCGGCTTCAATATCTGAATTTTCGAGTAAATAAATCAAATCAACGGCAAGTTGTACTTCTTGTGGGGCATCTTTGAGCGAATTCATAGCGTTCCCTTCTAATATTTAATCAAAGTATTGATTTTCTTGATGTTCAATGGCTTTTTCAATGCGCAAAAGTGCTTGGCGGCATCGGTACAAACGGCCTGCGAGTACAGCGAGTTCTTTTTGGCATTGGTGCTGCAAACGGTGGTCGGTTAGCTCACTTAAATGAAGTTCTTTTTCACTCACCATGGCCTGCAAGCGTCGTTCATAGTCTTGGTGTTGTGATAAACGTTCATATAAATCAACCTGTTCCCTTTTTTTAGTGAAACTAGGCTCTTTTTCACGTAAAGTTTGTGTAGAGATCTCTCGTGAAATTGCCTGCATTTGATGGACAATTTTCTCAGTCAGAAAATTGACCTGCTCGCTGTGGTTTAACGTTACGCTATGGCACAATTGCTGGTATAAGGTCTGTAATTCGTTTTGGCAATCACCCAAACGGGTTGATTTGCGACTAAACAATTGCATATCGAAGCGTGAATGTGAAAACTCAAGATCCTTTATGGGTTCCACTCGTGTTTTCAATTCATCAATTTGCTTTTTTAACGCGTCCAAAAGAGCGGGAATTTTCATTTTTTGTTCTCATTAAGTGTCAAAAATAGCGGAATATTGATATTCAGCAACAAAACTGATGCCAAATTGACGGCTTCTTATTGCATTTTTATGGTACTTTACATAGATTCTACACTTTCGTGTTTACTACATGGCTTTTATTATGACCGCTAAAGAGCAACAACTGCAATTGATTAAAGAAAGTATCGCATCGATTCAAGATTATCCAATCGAAGGCGTGATCTTTCGTGACATTACGACTTTATTAAATAACCCTGCTGCATACCAAGCAACGATTGATATGTTAGTGGAGCATTATCAAAATAAAGGCGTCACTAAAATTGTAGGAACTGAAGCGCGTGGTTTCCTATTTGGCGCGCCAGTTGCATTACGTTTAGGCGTAGGTTTTGTCCCTGTGCGTAAAAAAGGGAAATTACCACGAGAAGTATTGAGTATGACTTACGACCTTGAGTATGGCACCGATACGCTTGAGATCCATAAAGATAGCATCAGCCCTGAAGATAACGTCTTAGTTGTTGATGACTTACTCGCGACCGGTGGTACCGTGGAAGCAACGGTAAGAATGATCAAACAGCTTGGTGCTAATGTTGTTGATGCGGCATTTATCATCTGTTTACCTGATCTTGGCGGCGTTGAACGTCTACAAAAAGAAGGTGTTTCTTCTTATAGCCTTGTTGAGTTCCCAGGCCACTAATCTTTATTTTCCCTCTATTTTTATCACAGCCTCGCTGTATAGGTTGAGGCTGTGGTAGCATGGTACTATGATTATATATATTCACGTACCATGTTAAATGACAGTGGAATCCATGAGCTATCAGGTACTTGCCCGTAAGTGGCGCCCCCAAAAATTTTCAGACGTTGTTGGCCAACAGCACGTTTTGACTGCACTCGCTAATGGGCTAACGCATCAGCGGCTTCATCACGCCTATCTTTTCTCAGGTACACGTGGTGTAGGGAAAACGACGATTGCGCGCCTATTTGCTAAAGGTCTTAATTGTGAAACAGGGATCACCGCCTCGCCTTGTGGACAATGCGCTAATTGCCTTGAAATAGAACAAGGGCGATTTGTCGATTTAATTGAAATTGATGCGGCTTCCCGTACCAAAGTCGAAGACACTCGTGAATTATTAGACAACGTCCAATACGCACCCGCACGTGGGCGCTTCAAAGTTTATTTAATTGACGAAGTACATATGCTGTCTCGTCATAGTTTCAATGCGTTGTTAAAAACCCTTGAAGAACCGCCTGAACATGTGAAGTTTTTATTGGCGACGACGGACCCACAAAAACTCCCCGTGACCATTTTGTCTCGCTGTTTGCAATTCCATCTAAAAGCGTTAGATGTCACGCAAATCAGTGAGCAACTTGAGCTCATCCTAAATGCAGAAAATATTGAGCACGACCAACGTGCTCGCCAGCTGATAGCAAGAGCAGCTGATGGCAGTTTACGTGATGCATTAAGCTTAACTGACCAAGCCATTGCGATGGGGCAAGGGAAAGTCACGGCTGATATTGTCAGCCAAATGCTAGGAACCCTTGATGACGAGCAGCCATTAGCCATTATTGAAGCTCTAGTACGTGCCGATAGCATGGCGGTAATGGAGCAGGTGGAGCAAGCTGCCAGTCGCGGAGCGGATTGGGAGAACTTGCTGGTGGAAATTTTGTCGCAATTACACCGTATCGCGATGATCCAACTGCTTCCTGCTGAACAAGAAACAGACCCGTCATCGACAGAAGGGCGGCTACGGCAGGTCGCAAGGGTCATTTCCCCTGCAGACCTTCAACTGTTTTACCAAACGTTATTAGTCGGAAGGAAAGAACTTCCCTATGCCCCTGAGCGGCGTATGGGGGTTGAAATGGCACTATTACGTGCATTAGCTTTTCATCCTAAAAATGTGATTGCTGAAATTGAAGCACCGCCAAAAGTTATTCCACAAGCCGCTGTTCAATCTGCACCGTCTGCGGCATCAAATATGACGCAAAGGGTGCCTCCGACACAAGCGCGAGCAGAAAATCTGCCAGACAATAGCCCAACGTTACAGTTATTGAAGGCTAGGCAGGCGTTACAATCTCCACAAAGTGAGGATCCTAGCCCAAAAAAGGCTAAACCGGTGACGCCTGAAAGGGCTAAGCCGGCGGCATCAGCACTGGAAAGGCTGGCCGCCGTGACCAGCAAACATCAACAAAATGTGGTTAATAAAGCGTCTCAGGCGGCAAAACCACAAAAACCAAAGCAATACCAATGGAAGCCTCAAAATGAAGAGGCGATGGCGCCAAAAGAGGCAGTGACAACGCCAAGCGGGATCAAAGAGGCGTTAGAATATGAAAAAACGCCTGAGTTAGCCGTTAAAATTATTGAGGAAGGGCGAGTTCGTGACAGTTGGTCAGGGAAAATTGCAAAATTAAATATTCCCAAACTGGTTGAACAATTAGCTTTGAATTCATATATAGAAGAGTTAAGCGAGTCGCAAATTGTTTTACATTTGCGCTCGGCTCAGAAGCATCTCGATAAACCATCGGCACACAAAGCGTTGGAAGAAGCTCTGAGCGAACTATATGGTCGTACTGTTGAACTGAAAATCGTTCATGATGATAATAGCGAGGTGAAAACCCCGCTAGAATGGCGACAGGCGATTTATGAAGAAAAACTGGCACAAGCGCGCCAGTCTATTATTGCGGATAAAACGATTCAAAAACTGCGCTCAATGTTTGATGCGCAATTAGATGAAGAGAGTATTCGCCCCGTTTAACGCTACAGTCTCATTGTTAAGCTGTAGCCTCAGTTGTGAGAGATAACTATGTTTGGTAAAGGTGGATTGGGTAACCTGATGAAACAGGCCCAGCAAATGCAAGATAAAATGCAAAAAGTTCAGGAAGAAATCGCTCAACTCGAAGCTACAGGTGAGTCTGGAGCTGGCTTAGTTAAAGTGACCATTAATGGTTCACACAACTGCCGTCGTGTTGAAATCGACCCTAGCTTGCTTGAAGACGACAAAGAAATGTTAGAAGATTTGATTGCTGCGGCATTTAATGATGCTGCACGTCGTATCGAAGAAACTCAGAAAGAAAAAATGGCGAGTGTTTCCAGTGGTATGCAATTACCACCAGGCTTTAAGATGCCATTCTAATGCAAACAAGTCCGCTTCTTGAATCGTTGATGGAAGCTCTGCGCTGTCTTCCGGGGGTTGGCCCCAAGTCAGCGCAGCGAATGGCTTTTCATCTTTTACAGCGTGACCGTAGTGGTGGAATGCGTTTAGCACAATCACTCACTCGAGCCATGTCTGAAATAGGCCACTGTCGTGATTGCAGAACATTTACAGAACAAGATGTTTGTAATATTTGTGATAACCCACGCCGCCAACAGAATGGCTTAATTTGTGTGGTTGAAAGCCCCGCAGATATCTATGCAATCGAACAAACCGGGCAATTTTCCGGCCGCTATTTTGTACTTATGGGGCATTTATCACCACTTGATGGCATTGGCCCTATGGATATCGGTCTTGATAGGCTCGAAGAGCGTTTGGCGTCAGAGACGGTCAATGAGGTGATTTTAGCAACTAACCCAACGGTAGAAGGGGAAGCGACGGCAAATTATATTGGGCAAATGTGTGGCCAATATGGAGTGGCGGCGAGCCGAATTGCACACGGGGTGCCTGTTGGCGGAGAACTGGAGCTTGTCGATAGTACGACGTTATCGCATTCGCTCTCCGGCCGCTCTCGATTGTAATATCCTCGTCATATTTCAAGCTGTAGGGGTGTTGGCTGCACTCGGCGACTCGGGTCACATACTGATGTATGCTCCCCGAGATCTCCTCATTTGCCGCCTACCTACAACTTGAACTATTTAGAGGATAGTATTGATTTCGTTTTTCTAAAATCACCCTACAGAATTCAGTTACTAATTTAAGCCGTAGGGGGCTGCACTCGGTGACTCAGGTCATATACTGGTATGCTCCTAGGGATTAACGCATTTGACGCCTAGCTACAGCACAAATTATTTAGAGGATATGTTTGGGGGTGATTAAAACGATCCCTTTCATCAACTTCCTTTAGAATGATGACGGATGTGATTATTTTCTTTCTAATCATTAGCTTTTGGTTCTGATGGTTTAAATTTTTTGTTCTTTTCGCTTGAATTTCTGTTTTTCGCCCCCAACTAATCTGCATCGATAAGTCAAACCTATCCAATTAGATTGATGAAATAGAGGCGATTAATGAGTATGAAAGGACAGGAAACGCGTGGTTTCCAATCAGAAGTTAAACAACTCCTCCAATTAATGATCCACTCTCTTTATTCAAATAAAGAGATTTTCTTACGCGAATTGATCTCCAACGCATCAGATGCGGCGGATAAACTGCGTTTTCGTGCATTATCTAAACCCGAACTGTATGAAAACGATGGTGAGCTGCGCGTGCGCATTAGTGCTGAAAAAGACCAAGGTACATTGACCATCAGCGATAACGGTATCGGTATGAGCCGTGAAGAGGTGATTGAAAACCTCGGAACTATCGCGAAGTCCGGCACAAAAGCATTCTTAGAATCATTAGGTAGTGACCAAGTCAAAGATAGCCAAATGATTGGTCAATTTGGTGTGGGCTTCTATTCTGCATTTATCGTGGCTGACAAAGTAACGGTACGTAGCCGTGCGGCAGGTGCTCCTGCAAATGAAGGTGTGTTCTGGGAATCTGCTGGTGAAGGTGAATACACCATCGCTGATATTGAAAAAGCCGAACGCGGCACCGAAATTACCTTGCATTTGCGCGATGACGAAAAAGAATATTTGGATAACTGGCGCTTGCGTTCAGTGATTAGCAAATATTCTGACCATATTGCTTTACCAGTTGAAATCGAAGAAAAAAATGAAGAAGACGGTACGGTCACTTGGGAAAAAATTAACCAAGCGAAAGCATTATGGACGCGTAGTAAGTCTGAAATTTCAGACGAAGAATATACCGAGTTCTATAAACATATTTCCCATGACTACGCAGACCCACTAACATGGTCACATAACCGTGTAGAAGGTAAGCAAGAGTATACCAGCCTGCTGTATGTACCTTCTAAAGCGCCATTTGATTTATGGAATCGTGACCAACAACACGGCTTGAAACTCTATGTTCAACGCGTATTTATTATGGATGACGCAGAACAGTTCATGCCGAATTACCTACGTTTTATTCGTGGGGTGTTGGACTCCAATGATTTACCATTGAACGTTTCGCGGGAAATACTGCAAGACAGCGCATTAACCCGTAGTTTGCGCAGTGCATTAACCAAGCGCGTCCTGCAAATGCTGGAAAAACTGGCTAAATCAGATGCAGAAAAATACCAAACCTTCTGGCAACAATTTGGTTTAGTGATGAAAGAAGGCCCTGCGGAAGATATGGCAAATGGTGAAACTATTGCTAAACTCCTGCGTTTTGCAACGACTCATACTGATAGCAGTGTACAGAACGTCTCTTTAGACGATTATGTAAGCCGCATGGTTGAAGGCCAAGATAAAATTTACTACATCACGGCAGACAGCTATGCAGCGGCAAAAGGCAGCCCGCATCTTGAGTTATTCCGTAAAAAAGGCATAGAAGTCTTGCTGTTATCTGACCGTATTGATGAATGGATGATGAATTACTTATCGGAATTCGACGGTAAACAGTTCCAATCCGTAAGTAAAGCCGATGAGTCATTAGATAAGCTAGCGGATGAAAACAAAGCGGAACAAGAGGAAGCTGATAAGCAATTAGAGCCTTTTATTGAGCGCGTTAAGTCATTCCTAGGTGAGCGTGTTAAAGAGGTTAAACTCACGCATCGCTTAACGGATACACCTGCAATTGTCACGACAGATGTAGATGAAATGAGTACACAGATGGCGAAACTGTTTGCAGCAGCAGGACAAGCCGCGCCAGAAGTGAAATATAACTTCGAATTGAACCCAACGCATCCTTTGGTTAAAAAAGCAGCTGAAGTCACTGATGAGTCCGTGTTTGCTGATTGGGTTGATGTCCTGTTGGATCAAGCATTATTAGCAGAACGTGGTACATTGGAAGATCCAAACCTATTTATACGAAAAATCAATGAATTACTTCTAAAGTAATTTAATCTAGTATTTTCGTTATTGAGCATAAACCACGCTTTTGCTTGTGCTTTAGCGTGGTTTTTTTCTTTTGCGAAAAAAGATAAATGCGAAATCGTTTACGTGTGTTCTTGAGTAAAGCGGCATGCTAATGGTATGGTAGCTTGTTTTCTTTTCAAATTATAAAAATCTAAATAGCAAGGGGTTTACGCAATGCGTATCATTCTGCTTGGCGCTCCAGGCGCTGGTAAGGGCACTCAAGCTCAATTTATTATGGAAAAGTTTGGGATCCCTCAAATTTCAACCGGTGACATGTTACGTGCCGCTGTTAAATCAGGGAGCGAACTTGGTTTACAAGCTAAAGAGCTGATGGATAACGGTAAATTAGTTACTGATGAATTAGTTATCGCATTAGTTAAAGAGCGCATCAAACAAGATGACTGCCGCAATGGCTTCTTGTTGGATGGGTTCCCCCGTACTATCCCTCAAGCGGACGCCATGAAAGAAGCTGGCATCACTGTTGATAACGTGCTGGAATTTGATGTACCTGATGAAATCATTGTTGAGCGCATCATTGGTCGTCGTGTGCATGCACCATCAGGCCGTGTTTATCATATCAACTTTAACCCACCAAAGGTTGAAGGCAAAGACGATGTAACAGGTGAAGAACTAACCATCCGTAAAGATGACCAAGAAGACACCGTACGTAAGCGTCTGGTTGAATACCATGCATTAACTGCACCTTTAATTGCGTATTACCAAAATGAAGCTAAACAAGGGAATACCAAGTACTTCAAATTAGACGGTACGCGTAAAGTAGCAGAAGTTAGTGAAGAACTGGCGAAAATTTTAGGTTAATATTTGTACTTATCATGATGTGTATTGCAGTAATAGTCACTGCAATTCGAATTATTTTAAGTATAAGGTATTATATGGAGGCAGCGATGATCGCTGCCTTTGTTTTTTATACCACTTGGTGACAAAAATCGTTAATTAACTGTGCTAAAGTTGGGAATAATTATCAATTAGGAGTTGTTTCATGTCAGAAAAAAAATACGGCATTTTGTTAGCTAACCTAGGAACCCCTGATGCCCCAACGACCTCAGCAGTGAAACGCTATTTAGCCGAATTTCTTAGTGATAAACGCGTTATTGATGTACCCCGCTTGATTTGGAAACCCATTTTGCATGGGGCGATTTTACCGCTTCGTTCTTCTAAGGTAGCGAAATTATACCAATCTATTTGGTTAGAAGGTGGCTCGCCATTACTGGTTTATTCTTTACGTCAAAAGCAAAAACTCGCTGAATTATTGCCGAATACTGCCGTAGAGATAGGTATGAGTTATGGTTCACCTTCAATTAAAAGTGCGGTGGATAGCTTGCTAGACCAAGGCGTGACCGATTTAGTGGTACTTCCACTGTATCCACAGTACTCCTGTACGACAACTGCAGCGGTGTATGATGCATTAACGAGAGCATTTGCAAGCAGACGTACCATTCCAAGTGTGCAATTTATTCGGAGCTATGCGACACATCCCGCTTATATTCAAGCGCTAGTCAGCTCGATAGAAGAAAGCTTTGCTCTGCATGGTGAGCCAGATAGGCTTATATTGTCTTTCCATGGTATTCCGCAGCGTTATTGTGATACCGGAGATATTTACCAGCAAGAATGCGAAAAAACGGCGGAGGCACTCCGTGAGGCGCTGAATTATCCAAGTGACAAAGTCATGCTTACCTACCAGTCACGTTTTGGACGTGAGCCTTGGTTGATGCCTTATATGGATAAAACGATGCATGAATTACCCGCACAAGGAGTAAAGTCAGTTCAGGTCATTTGCCCAGGGTTTTCAGTTGATTGCTTAGAAACATTAGAAGAAATTAGCGAGCAAAATAAAGAGTTTTTTATGAGTAGTGGCGGTAATAAATATAATTACATACCGGCGTTAAATGATAATCCAAATAGTATTCATATGATTAATTCAATAATTCAAGATGTACTGAAATAAGTAATTCAGTAAATTAATGCAGAAAAGTTTGCTTATCGATATATCAATAAGCTGATTATAGACTATAATCACTTATCTGAAATTATAAATGATTGAATGAATGTTATGTCTTTTGGAATTAATATGAGCAATAAGCAGCAGCCACCACAAGGTAATATAGAGTAGAAGTCGTCTTCTGCTCATCAATTTCATATACAGCAAAACGATGAAATTGATTTGATGGCCTTGTTTTCCATTTTGTTAAAACATAAATTTTTGATTCTTATATTTACGATTGTTTGTATTGGGGTAAGTGTTGGTGTTGTTAAGTTATTACCTCAAAAATGGAGCAGTACTGCTATTGTTATTCCTCCTGCATCTGAAGAGCTTAAAGAAGTCAATGCATTTAAAGCGCAATTGGATGTCTTAGATATTCCTATTGATCTCAGTGCTCAACGTGTTTTTACTGCATTTATTGACCAATATCGTTCGAAAGTTAATCAAGAGAGTTATATAAGAAGTACTGAGTATTATCATAATCTTGCAGAGAAAATTGACCCAAAAGATGATGTTATCGCTCAGCAAAGGTTAGTAAACTCAATCATTTCTAATGATATTAAAATTCAAGATCTCTCAAAAGAGAAAAACAGTACTTCAAGTGATATTGTTTTGAGCTTTACTGCCCCTTTGCCAACGGAAGCCCAGGACTTACTTGAAGGTTATATTCGCTATAGTGCATCGAAAGTGAGGCAACAGTTAAAAGTTGAAATCGACAATATGATTTCAGAGAAACTTATTTATGCCAGTGAGTCACTAAAACGCGAAGTCAGCAAAATTCAAACGGAATACGATGTTAAGGTTGAAAGGCTTAAACGAGCTGTTGATATTGCAAAAGCGGCTGGAATTGAAAAGCCGATAGCCAGCGATTCTGTTGCTATCAATGATGACCCTGATTACCCTATTGCGTTAGGAACTGAAGCTTTAGAGAAAAAATTACTGATCGAAACCCAAAATCGTGATTTGGCATTGATGAGCGAAAACCTACAAAACCGTAAAATTTATATTGATGATTTACAAGAGTTAACCAGTAAAGAATTAAATTTTACGCCAGTTAAATTTATTTTAACGCCAGACTTACCGTTGTATAAAGATTCACCAAAATCATCGTTAATTGTTGCATTAAGCGCAATACTTGGTTTAATTTTGAGTTGTGCATTTGTGTTAAGTCGGGAACTTTACCGCGATTATAAATATCAAAATCAGTAAAATAACTTCCAAATGACAAACAATGGAGCCAGTGCCTTCTTTGCAGGTGCTGGCTTTACTTTATCGTGCTAGAATAGGGCGATGTTCCATTGTTAATCTTCTAATTATGAAATTCCCCGGTCAACGCAAGTCAAAACACTATTTTCCTGTTAGCCTCAGAGATCCTTTATTACAGCCTTTAAAAGAAACATTGGCGGATGATGAGAATTGTAAGTCCTATATCGTTGGTATCGATCAAACACTAGTCGATATTGAAGCGAAAGTGGATGACGATTTCATTCAGCGCTACCAGTTGAGTAAGGGACATTCATTGGTTATTGAAGATGATGCCGCTGAAGCTTTATATAAAGAACTTACAGATAATGCATTGATTACTCATGAGTTTGCGGGTGGGACAATTGGCAATACACTGCACAATTATTCAGTATTAGCCGATGACAGATCTGTGTTATTGGGCACAATGTGTAATAACATCCAAATTGGTAGCTATGCCTATCGCTATTTATGCCACACCTCAAGCCGTATGGATTTAAATTTTCTACAAGGTGTGGATGGCCCTATTGGGCGTTGTTTTACCTTAGTTACTGAAAATGGCGAGCGAACTTTTGCTATCAGTCCAGGCCATATGAACCGCTTGCACCCAAATAGCATTCCCGAAGATATCATTGCGGGGGCTTCCGCGCTGGTTTTAACGGCTTATTTAGTCCGCTGCAAACCCGGAGAAACTATGCCGGATGCGACTATGCAGGCTATTGCGTATGCGAAAAAGCATAATGTTCCCGTTGTGTTGACGCTTGGAACTAAATTTGTCATCGCTCAAGACCCTCAGTTCTGGCGTGATTTCTTAGCGGAACATATTTCAGTAGTTGCAATGAATGAAGATGAAGCACAGGAGCTGACAGGGCTGAGTGACCCATTACTTGCCTCTAATATGGCATTAGACTGGGTCGATTTAGTTTTATGCACAGCGGGCCCGTCAGGCTTGTATATGGCTGGCTATACGGAAGACGCTTATAAACGTACGACGCAGCACCCACTATTGCCGGGGGCGATTGCAGAATTTAACTTATACGAGTTTAGCCGAGCAATGCGTCAGCAAGATTGCCAAGTTCCATTACGAATTTTCTCGCATATTGAGCCTTACATGGGCGGGCCTGAGAAAATCATGAACACGAATGGGGCGGGAGACGGGGCTTTATCTGCATTACTTCACGATATTACTGCCAATTCTTACCATCGCTCTAATGTGCCTAATTCCAGTAAACATGAGCGCCAATACTTAACTTATTCATCTTTAGCCCAAGTGTGTAAATATGCTAATCGTGTAAGTTATCAAGTATTAACTCAGCATTCGCCTCGCTTGACTCGTGGCTTACCTGAAAAAGAAGATAGCTTAGAAGAATCTTATTGGGAACGTTAAAGCGAAATAATTCTCATTTTAATTAATGATATCGATTTTAAGGCACTTCAATATAATTGTTATTGAGGTGCCTTTATTTTTGAACAATTATTTTGATGAATTGTTGTCACTAAATTTTATTAATTGAAGTAATTATTTACATTCAAATTATACATCTATAAATAATGTAATGGTTAATGATGACTAATATAAATAACCATATAGTGAGTGCAATGTTAATAATTGATGAGAGTTTGAATTAATTTCAGGCAAATAAATAAAAGCTGCATACTACTTTATGAGTATTTATATTTAGTATGCAGCGAGTTGTATATTTAAATATATAAATATGATTAATGTTGCTTCGCAACAGCGAGTTCACTTTCTTCTTTGGCTATTTCAGCCGATTTTATATCTTCAGCTTCATAGCGCATTGCTTGTGGCACTGATATTTTAATCGCAATAAATACCGCTAAGAAGCCACCAACCAACTTACCAAGCAGAATAGGTAAAACAAGCGTGGGTTGGAAATTGGCCGTGAACGCAAGGTGGTCACCGATGGTGGCTTGCGCACAAACACCAAATGCAACGCAGAGTACTTTGTCTCTAGCTCGCATTTCTTTGAATAAATGATAAGTTGCAATAATGTTTGCCATAACCATAATAAAACCCAAAGACCCGGTATCACTCAGTTTTAAACGGTTACTTAATGCACGCACTAAAGGTTTACAGTAGCGTTGGAACAAATAACAAATTGGGAATGTACCCGCTAACATAATACCGATATAGCCCGCAATTTCGATAGCGCGGAATAACTCATTTTGGTCCGCAAACAGTGGGTCGAAGCCCCATGCCCCGAAAACTTTAGTGAATACCCCGGTAAAGTGTTCAACGATTGAAAATGCTAAGACTAATTTGACGAATGCATCCATGATTTTACCGAAAATCAGGAAACCCGTTACCATTAACATTGGGCGATATTTTAGCCCAGCAGCTAATAAAAAACAGAATACAAACAGCGGCATCAAGTATTGCAACATGGTAAAGAAATCTAAGGTTAATTGATGTGCTGCCGGTGAGTTTGTAGAGATAATATCCCTGACAGGAATATTATTGAACGTAATTAATAGCAGTGAAGCGAGTACGCCAAATGGTATTGAGATCAACCCAGCCATTGCACCAAGCGCAAGGTATTTATGATCTTTGCAATTTAGCATTGTTAACCCTACTGGGATCAGGTAAACAATAGTGGCCCCAGAGGTATAACCGATCAACATTGCGGTGATCCACATGTCTCGATTCGTCGTCAGTGCATCGGCTAGTTGGTAACCGCCCATGTCAACTGCAATAATCGATAAGGCCGCAATGGAAACGTCTGATCCAACAGAGGAAAAGACAGGCCCAAGAATGTAAGAGATTAACTGTGAGAGTAGTGGAACTGCAGCCATGATCCCCGCTTGAGCAAGAAACACGGGACCAATAGAAAAGATCCCGTTAACAAACTCTTTTCCAAGATCGCTGGTGGGTCTGACAATGGATGCGACTGCGCCAATGATGGCTCCGCACATGATCAAGTAAATAATGTAATTTCCGAATTCAGCCATGGTAGGGTTTCCTTTTATTATTTTAGTGTCTTAATTGGCGAGAACGGGCAATGATGTCGCGATATTGTTCCATCACACCTTGCATGTTCGTTCCATCAGGATGTGTCACAGTAGCGTTGCGTCTTACCGCCATTTCGTGAGTGATACCGATGCCTTTGCGAGCCAGCAAGGCTGCGCCTAGTGCGGTGACTTCACGATTTGCTGGTGCTTCAATGTCTTTCTGTAATAAATTCGCTAAAAATTGTTTAAAATATTGATTTGAAGAAAGCCCTCCATCGACTGAGATTGATTGGCCTAACGGTGAAATTTTTTCCATTGCAAAAATAACTTCAGCGGAGCGCGCTGCGATGCCTTCCAAAACAGACTGCATCATATCTTTTTTGTCAGTATCTAATGAAAGCCCCGCCCAGAGACCCGCAGCACTGCGATCCCAGTATGGGCAGCCTAAACCAGATAACGCTGGGACAAAGGCGAGACCACGTTTAATCGCAGATTCAGCCCTGAAATCACCAAGCTCATCGAATGAGTCAAATAAACCGATTTTGCGAGCCCAATTGATGGCAGACGCTGCGTTGTACACGCCACCATCTAAGCCAAATACAGGGGGTTGATTGGGGAACTTCCAGCAGAGTGTGGGTAGTAAACCGCTGTCATGAGTTTGTGGTATATCTGTACCAGTCAATGCTTGCAAAAAAGCGCCTGTACCGAAGGTAATTTTTGCATCACCTTTTTCACGACAGCCATGGCCAAATGTGCCAGCAAATTGGTCAACAATAATGGCTGTGACTGGTGTGAGATGCCCATCGAGATTTACTGCACCAAAATCACCGATGTTATCTTTAATTGGTGGTAAGCAGTGGATGGGAACACCAAAAATGTCACACAGTTCTTGGTCCCATTCTAATGTATGAATGTTGAGTAATGACGTTCGAGATGCTGAGTTATAGTCGGTGACGAATACGCCACATAAACGGTCGAGAAAAAAAGCATCCATCGTACCGATACGTAGTTTATTTTTATCCGCTAATGTTTTTGCTCCGACGACATTTTCAATTATCCACCCCATTTTGCTGGCGGAAAAATACGGGTCGAGAGGTAATCCCGACTTAGATTGCACCAGTGGCTCTAACCCTGCCTCTTTGAGCATTGAGATGGTTTTCTCTGTCCGCAAGTCTTGCCAGACAATGGCATTGTATAAAGGACGCTTGCTGTCCGCATCCCATGCCACAATACTTTCACCTTGGTGACAAAGCCCAATAGCATCAACAACTTCACAGCTGTGTAAGCACTTAATGATGTTTGCCAGTATTTCCTCTGGGTCGTGTTCAACCCAACCACTATTCAATGTGATTTGCTTATGAGGAATGCTCATAGGGGAGTGGTAATGGCCGCCTTCTTCAAAGACAACGACCCGGGTTCCCGTTGTTCCCTGATCGATAGCCGCATAACGTTGATTGAGCATCACAGTATTCCCAGTGTTATAAATGTTGTAAATAGGTCTGTTTTTTTGCTTACTATCGTTTAATCGGAAATAAAATCCACAAAAAACTCACAGCAAGTTTCACTAATGTGACAAAACTCACAATAAAGTAACAATGTGAGTAAGTTTTTGGTTGTTGTTGTGCTTTGTGTTGTTTTAATTATTGTGATTGTGGGAATTATGTGGTTTTATGTGTGCAAGTTTTAAGTTAAGGATCTCAGCCATGGAAATTAATAATAAAAAGATTTGGGATGTCATTGTCATCGGCGGTGGTGTCATTGGCTGTGCAGTGACACGCAAATTCACACTGATGGGTGCCAACACGTTGTTACTCGAACGTGGAGGTGACATTCTTTCGGGAGCAAGTAAGGCAAATAGTGCGCTATTACATACAGGTTTTGACGCCACACCAGGGAGTCTAGAACTTGAGTGCATGCAAGAAGGGTATCGTGAATTCATTGAAATCAGAGAAAAAATGAATTTACCTCTTCTTGAAACAGGAGCATTAGTGGTTGCATGGAATGATGAGCAACTCAGTAAATTACCTGCGATAGTTGAGCAAGCGCACACTAATAATGTATTAGATGTGACAATTATTGATAAAGAAGAACTCTATCGTAGAGAACCACATTTAGCACAAGGCGCACTTGCGGCCGTTTCTGTGCCAGGTGAGGCGGTTATCGACCCATGGAGTACACCACTTTCGTATTTAACACAAGCTGTGAAACATGGGGCTGAATACCGTTTTCATTGTGAGGTAAGCGGTGGAGCACTCAATGATGGAATATGGCGTTTAACCACATCAAAAGGTGAGTTTTCTGCCCGTTTAGTCATTAACTGCGCAGGGATCAACGGGGACATTGTTGAATCAATTTGCCACCCATCACCGTTCCAAATAAAACCACGTAAAGGACAGTTCCTCGTTTATGATAAAGCCGCAGCAGCAGATATCAATGCGATTATCTTGCCAGTGCCAACGGCTATCACAAAAGGTGTTTTGCTATCAAAAACCATCTTTGGCAACCTCTTACTTGGCCCAACAGCGGAGGAACAAGATGACCGTTGGAAGGCAGAAGTAAAACAAGAAGTCCTTGAGGACTTAATTGCCCAAGGTTCACGTATGTTACCTTCATTGCACAATTACAGTGTGACCGCAACCTATGCGGGGTTACGTCCTGCCACAGAAGAAAAGTATTACCGTATTAATGATTATCCTGAAAAACAGTGGATATGTGCGGGGGGAATTCGTTCAACAGGCTTAACTTCGGCTTTAGGGGTGGCAAGCTATCTTGGTAAATTGTATCAAGAAAACTTCACACCACTTTTTGAATTATCACCGCCAGAAGCACTAATTTGGCCAACCATGCCAATGATTTCTGAATATCATCAGCGGGATTACCAATGCAAAAGCAATGGCGGTATTGTTTGCCATTGTGAATTAGTGACTCAGCGGGAGATTGAGGCCGCATTTGATTCGGATATTCCTCCCGAATGTTTGGGCGCTTTACGCCGCAGAACGCGAGTGATGATGGGGCGCTGTAATGGGTTTTATTGTAGTAGCCAGGTGGCTGAAATCATTAATGGTCGTTTCGACCACACACTGGCAGTGGAGGCCGTAAAATGAGTTTAAATTATGATGTGATTATCATTGGCTCGGGCCCTACTGGTGTTGCTGCTGCACAGGCTTTGCGTCGTCGCGGTATTCAAAATATCGCCATTATTGAACGTGAAGCGCAGGCAGGAGGCGTTCCGCGTCATTGCCAACACCCAACTTTTGGCATACTCGCATTCAAGCGCCCGATGAAAGGCAATCAATTTGCAGAAAAAATTGTTAATCAACTGGGAAATACACCAATTTTCACCCGTAGTACGGTAACGGCACTGCAGCCTAATGGAAAATTAACAGTTTCAACACCAGAAGGCCTTGTTGAAATGCAAGCTAAGCGGGTTCTGATAGCGACTGGGGTCAGAGAAACACCTAGACACCCGCGCTTAGTTTCAGGCTTGCGCCCTCAAGGGGTATTAACAGCCGGGGCATTACAGCAATTTGTTTATCTAAATGGTAAGAAGCCTTGCCGCAATCCAGTGATAGTAGGCAGTGAATTAGTGAGTTTTTCTGCATTATGGACACTAAAAAATGCAGGTGTTAAAGCCCAAGCGATGATTGAAAGTGGCGAACGGATTTTAGCGTTTAAACCCGCGACTTTATTTGCCAAAGCGATGGGAACCCCCGTTTATTTGAATAGTAAAATTACTGAAATTGGTGGATTAGATCGCGTGGAATATGTGGTTATTGAAACCAAAGGTAAAAGCCACAAAATTATGTGTGATTCGGTCATTTTTACGGGACAATTTGTTGGTGAAAACACCTTAATCCGTAAAAGCCATTTGGGGTTTGATGCGGCGACAGGAAAACCGGTAACAGACCAATATGGGCGTTGCTCAGATGCTAGTTATTATGCTGCGGGCAATATGTTGCATCCGGCCGATATGGGTGACCAATGCTATCAAGAAGGTTTAGTGACAGGAGGGCGGATAGCAGACGATTTATTAGCGAATCATCATCAACAACAATTGAAAGAAACCCAACATATTCCTGTGCAGTTTGACTCGAAAATTTGTTTTAGTGTTCCTGCATGTATTGATATTGATAATTTATCAGTGCGACAAATTGATTTTAATATCAAAGTTGAACAACCTGTGAGCGGAACTATTCGAGTTATGGCAGGAAATACCCTGTTATATGAAAAACGCCATCGCTGTTTACCAACACGACGTATTTTACTGAAAAATATTGATTTAACAAAAATACAACGGGACGCTACTGAAATTAGTATCACTGTTGTATAGTGCTGGAAAGTTAAATGGTTAAGAAGGATTAAACTATGTGTGAGGGACGTTCCTCAAAAGTACGTCATCAAACCATCATTGAGCTGCTTTCTACTCAAGGGCAGGTTTACGTACAGGAGCTTGCAAAACATTTTAATGTCGCGCAAGAAACTATCCGTCGTGACCTTAGTAAACTTGAAACTCAAAAGTTACTGAAAAAAGTCCATGGTGGAGCCGTTAATATCCAGTCAAAATTTGAGCGTAATTTTACGGAAAGAGCACAAGCCGCGGTTGATGAGAAAAAAGCGATTGCAGCAAAAGCGGCTGAGCTGATAAAACCCGGAGACACATTGTTTATTGATTTTGGCACAACCACCTTTGAATTTAGCCAAAGAATTAAGTTGATTGATAATTTAACCGTCATTACGAATTCGCCTTTATTGGCAAATACGTTACAAGAAAACTCAACCATCGAAACAATTTTGATTGGTGGGCAATTTAATGCAGCGCAAAATGCATGCTTAGGTGCGATTGCACTAAAAAATATTGCTGAATTTTTTGCTGATTACGCAGTGATTGGCGCAGGGGCGATACACGCGCTGCATGGTGTGATGGACCAGCACGTCGATGAAGCTGCGATCGCGCAAAAGATGATGGAAAATAGCGATAAATTAATGGTATTAGCGGATGGCACAAAGGCCAATAAGCATGCGATTAATTTTGTGACAAGTTGGGAAAACATTGACTATTTGGTGACAACCAGCAAAGAGTTTAAATTACCTGAAAATAAAAAACACCCTAAAACGAAGATTATTGTTGCGGATGTTGAATAAGCTTTAATTTTTATCATTCAATTATAAACACTCCCTATGAAATATATTTAATTATTTTTCATAGGGTTACTTTACCTAAAATTTGATTAACGCCAATACTAGGAATTATTATGAGCCTCTATTTTATTGCTTGCCCTTATTCAGACCCCGATAGCAATGTTGTGGAAATGCGCTTCCAAGAGTGCACTAAATTCGCGGCAGAGCTTGCGCTTAAAGGTATAGCAACTTATAGCCAAATCACGATGACCCATCCTATTAACCAATACCTTGCCTCACAAGGACAAAAAGTCGCTTGGTCTTCTATTGATATGGAGTTTCTAAAGCGTTGTGATGGGTTAATTGTGCTGACATTACCGGGGTGGGAGAAGAGCGGCGGTGTTGCAGCGGAAATTCAGTTTTTTAAAGATCAAGGGTTGCCGGTTTGGACAGGGGATGAGTTCAAAGAACAAATGGCAGAATAACGTTTATTTATCGCTATCTTGATGATCCATGACGTTTTATCGTCATGGATTTTTTTGTGCACAAAAAAGCCGTAACCCAAAGGCTACGGCTTTAAAGATAGGGCGGCGTTTAGTGGCTAGGTTTTAGATATTCATCTAAGTTTTTGCCTTCGACTTTTCTATTGTCGTTATCAATAAAATCATCAATAGAACAACCGAACTCTTCCACATCATTGCACATGAGTGTCGCCATAGATTTAGCAATTTCATGTTCACCAATAATAATATGCTCAGCCCCTCGTTCTTTGATAAAGCTGACTTCATCATCATAATGGGCACGAACAATCACAGTGATATCTGGGTTCATTTCTTTTGCTGTTGCGACAATCTCCCCTGCTTCATAACCATTCGGAATGGTTAAAAGCAATGTTTTGGCGCATTCAATACGTGCAAGACTAATGATATCTTTATTTGCGCCATTGCCTAAAATTGCGCTAAAGCCATTTTCAGCAAGTTCTTCAAACCGAGCGCGGGTATCTTCAACAACAACAACCGGAATCTCCCTTCTACGCAGTTTGTCTGCAAGCATGCCACCGACTCGGCCGTAACCGACGATGATTGCGTGGCCGCAGATATCGACAGGAACTTGAGTTTCTTCTTCCAGAGTCTCTTCCAGCAGTTGCTCTTCGATAGTCTCGGTTTTCTCAAGGTACTTATCTAATAAGCTAAATAACACAGGATTCAGCATAATAGAGACAATTGCGCCTGCTAATACCAAGTTTTGTGCGTCTTTATCCATCACGCCAAGGGTCAAGCCCATGCCTGCTAAGATAAAGGCAAACTCACCGATTTGCGCCAAACTGACGGAAATGGTTAGCGCTGTTCGCCGTGAGTGCCCAAACATCCTGACAAGAACCAAGGCCGCTGCAGATTTACCAATAATGATAATGGCCAGAACCCCTAGAATCCCTAAAGGTTGTTCAATTAACACGACTGGGTCGAATAGCATCCCAACCGAGACAAAGAACAGAACAGCAAAGGCGTCACGTAATGGCAGAGTGTCTTGTGCAGCGCGATGGCTGAGCTCAGACTCATTTAATACCATCCCTGCGAAGAACGCACCGAGGGCAAATGAAGCATCGAAAATCGCCACAGCGGCATAGGCAATACCTAATGCAAGTGCGAGAACAGCAAGGGTAAATAGTTCACGAGAACCTGTTGATGCGGTACGTGATAAAATCCATGGGATCACTTTACGACCCACGACAATCATAATGAATATGAATAGAACTACTTTACCAATTGTCCATGCAAGGCCTAATGCAAGCTCACTGAAACTTGCGTCATCCGTGTTCATAATAGCGGCTGCGGCAGGCAGTAGAACAAGTGTTAAGACCATGGCTAAGTCTTCAACGATCAGCCAGCCTATAGCAATTTGCCCACGCTGGCTTTCAATCAATTGACGTTCTTCTAAGGCCCGTAGTAATACGACGGTACTGGCAGTGGATAAACACAGGCCAAATACAACGCCTGTAAATATTCCCCAACCAAATAGCATAGAGAGGCCAAGACCCAATAAGGTGGCTACTGCGATTTGTGCAATGGCTCCGGGAATGGCGATAGCTTTAACAGCAAGTAAATCTTTTAATGAAAAATGTAGGCCTACCCCAAACATCAGTAAGATAACACCGATTTCAGCAAGTTCAGGTGCCAGTGCTGCATCAGCAACAAAACCGGGGGTAAATGGGCCTGCAAGAACACCGGCCGCAAGATAGCCAACTAAAGGGGAAATTTTTAATCGCTGCGCGATCATACCTAACAAATATGCAAGGGCGAGACCACCAACAATGGTTGTGATTAAGGGCGTTGAATGCTCCATTTAGTCTCCTCTGGTGAATATAAAAATAGAAAGGTGGGTACATGCCGTTGACTTTTAAAATGAGGCCTTCATTTTAAAATGCAATTTGCATGTTTTTATATTCTAACTTTTTTTGAGATAAATTTCCTTAAAAAAATGAAATGTTTTTAAAAAAAAGACAGCTTAAAGGTGCTAAATCGTTACAAGCGCTATGTTTGTGAGATTTTTATCTGGAATTTGTTTGGATTGAGGAAGGAAAGACCCATACTTATTTTTAGGTAAGTATGGGTAAAATAAGAAAATAAAACTATTTGTTACCAATATTTGGCAGTAATACTGTAAAAATCCCAAGTAATGGTAAGAAAGCGCAATAATGATAAACTTGTTCAATACTGGTTTGGTCTGCGATATGACCTAAAACTGCTGCACCAACGCCCCCCATACCGAAGGCCAGCCCAAAGAACAACCCTGATACCATGCCGGTTTTACCGGGGATCAGCTCTTGTGCGTAGACTAAAATAGCTGAAAATGCGGAGGCTAAAATCAAACCAATAATGACGGTAAGTACCCCAGTCCAATAGAGGGATGCGTAGGGTAAAATTAAAGTAAATGGCGCAACACCAAGGATTGAGAACCAAATAACGTATTTACGCCCTATTTTGTCACCTATTGGCCCGCCAATCATTGTGCCAGCGGCAACGGCAAATAAGAAAACAAACAAATGAATTTGCGCATTTTGCACTGAAACACCGAATTTATCGATCAGATAAAAGGTGTAATAGCTGCTGATACTGGCCAAATAGAAGTATTTGGAGAAAATCAGGACTAATAGTACAGCTAAAGAGCCAACAATGACTTTACGTGGTAAAACTTTTACATTTCCCGCGCCGATCGGTTTTTTACTTGCGGCACGATGTTGGTGTTTATACCAACTGCTGACTTGCAGCAAAATAACAATTGCAAGTAGGGCAGCCAGTGAGAACCAGCCAATATTGCCTTTGCCATAAGGTTCAATAATCAGCGCTGCAAGTAATGGCCCAAGGGAGGCCCCTAAGTTGCCACCCACTTGGAAAAAGGATTGTGCGAGGCCATGACGCCCCCCTGATGCCATACGTGCAACACGTGAGGACTCAGGGTGGAATACGGAAGAGCCGGTTCCAACGAGTGCCGCGGCCAGTAATATAGTCGGGAAGGTTTCAGCCATTGCTAGCAATATTAATCCCGTTAACGTGAAGCTCATACCTATTGGCAGAGAATATGGCTGCGGGTGTTTATCGGTATAATAGCCGATAATAGGTTGCAGTAATGATGCAGTAATCTGATAAGTGAGGGTGATCATCCCAATTTGGGCAAAACTTAATGAAAAATCAGATTGTAATAAAGGATAAATGGCTAAGATCAGTGACTGGATCATGTCATTAAGTAAATGAGAGACACTGATGGCAGTTAGGATACTAAAGACCGTTTTCCCCGTTTTGTTTATTGGCTTTGACGGGCTTGGGTTGTTAGGGTTTGTGGTTTGCTCACTCATATTATTATCAACTTTCTGTGTTACATAATTGTTATCAATATAACTGAAATACAATTTATTTAAATGGATAAATAAATCACGTGAATAATTAGTGTCGGTTAATTATTTGATGATGATCTCATTTTTATGAAACGAATTTCTTATTCTGCAATAGGTATCAAATCCTGATCATATTTTTATGCTATAAGACAGCAGGTAGTGACAAACTATAATCTAATATGACTGAATAAAAATTCCTATATCAGCAGGGAGAAATGTATGAAGTTTGCATTTAAGGCATCCGCATGCGCATTAACGGTATCGTTAGCGTTAATACCCGCAACTATGGCAAATGCGTGGGAAAAAGACAAAACATACAATATTACCATTCTACATACCAATGACCATCACGGCCATTTCTGGCACAACGACCATGGCGAATATGGTTTAGCCGCGCAAAAAACGGTGGTTGATGAAATTCGTGACGAAGTCGCTAAGCAAGGTGGTAGTGTTTTACTGCTCTCTGGTGGTGATATTAATACCGGTGTACCAGAGTCTGATTTACAAGATGCAGAACCCGATTTTAAAGGAATGAACTTAGTGGGTTACGATGCGATGGCATTAGGGAACCATGAGTTTGATAACCCGCTTGAAACGCTGCGTCAGCAAGAAAAGTGGGCAACCTTTCCGTTTTTATCCGCCAATATTTATCAAAGCAGCACAGGCAAACGTCTTTTCAAGCCTTATCAAGTTTTTGATAAACAAGGTGTAAAAATTGCAGTGATGGGGCTGACAACTGACGATACCGTACGTATCGGTAACCCTGCTAACTTCCCTGATGTTGAATTCCGTGTGCCTGCGGATGAAGCTAAAAAAGTGGTTGAAGAGCTCCGCGCAACAGAAAAACCAGACATTATCATCGCAGCAACGCATATGGGCCACTATGACGATGGCAATCATGGCTCCAATGCCCCAGGCGATGTCGAAATGGCGCGCAGCTTACCGGCTGGCTATTTAGATATGATAGTGGGTGGTCACTCACAAGACCCTGTTTGTATGTCTCAAGAAAAGAAAAACTACAAGCAAGAAGACTATGTACCAGGTACACCGTGTGCGCCAGATAACCAAAATGGGACTTGGATTGTTCAAGCTCATGAATGGGGTAAATATGTTGGCCGTGCGGATTTTGAGTTTAAAAACGGCAAGTTTACGCTCAAGCACTACCAGTTAATTCCTATTAACTTGAAGAAAAAAGTGACAAAAGAAGATGGAACGAGCGAGCGAGTTTACTATACGCAAGAAATTGCTCACAACCCTGACATGATGAAATTATTGACACCTTATCAAGAAAAAGGTGACAAGCAACTGAGTGTTAAAGTGGGATCTGTTGAAGGCAAACTCGAAGGCGATCGCAGCAAAGTGCGTTTTGTACAAACCAATATGGGGCACCTTCTGTTAGCTGCACAGAAAGAACGTGCAGGAGCTGACTTCGCGATCATGAGTGGTGGCGGTGTTCGTGACTCTATCGAAAGTGGCGATATCACTTATAAAGATGTTCTTAAAGTTCAGCCATTTGCCAATGAGTTAGTTTATGTGGATTTCAAAGGTGATGAAGTTATCCCATACCTGACCGCAGTTGCGAATATGAAACCGGATGCAGGTGCATATGGCCAGTTCTACAATGTGAACTTAACGCTGAATAAAGATGGCACGATCAGTGATGTCAAAATTGATGGTAAGCCTGTTGACCCAGCGAAAACCTATCGTATGGCCACGTTGAATTTTAATGCGATTGGTGGTGACGGTTACCCGAAAATTGACAACCATCCTAACTACGTTAATACCGGCTTTGTCGATGCGGAAGTGCTCAAGGGGTATATTGAAAAACATTCCCCTCTGAAAGCGGCAGACTATGAACCCAAAGGTGAAATTATTTATAATAATAAATAATTAAATCATTATTACCTTGAAAGCCTCACTGCTCGCGGTGGGGCTTTTTTAGCTAAAGGTGATTTAACAGCCACCAGAACCATTATGGCTTAGTGCTATTTACGTATTTCAGCGAAGGTTGCATTCAGTACTTTTGCGAGATCGTTAGGAGCAAGTTCAATATCTAATCCACGCTTTCCACCTGAAATAAACAGTGTGGCATATTGCTGAGCTTGGTCGTCAATTACCGTTGGCAGGCGCTTTTTTTGGCCTAATGGACTAATGCCACCAAGTAAATACCCAGTAGTCTTTTGGGCTATTTGTGGATCTGCCATTTCAACTTTTTTGACTTTAAACACTTTGGCGACCTGTTTTAAATCTAATTGCCCTGAAACAGGTGTAACAGCGACGGCTAACGTTTTTTGATCACCATTGAGCGCAACCAATAAGGTTTTAAACACCTGTTTGGCATCTAACCCAAGTTTTCGTACCGCTTCATCACCAAAGTTATTTTCATTTGGGTCGTGGTCATAAGGATGTAAAGTGAAGGAAATTTTTTGTTTTTCGAGTAATTTCACGGCTGGGGTCATTTTGAGCCTTCTATTTATAACTTATAGCTTAATTTCGCAAATATTCTACCAGACTATTTTCACCAAACAGATGTAATGCACCAACAGCGACAACATAGTTACCATCAGGAAGTGACTTAAGCTGCTCACTCCAATTCGCATTTCGTTGCTTCATCAATACTTGGTAAATGTCTTCGCTAAACGTATTGGGTAAAGCCGTGCGGTTATTGGGTTGGTAATCTAGCCACCAGCTTATCATTGTCTGTAGCGAGCGCGCATTTTCACGCCAGTGGTTCAATGAGTCTTGTAACAACGCTAACCCATTATTAGGCAAAGAAAGCAGCAATTCAACTTGAGAGGCGGTTCCTTCTAACTCAATAACTGGTTTGAGTTGTGATTGCGCATTACGGATAAGTTGGTAGTCAATACCATAATGGCCTCTGAGCCCTAGCTCTTGAGCTTGGGTCGCTTGCAAGATCAGGGCGATTTGCCATGAGGGTAAGGTATCAAAGCGTTCGGGGGATTGGCGGAGCTCTAAACAATATTGTTGAAAAAGATGATATTCACCATCGGTTAACCGCTGTTCTACAGGAAGATGCTCTGCTACATCATTAGGAAATGGGGAGTGAGTTTCAGTGATATCTGCCTCAACAATTAAGGCATCTGCGAAATTAAGTTTATCTAATAATGTGGCAGACAAAGGAAACATATTCTCTGTTCCCATATGGATACTCCCCACAACGTGCAATTTAAGGTTTTTTGATAGCCGAATATCAACCGCAGGGTAAGGGTAAACTGGAGCAGTTTCCGTATGAAGCCAGTTTTTTAAATTTTCAATCAGTTTGCCCACGATTTCGTCCCTGCGCTATTTCTCATTTTACTAGGTTAAACAATCTTGCCGTAATTTGCGAATGCTCATCACCGATTACGCATTTTTTAGCTGACTGATTTTTCGTGGAGGCGAGACAAAGTAAAAAAATGCCCCTAATAAAGGGGCATCATAGGGTTAGTTATTCTTACTAATGCCTTTAAATACACTGAGTAAAGCGAATAAGCTAAAGGAACTAAACACCATTTCGATCCCAATTAGGGTTGTCAGTAAGGTAATTGATGTAATTGGACCATTACCGATGAGTAAATAGGCAATAAAGAAATCTAACAGCCCAATGATGATTTGTAACCAGCCACCCGCTGAGCTAATTTGTTGGAAGCCGACATAGAGCCGGATCACCCCACCAACAATAAATAACGCGGCCACCAAAATAGCCAACGCCACTAAACTTTGTAACGGATCTTTAATAAACGAGTAGCCGACAATAATATAAATAAGACCAATAACAAAACCAAATAACCGTGACCAACCAGTATAAATCACCGTACTCAAGATGCTGACTATCGCACCAACACCGCCAATAATCAGCAGTACACCCAGTACTGTACTGACGGCAATACCGGAGATCATCGGGTTGATAATACAAAAAAGCCCACCAGCTAACAGTAAAATGGATAAGATCACCAGAAAGGTGCGTTGTTTTTTAAACTCTTCTCCCGCAAGTTTGGCGAGTTTCTCACGATCAATATTAAGCATTTTGTACTCCAAATATTAAATAACTAACTATTTATAAGTATAGGCTTAGCTTTCACATAATAACATCTTAGTTAGTATAAATTTAATCAGCTTTAGTTGTCTTCGTGTAGATTTGCATCATTTTTTATACTTTAAATAACACAGAGAGTCATGTGTAGCGTAAATAGAATCTGCTAACTACCAATATTATGGTTAATTTAGTTAACGATCTAAAATATCTAAATATTTTTCTTGATCTAAATTTGGGAAATGGCGAGTCGCAGCAGTTAAAATAATTTCTTTCATCAGTTTTTTTGCATTATGGCTGTCTTTTAAGCGGATCGCATCAAACAATAATTTATGCATTTTAACTGACTCGGTTGTTTCCCTCGCACTTTTTTCTTGCGTATGTTTGAACGACAAAATGAGTGCTTCTTGGATGGCATTCCCGATTGAAAATAAAAAAGGATTATGACAGGCTTTGAGTAATGCGTAATGGAAGTCAATATCACCTTGTTCGAATAAAGCCAAAGAATCTTGCTCATGGCCTTTTTGCATTAAAAACCAGGCTTTCTCTAGGTCTGCTAAATCTGCTCCTGTAGCAAAGCTGGCAGCTAGTGCGGAAGCATTAGGTTCAAACATGAGCCTTAATACAACGAGTTGTTTGAATAGTTCAGGAGAAACTCCTGCTTTGCCAACCCATTTAAGTAGGTCGTAATCAAGAAAATTCCATTCATCCCTTGGATTAATAACACTTCTTTTCTTTGGCTGAATAGAGATAAGCCCTTTACTGGAAAGTTGCTGTAGTGCATTGCGAATTGATGTTCTTGATGCGGAAAATTGTTGTGCGAGCTCATTTTCACCAGGTAGCATATTATCTTTATAATACCCAAGAATAATTTGCATCCCGATTTGTTGCATAATCGATTGAGCTAATGTTTGCTGAGGCTCGGCCATTAAATTAAAACCTTATTTTGATGTAATATTGATGACTGTAACAATCTATCATGATTGGCGTTCAACTGCCTGCTGATCTTTGTTCGTGTGACTAAAATAACGTAACTGATATAGATTCTACCGCCAGTTATACGGTTTATTTTTTACTGTAAGGTGAGGTTGATACTTACAAAAAAGTAGACGTAGATAACAAATAACAAAAACTAATCCCTCCGTAAATACCAATAAATTCAACATTATCAAATGATTATCATTTTTTTCTTATTTTCACCTAGTTGACACAATAAAATCATGTGATACAAATTACATTAACTTGTATTACAAGGTTGAGGTGGACAAAGTGTATTGGATTGCGGTGGATTGGGGTACTACAAATTTTCGTGCTTTTTTAATGAAAAAAGATGAAATCATTGATGAGGTTATTGGAACTGAAGGAATTTTATCCGTTACTGAAAACCAATTTGATGTTGTTTTATACCGTAATATTGAGCATTGGCTAACATCGAAAGGGAAACTTCCTATTTTATTAGCAGGAATGGTTGGCTCCCAAAAAGGTTGGTATGAAGTTCCATATCAAGAAGTACCAATAACCGCAAAGGGGTTAGCCGAGTCACTGAAAGAATTAACCACATACTGGGGTAGTAAAGCGTGGATTGTTCCAGGTATTCAAAATTTAAGCCAGTATGCATTACCAGATGTTATGCGTGGAGAAGAAACCCAATTACTTGGATTAGCAGACAGTGCAGATACTTATGCAATTCTGCCAGGAACACATAGTAAACACAGCGTTATTTCCCATGGTGAAATAAAAACGTTTACTAGCTTTATGACAGGGGAGCTCTATTCCTTATTAATAAACTCATCAATGATTGGTAAAGGATTGCCAAAACAGATTGATAATGAAAAGTATTTCTTAACAGGAATCGAAAAATCTAAGGAAAATATTCCATTTAAACATTTAATTTTCTCTGCCAGAACTAAACAATTAAATAAAGAAATACCTGCTGAATTTGTTGGCAGTTATTTGTCAGGTATTTTAATTGGAATTGAATTAAAAAATGTAGAGTATGAAAATAAAATATGGGTAATTACAAATGAGTCATTAGGTGAAAAATATATCGTTGCAGGTAAATACTTTGGCCTAAATATGGAATATGTATCTAGTAATGGGTGTTTTCTAAAAGGTACATTTAAATTAATTAATCAATTAGGTAATTAAAATGAAAAATGGAACAGAGTTCGAAGTACATTGGAGTAATAATAAGTACCCATTCATTGCTATATTGAGAGGGTTAACGGTAGAACATGCAATTCCAGTTTGTAGTGGTTTGATTGATAAGGGGATAAAATATATAGAAGTGCCCTTGAATACTGATTATGCATATGAAGTTATTGAGTTATTAATTAAAGAATTTGGTAATCAAGCAACTATAGGTGCAGGAACTGTTCTCAAAATAGAACAGGTTCAAAAAATCAAAGATATTGGTGGGGAAATTATTATCTCGCCTAATTTGAATGAAGATGTTGTTCGAAAAACTAAAGATCTACAAATGATTAGTTGCCCGGGCGTTTACACAGTGACTGAAGCTTTTAATGCAATAGAATATGGTGCAGATATTTTAAAATTTTATCCCGCAGATATGATAACACCAAAAGTACTTAGTGCAATGTTAACTGTTCTGCCTAAAAAAGGCTTATATTTTCCAGTTGGAGGGATCTCTGCGGACTCTAATCAATTAAATGCTTATATAGAATCAGGGGCTAATGGATTCGGTATTGGCGGAAGCCTATATAAGCCAACAATGAGCGTTGAGGAAGTCTTGAAAAATGCAGATAAATTAATAGATGCATGGAATAATCGATAATGCCAAAAAGTATTTTTGCATTTGATACTAAAGTTATAAGAAGCCCTCAAGCTGAATTGGGTGAGTCACCAATTTGGTGTCATCACACTAATTCGCTACTTTGGGTTGATATTAAAAAAGGGAAATTATTTCGGTTTTATCCTGATTTAAGTGATGTTATAGAAATACAGGATATTCCAATATTAACGAGTGCCGTTTTACCAACGAACATAAAAAATTTTTTTATTTTGATTAATATCAATGGAGTTTATGTTTTAAATTATAAGACTAAAGAGTTGAGTATTTACTTTGAATTTGAGTTTAACAATGAAGGAATAAGAACTAATGAATGCCAAATTTCACCTGATGGAAATATTTTTATCAGTGTGATGGATAAAAATGCCAATAATCCTATAGGTAGGATTTATGAGTTCAATGTTAAAAGAAAGGAATTGAACTGTATTCATTCTAATTTACTTATCCCTAATACTATGCAGTGGTTTGGCGGTGGATTTTGGTTTGCAGACTCAGGGCGTAAAGTTTTTTATCGAAAAGATTTAAACACAAATGAGATTAAAGAGTATCCAGTTAATTATATTGCAGATGGTTCGGCTCTAACCAAAGAAGGTATTTTAATTAATGCTTGCTGGGGAGATAAATGTCTTGCTTTATACGATTTGAATAATTCAATGCAATTAATAGGAAAAATAATAGTTGGTTCCTCTCAACCAACGAGTTGTATATTTTCAGGAATTGACCAATCAACCCTTTATGTAACTTCTGCTTATGACGGGTTAAAAAAAGTAACTACAAATGATGGAAGGGTAACTTCCATTAAAACAAGTTTTATTGGTCAACCTAGTAACACATTTGTACTGTAAAAATTGATGGAGAAAAAAATGAGTAATTGTGGAGGGTGTTCTTCTTGTAATACACACTTTAATCCTAGTTTACAAGGAGACAGTGGGGCCTTAAAACGAGCTTTATATAAAGCGAGTGGCCATACAACAGAACAATTAAAACGCCCAGTTATTGCGGTCGTTAATAGCTACACCAATGCAACGGCGGGCCACGTTAATCTTAATGAACTTACCGAAAATGTATTAAAAGGGATCGATGAAGGAGGCGGTGTTGGTATGGTTTTCGGTACTATCGCGCCTTGTGATGGTATTGCTGAAGGGCATTTTGGTATGCGTTATGTCTTAGCATCCCGTGAAGTTATCACAGCTTCTATTGAATGCATGATGAGGGCGCATCGATTTGATGGAATGGTGCTACTCGGTTCTTGTGACAAGATAGTTCCAGCCATGCTAATGGCCGCAGCGCGTTTAGATGTTCCTGCGATCCTTGTTAATGGTGGACCAATGTATCCAGCTGAATATAAAGGAAAACATTGGGACGGAAACATTATAACGGAAGCTATTGGGTGGAAAAAACAAGGGTTAATCGATGAAGCAGAATTTGAACATATAGAAAATATCGCAGAGCCTGGGCCTGGTTCATGCACAATGTATGGTACAGCGAATACGATGTGCTGCATTGCAGAAGCGATGGGGATGTCTTTATCTGGTGGTAGCACGTTGCCTGCGGTGTCGAAGGAGCGTAGGTTGATTGCTATTGAGTCAGGAAAAAAGATAGTTTCTTTAGTACTGAAAGATATCACCGCACGTCAAATTATTAATAAGAAATCCATACATAATGCAATGGCTTACCTATTGGCAACAGGCGGGTCAACGAATGCCATTCTTCACTTACAAGCGATTCATTATGAAGCAGGGCTAGGGCACTTGCCTTTAAAATCATTTGATGAATTGAGTTATAAAGTTCCTCTAGTATCTGCTTTATATCCCGCATCAGAGCACGACATGATTGATTATTGGGAAGCTGGTGGCGTTCCTGCAGTCGAGCATGAAATTTCATCTATTTTATTTTCAGACACAATGACTGTTGATGGTGAAGAAAAAGGTGCTTTGTTAGCCAGAAATATGAAGACAACACGCCCAGAAGTCATAAAAACATTGAGTGATCCTGTGCGCAAAGAGTCAGGAATTGCAGTTTTGACGGGTAATTTGTCGCCTCTAGGTTGTGTGGTTAAACCTGCCGCGGTTCCTGAAAACTTGATGTTTTTCGAAGGTAAAGCAATCACTTTTAATAGTGAACAAGAATCTGTTGATGCAATTATGAATGGTCAAGTAAAACCAGGTAGCGTTCTTGTCCTACGTTATGAGGGGCCAAAAGGTGGTCCAGGCATGCCTGAAATGTACCTACCAATGAAATTACTAGAAGGTATGAATTTATCAGACAGTTGTGCATTAATTACAGATGGAAGATTTTCAGGCTCTAATCGAGGTTTGTTTGTTGGTCATATGTCTCCTGAGGCTGTAGAAGGGGGAATTATTGGTTTAATTGAAGATGGTGACTCTATAGTTATAGATATTCCTAATCGACAAATATCACTAAAAGTGTCAGATGAAATTTTAGATTCAAGAAAGCAACACTGGATTCCAGTTCACAAAGAAGTCCCTCGTGGTTTTTTACGTTTATATCGAAAAAGTACTTCTTCAGCAGCTCTTGGCGCTATATTTATTGACGATGAGGATCTGTAATGAAATATCAAGTTAATGACATAATTGGTGTTAATCCAATTATTGCAGCACCATTTGATAGATATGGTGAAATAGATGAACAGGGTTTTTCTAACATTATTTCTTATTTAAATTCGATTGGTGTTAATGGTGCAACGCTATTTGGCGTTGCAAGTGAATTTGCTAAATTTAATGATTATGAACGTGATTTATTAGCGGATATTTATCTTAATCAATCAGAGGTTAATTTTTATAAGGCATTATCGGTCACTGATCACTCAACTGAAAATGCAATTAAAAGAGCCAAAAAATATGAACAGCTTGGTGCGGATGCTCTGATGCTACTTCCTCCCTTTTTTTTGAACCCATCTCAAGCCGCCGTCGAGAAGCATATTCAAGAGGTATTAGAATCAGTATCAATTCCTGTTATGTTGCAATATGCTCCTAATGAAACAGGGTTTCTCATTACGCCATCAAAAATGGCACAGTGGAGTGAAATTTATCCTAATGCGGTTTTCAAAATAGAATGTAACCCTCCGACAGAATATACCCAAGAATTTTTGAGCTATGTACCTGATGCTGTAGTGCTTAACGGCTATGCAGGTCTATATATGCTTGACATGCTAGATATTGGTGGGAAAGGTGTAATGCCAGGGTGTTCTTTCTCGGAAATTTATGTCGAAATATATCGTCTTTGGGTAAATAAAGAGAAAGATAAAGCGCAAAAGCTACATGGACGATTATTGAAATATATTAATCAATGGATGACACATTGCGAATATATTATTCAAGTAGAAAAAACAATTCTAAACAAAAGAGGGATTTTAAAAAGTGATTATTGTCGAAGACCTAATTATTCACTTAATAATGATGACATGAAAACAATCGCTGAATTTATGAATGAGTTTAACTTAACGCCAATTAACGGTGGAGGGTGATATGGGTAATTCATCACTGATTTCTGAAAATGATAAAATAATAGAGAAAGAAAAAGATAAGGTTTATAGAAAAGTTATATTTAGGTTAATTCCTTTTCTTGTTCTATGTTATTTTTTTGCCTACCTAGATAGAGTGAATGTTGGTTTCGCAAAATTACATATGCAGGAGGACCTTAGCTTTAGTAATACAGTTTATGGGCTCGGTGCTGGTATATTTTTTATTGGCTATTTTTTATTTGAAGTGCCTAGCAACTTATTAATGCAGCGATATGGTGCGAGATTTTGGATCGCTAGAATAATGGTCAGCTGGTCAATATTATCTGCACTAACTATGTTTGTTCAAACGCCGACTCAATTTTACGTTGTCCGTTTTTTATTAGGTGTTGCGGAAGCAGGGTTCTTTCCTGGGATTGTGTTCTATTTGACGCTATGGTTTCCATCATGGCGTTCAGCTAAAACATTGGGGCTATTTATATTAGTAACGCCTTTATCGACAATTTTAGGTAGTCCATTATCAGGTTTTATTTTAAAGATGTTTGATGGTGTTGGGCCCTGGTATAACTGGCAATGGCTTTTCTTAGTTGAAGCAATACCTTCATTTTTATTGGCATTTGTTGTTTTAAAATATTTAGATAACGATGTTAAGTCAGCAAAATGGCTAACAGATGAAGAGAAATTGGTCATACAAGATGATCTAAAAAAAGATGGAGAACAAAAGAAAAAAAACAGTGATGGAAAAGTCGCTGCTAGTCTGAAAGATTTGTTAAAAAACAAGTATGTTTGGCTATTATCACTAATTTTCTTTAGTTTTAACATTGGTTATTATGGAATTAATTTTTGGTTGCCATCCATAATTAAATCGTCTGGGATAACTGATGACTTATCAATTGGTTTTATAGCGGCATTACCTTATTTGTTTGGTTCTATATTTATGTTGTGGAACAGCTATCACTCAGATCTTAAAAAAGAGAGACGTTGGCATATTGCTATTCCAGCGATATTAGGTTCTATAGGGTTAGTCTTTAGTTCTTTAAATGAAGGTTCGACAATAGCAATGATGTTTTGGATCTGTGTTGCTATCTCAGGAACTTTAGCTCTAATTCCTACTTATATTAGTTTACCGGGTGCAATTTTCTCAGGAACTGCTGCAGCTGCTGGTATAGCGTTAGTTAATTCGGTTGGAAATCTGGCAGGTTTTTTTGGGCCGACGGTTTTAGGATGGTTAAATGATTTAACAGGTAGTTCTGGTATCGGGTTACTTATATTAGCCGGTTTTTTAGCTTTATGTGCACCGTTGATATTTCTCATTCCAGCTAAATTAGTTAATCCTGAAATAAAAAATAATTAATAAACATAGCAAAAGATAGAACAGGTATCTTAATATGAATAATAATTCTAGAGTTGTTGTTGTTACTGGCGTCAGTCAAGGTATTGGCTATAGTATTTGTGAGACGTATTTGAAGAATGGAGATATTGTCATTGGATGCGCTTGTGAACCCAAAAATAAAAATATTTCTCTCTTAACAGAAAAGTACACTGATAGTTTTTTTTATTATGAAGTTGATGTTTCTAAAAAAAATGAAATTACAAACTTTTCAAAAATGGTAAGTGAAAAATTTGGAACAATTAACGTTTTAGTTTCAAATGCAGGAAAAAATATATTCAAAGGTATTGATTGTGACGAAGAAGATTGGGATCACAATTTTGACTTGAATTTAAAATCACATTGGAGAATGGCTAAAGCATTCAAGCCGTCATTAGAAAAAAGTAATGGTGTAATTATTATTATTACATCTAATCACGCGTATCACACATTACCAGAATGTGCACCCTACAATATAAGCAAAGGGGCTCTTCTATCTCTCGTTCAAAGCTTAATGTTAAATTGGGGACCCACAATAAGAACGGTCGGTATTGCACCGGGTTTTATTGATACAGAAGGTAATCAAACCTATTTTGATTCTTTTGCAGATTCACGTAAAGCACGCCAAGAAATTGAAAATAAACACTGTGTTAAGCGAATCGGTAAGCCGGAAGAAGTGGGCAAGCTTTGTTTATTTTTATCGAGTAGTGATGCTGGTTTTATTGCAGGGACAACTATTTTAATTGATGGCGGTCGTAGTGCCGTTATGCAAGATTAGTGTGGAGAATACACTATGAACACAGAAATAATTGGTTTAAGTACATTAGATTATGTGATTTTTATTACTTATGCGATTGTTATTATTGGAATTGGTTTATGGGTCTCCAGAACTAAAAATGGTCAAACAAAAACGACTGAAGATTATTTCCTTGCAAGTAAAAGTCTACCTTGGTGGGCTATTGGTGCCTCAATAATTGCAGCGAATATATCTGCAGAGCAATTTATCGGTATGTCCGGTTCTGGTTTTTCAATTGGATTAGCGATTTCAGCATATGAATGGATTGCTGCGATAGGGTTAGTGGTTGTTGCTAAATTTATATTACCAATTTTTTTAAAAGAAGGAATTTATACAATACCGGAGTTTGTTGAGAAACGTTACAATAAATCGTTAAAAACAATTCTAGCTATTTTCTGGATAGGGTTATTTGTTTTTGTGAATTTAACCTCAGTATTATACTTAGGTGCATTAGCATTAGAAACTATTCTAAATGTTCCAATGATGTATGCGATTGCAGGATTATCAATATTTGCTGTCGTCTATTCAGTTTATGGTGGGTTATCTGCTGTAGCATGGACTGACGTCGTTCAAGTTTTTGTTCTTATCCTTGGCGGTTTTTTAACTGCATTTTTAGCGATAGACTATATTGGTGGAGAACAAGGCTTTTTCTCAGGATTAGGTCAATTAACGCAAGCGGCACCAGAGCATTTTGAAATGATCCTTAGTAAAGACCACCCGCAATTTGAAAATTTACCAGGTATCGCTGTTTTACTTGGGGGATTATGGGTCGCTAACTTGTACTATTTTGGATTTAATCAATATATTATTCAAAGAGCATTAGCTGCTAAATCCACAAATGAAGCGCAAAAAGGATTAGTTTTTGCCGCATTTATTAAATTCTTATTGCCTATCATTGTGGTTATACCGGGAATTGCGGCTTATGTTATTGTAAATGACCCTGCTTTATTGGCAGGATTAGGAGAGTATGCGACATTTAATTTACCAAGTTTTGAACAAGCGGATAAAGCTTACCCATGGTTAGCTCAATTTTTACCCGCAGGTGTTAAAGGACTTGTATTTGCAGCTTTAACTGCAGCAATTGTCTCTTCATTAGCTTCAATGCTTAACTCTATCGCGACAATATTTACGATGGATATCTATAAAGAGTACATTGCGCCTAAAGCTAGCCAAAAAGTTTTAGTTAATGTCGGTCGTTTCTCTGCAATTATTTCATTAATTATTGCGAGCTTTATTGCACCATTACTGAAAAATCTAGGGCAAGCATTTCAGTATATCCAAGAATATACAGGTTTAGTCAGTCCTGGTATTTTAGCGGTCTTTTTATTAGGGATATACTGGAAGAAAGCAACATCTAAAGGCGCTATTTGGGGAGTCGTTCTATCAATTCCATTCGCTTTATTCCTGAAGCTGATGCCATTCGGTATGCCATTCTTAGATCAAATGCTATATACATTTCTGTTTACTATTGTTTGTATTTTCGTAGTGAGTTTAACAAATAATACAGGCGATGATGATCCGAAAGCGATTATATTGACCGCGAAAGAATTTAAAACGAGTGCAGCATTTAATATCTCGTCATATGCCATCTTTATTATCTTCGCTATGCTATATGCAGTTTTTTGGTAATTTCCGTAGTATTAGATACTCTTAATATAAAAGGGCCTCAGCAATTTGAGGCCCTTTTATATGCTATTTATTAGCATAGGCAACGAAATATAAATAAGTTAGCCATTATTTCTCAGGTTTAAAGCGTAATAAGCGGTTGGCGTTACTGACCACGGTAATGGATGATAAGGCCATTGCTGCACCTGCAACAACAGGGTTAAGTAAAGTCCCCGTAATTGGGTATAAAATACCCGCCGCGATTGGAATGCCTAATGTGTTATAAACAAAGGCACCAAATAGGTTTTGCTTCATGTTACGCAGTGTTCCTTTTGAAATAGACACTGCATCGGCAACGCCATGTAAGCTTTGGCGCATTAAGGTAATGGATGCGGTCTCAATCGCGATATCACTACCGCCACCCATCGCAATACCAACGTCAGCTCGGGCAAGGGCTGGGGCATCATTGATACCATCACCGACCATTGCCACTTTGTGGCCTTTGGCTTGTAAGGCTTCAATTGCCGCAGATTTTCCGTCTGGCATGACGCCTGCAATCACTTCATCAATACCCGCTTCTTTGGCTATCGCATTGGCGGTTACTGGGTTGTCTCCGGTTAACATGACTAAACGGAAACCTTGTTTATGTAAACGCGCCAGCGCACTTATACTGTCTTCACGTAATGGGTCACGGATAGATAATAGCGCAGCAACTTTTCCATCAATAGCTAGCAATACAGGGGTTACGCCTTGAGTCGCTTGTTGGTGTAGCGTTTCTTCCACGTCACGGGTATCAACATTATTTTGCGCTAACAGTTTTTGGTTACCTAACAAAATAGTTTGGCCGTTAATTATTGCACTAATACCTAACCCAGCTAAGGTTCTAAACTGTTCATTAGCCGGCAGCGTTAAACCTTTTGCGCGATTTAAAACAGCGCGAGCTAGTGGGTGATTAGAGCCATTTTCTAATGAAGCGGCATACTGTAAGGCGGTGTCTTGTTCGAACCCATTAAACACATGGATATCTGTAACTTGAGGCATTCCTTCAGTCAATGTACCTGTTTTATCAAACACAATAGTATCTAATTCACTGGCTTGCTGTAATGCATCCGCATCGCGTACTAACACGCCAAACTCAGCTGCTCGGCCCACGCCAGAAATAATCGACATTGGTGTTGCAAGGCCTAGCGCACAAGGACACGCAATAATTAATACGGTTGTTGTGATAACGAGTGCGTAAGTAATTTGTGGTGCAGGCCCAACAAAGTACCAAATAGCACCTGAAATTAAGGCAATACCCACAACAATGGGGACAAACACGGCTGAAATTCGGTCAGCAAGTTGGCCAATTTGTGGTTTACTACTTTGTGCTTGGCGAACAAGGTGGATAATTCGTGCTAAAGTCGTTTGGCTACCGACAGCAGCGGCACGAAATAGTACGGTACCATCTTGTACCACGGTTCCGGCATGGACTTGATCCCCTTTACTCTTTTGCTGTGGGATCGGCTCACCGGTTAGCATGGCTTCGTCTAGCCAGACCTCGCCTTCGATAATTTCACCATCAACAGGCACACGGTCACCGGTTGCTAAGCGTAAAACCATCCCTTTTTTGACTTGCTCCAGTGGCATATCCACTTCGCCTTGCTCTGTGACAACACGTGCTGTTGGCGGCGTCAAATCTAGCAAACGTTCAAGAGCTTTTGATGAGCGCTGGCGAGCGCGTTGCTCTAAGGCGTGACCTAGGTTGATAAGACCGATGATCATGGCACTGGCTTCATAATAAAGGTGTCTGGCTTGATCAGGGAACCATTCAGGCCAAATATTCACCACAATAGAATAGAGCCAAGCTGCTCCTGTTCCTAACGCAACTAAGGTATCCATAGTGGCGCTGCCATTTTTCAGGCTTTGCCATGCATTGCGATAAAAGTGCCCACCTGCAAATACCATGACTGCAAGGGTTAATACACCTATGGTGAGCCAAATGGTATGGTTTTGCTCAGTCAGCACCATGTTATCGCCCATCATCCCCCACACCATCACAGGGATACCAAGGGCAAGTGCTAATGCTGATTGCCAACGGAAGCGATGCATATTAGCTTGAGCAACTTCTTGTTGGCGCTCACGACGCTTGGCTTCATCTTGAATGATCTCTGCGCCATAACCTGCTTTGACAACAGCATCGATTAAATCATTAGGTTCAGCGGTTCCGGTGACTAAAGCGCTACGCTCAGCTAAGTTGACTCGTGCATTTTCAACACCCGGTACGCTATTTAAGGCTTTTTGAACTTTATTGACACAACTGGCACAGGTCATGCCATCAAGCAGTAACTGTACACTGTCATCCATTGGGCTAATTTCAGGTTGTTCACCTAAATCAGACTCTTGTGCCGGGATCTCACAGATTGCCGCTGAATCAGCTTCCGGCTGTTCAGTTGTGGTACTCAGCGGCTCAGTTTTTGGGTGAGATCCCTCCTCTGTAGCTTGGTAGCCAGCGGCTTGAACTGCCGCAATTAAGGCTTCTGCGGATGCGGTACCATGGACAACAGCGGTTTGGGTATCGACAGTTGCGCTATCAACGCCGTCAACGGCTTCTAGTGCTTGCTGCGTTTTAGCGGCACATTTCATGCAACTTAGACCCGAAAGAGCTAAAGTGATCGCCTTAGTTTGGGCAATTTCTGCGTTATAGCCCGCTTGTTGAACGGCAGCGATTAACGTTTGCGCATCAGCAGTGCCATATACCTTGGCGCTGGTGGTATCGACAACAGCGGCAGCGACACCGTCAACCTCTTCGAGAGCTTTTTGTGTTTTACCTGCACATTTCATACAATTGAGGCCGGAAAGCTGTAACTCGGTATCTGGAGTGTTAGCCACTTCAGCTTCATAACCTGCATCAACGATGGTTTTAATTAAGTCAGCGACATTGGCATCACTTTCCATCACGGCATAATCGATAGTGACTTTTAAGTTAGCGACATCGCCACGCCCTTCGAGCGCTTTAGTGACTGAACCGACACAATGCATGCAGCTTAGTCCCTGTAATTTTAAAATAATCATGTTACTCATTTTGCAGCCTCCAAAACCCGTTTGATGTATTGGGTCTATAACTTTATCTACAATTAGGTCTATAATTCGACAATGAACAAAGGTTACACCTTCCAGCAAGGTTAAGGTCAAGAGGAATTATGAATATTAGTGAAATTGCCAAAAAAACAGGCCTAACTGCAAAAGCTATTCGTTTTTATGAAGACAAAGGGCTAATTACCCCCCCTGAAAGAGGGGAAAATAGCTACCGTTATTATCAAGAACGTCATTTAAACGAACTTGTATTGCTCAAACAGGCAAAAGATGTGGGTTTTACCTTGGATGAATGTGGAGAACTATTAGGTTTGTTTCGTAATCCAACCAGACATAGCGCAGATGTAAAAACGACAACGATAGCCAAGATAAATGAAATAGAGCAGACAATCGTTAAATTGTCTGCCATTCGAGATACATTACAAGAGCTTGTGGACGTGTGCCCTGGGGATGATGGTGCAGATTGCCCGATTATTGACCACTTGGCGCGTGGGTGTTGTCACCATGCGAAGGCTTAACCTGCAAGGTGATGCCGTCTACTGCGATGACGACGACTTCGGTGTTGGCACTTAATGGCGTGTCGCTATAGACACGCCAACTGCCATCAGCAAGGCGTACACGGCTAAAACCTTCTTCAGTATCTGACAACAAACGGCCTTTAACACCGATGAGTTGATGGCTAATTTGGTTGACGTTATCAGCCTTGTTTTTTTGCCTATTACTCAACCATTTTCGCCATAAAACAGCGGAGACCACGGTAAAAATAGCAAACAAGACCCCTTGCCACTCCCAACCGATGAATGGTAGAGCCCAAACGATAACCCCAACAAGTACCGCCGCAATACCCGACCATAAAAGGTAGCCTGCGGTTCCAAGAAGTTCACCAATCAGTAATAGCCCACCAAGACACAGCCAAAACCATGCGGGTTGAGCACTGATAAGCTCTATCATTCTTTTACCTGCTTTTTCATGGCACTGGTTTTCTTGCTTTCGCCGATTAGTTCAGTGATCCCACCAATTGCGCCCATTAAATTACTGGCTTCTAATGGCATCATGATGACTTTGCTGTTTTCGGCAGAACCAATACTGGTCAGTGCATCGGTGTATTTTTGCGCCACAAAGTAGTTAATTGCTTGCATATCCCCAGCGGCGATCGCTTCAGATACCATTTGTGTCGCTTTTGCTTCCGCTTCCGCGGCTCTTTCACGCGCTTCGGCTTGTAAAAATGCCGACTGACGTTCCCCTTCGGCTTTGAGAATTTGTGACTGTTTTTCACCTTCAGCTTTCAAAATTGCCGCTTGGCGGATCCCTTCGGCTTCAAGAATATCGGCACGTTTAGTACGTTCAGCCTTCATCTGAGCATTCATCGCACTAATCAATTCTTTTGGTGGTTTCACGTCACGAATTTCGATACGGGTAATTTTGACACCCCAAGGGTTGGTTGCTTCATCCACCACGTGCAACAAACGGCTATTAATGGAATCACGTTGTGACAACATTTCGTCCAGTTCCATGGAACCTAATACGGTACGAATATTGGTCATCGTCAAATTCAGGACTGAAAGCTCAAGGTTACTGACTTCATAGGCAGCACGTACTGGGTCAACGACTTGGATAAAGCAGACGGCATCAATTGTGACGTTGGCATTATCGCGAGAAATAACTTCTTGAGATGGGATATCAAGGACTTGTTCCATCATATTGATACGGCGGCCAATTTTGTCCATAAATGGCACAATAATATGCAAGCCCGGTTGTAGCGTACGGGTATAGCGGCCGAAGCGCTCAACCGTCCATTGGAAGCCTTGAGGTACTGTTTTAACACAGGTAAAAACAATAACGACAGCGACAAAAATGATAATCGGTATTGCACCAAAGGCGAACAAGTCCATATTTAACCCTTAATTAGTAAAGTAATGAATATACTTGGCGACGGTATTTACTGGCAATTGCATCACCGGTTCCCATTGCCGACATAATATCCATCATGGTTTTTCTTACTGCGCCGTCACCCGCACCCAAGTCGGTACGTAAAAAGCCGAATAACATTTCCAGCGCTTCTTCGTTGCGGTTCACTTCATGCAGTTTTAGGGCTAATTGAACCGCTAACGTTGTATTTTGTGGATCTTGATTGAATTCATCTTGTAATTGCTGAATTTCAGGGGTGTCCGCAGCTTGCTTCAATAATTCAATTTGTGCGATTAAACCTTGGTAGCGACTGTCTTTATCCTGTAATGGGACAGCTTCTAAAGTAGCTTGTGCGTCATCAACGAGATTTAAACCAATTTGGGTTTCTGCCAATAATAATGTGATATCGCTATTTTTGGGGTTCAGCTGATGCGCTTCTTTTAACAATGGCAGCGCTTCTTGTGTTTTACCTTCTGCAATTAATTCAGCGGCTTGTGCTGCTTTCATTTCTTCTGGGCTTGGCAGCACGCGAGCTAAAATTTCTAACACTACTTCTTCTGGTTGTGGCCCTTCAAAGCCATCAACAGGGCGACCATTTTGCAACACATACACAGTAGGGATCGCTTTTAAGCCAAACTGGCTTGCGATCATTTGTTCTTCATCACAATTAACTTTAGCTAAAATAAATGACCCTGCGTAGTCGTTGGCAATTTTTTCCAACATGGTACCGAAATCTTGGCAATGAGGGCTACGCGGTGACCAAAAGTAAAACATGACGGGTAAGTTCATTGATTGTTCAATGACTTGGTGTAGGTTCGTTTCGTTAATATCAATTATCTGAGCGTTAGCAAACATAAGAAGTCTCTTTTGAATTTGTTATCAATAGAATTTGTGAGCAATAGTAATAAAGTGGGGCTGATTTTGCTTTTTTCAAGCTTTTTTCCCCTGATTTGCCAGTATTTTATCCATTATTTTGTCAGGTAGAATACGTTTTAAGATACGCACAGCGACGGTTAATAACGTGACAGAATAGCGTACTTTTGGGCGGGGGCTTTCTAACGCATGGATCAGTTTTTCTACCACATGTTCTGGTGTTAAGGTGAAACGTGAAGCAATACCTGGGTTTTTAACGGGTTTATCTTTTTGTGTTTGTTCAACATTTTGAGTAAAAGCCGTATGGATCGGACCCGGTTCAATCAAACTCACTTTCACCCCTGTACCTGCCAATTCTAAGCGTAGCGCATCGGACCATGCTTCCAGCGCGTATTTGCTGGCAGCATAAGCGCCACGACCGGGGGTTGAAATTACCCCCATCACTGAACTAGTTTGGATAATTCGCCCTTCATGGTGCGCTAGCATTGCAGGTAATAGCAAAAAGGTTAACTGGTGAACACCAAAAAAGTTAGTGGAAAATTGTGCTTCAAGTTGTTCACGGCTGACGCTATTTAACGGGCCATACACCCCAAAACCAGCGTTATTGAATAAACCGAAAAGGCGATGATTACAGAGTGTTAGCACCGTTTGAGCCGCGGTTTCTATGCTATTCTTATTATCGAGGTCAAGGGATACCGTGTCATAACCTAGCTCTTTTAGGCGCAAAATATCGCTTTCTTTACGGCAAGCAACAATCACATGGTAGCCACGCTGCCGAAGTGTCTGTGCAGCACAAAAGCCAATACCGCTTGATGCACCTGTGACTAGGACTGATTTTTTGTTTCGTGCCGATGTTTGCATAACTTTACCTTGGTTTCATGCAACTGAATCTATTTCGGGTATAAAAGAGCGTTTTAATACCCTTGTTTAACGTCTGTTTTATTTACTAGACGGTAAAATGTGTTCGAAAAGCTGTTTTTCCATAAAATCAGCAATGGATGGCTGGGCTTCAACGGTAGGGTGAATACCATCTTGTTGTATCCATTCAGGCTTAGTTATCACGGTTTCCATATAAAACGGGAGTAATGGAATTTGATTACTTTGCGCCAATTTCGGATAGACTTTTTCGAAACTTGTCGTATAACGTTTGCCATAGTTAGGTGGAATGCGAATTTGCATTAAGAGCGGTTTCGCACCCGATTGCACGATTTGATCGATAATTTGCTGTAAATTATCTTCGAGTTGCTCTACAGGGAGACCTTGTAAGCCATCATTTGCACCTAATTCGATCAATACCCAGTTAGGTTTGTTTTGTTCGAGTAAAACGGAAAGGCGTTCTAACCCCTGTGCAGAGGTATTTCCACTAATACTACCGTTAACAATAGCAACGGGTGGGGAAAGTTTCTGCCAACGTTCGGCAAGCAAGGAGGCCCAAGCCTGCTCAGCCGGTAAACGGTAGCCTGCACTTAGGCTATCACCTAAGATTAATAGCTTAGTTGACGCAAGTGCGTGCCCACTTGCAGTCAGTAACAGGAGAAATACCAATATATGTCGGCGAATAATATTCTTGAAGTTCATCATCTCATTAAACGTGTTGGTCAAGGTGAACATGAACTGACTATATTGCAAGGTGTTGAGCTAATTGTCGAGTCCGGGCAAACAATTGCTTTAATTGGGGAGTCAGGTTCGGGGAAATCAACCTTGTTAGGGATTATTGCGGGGTTGGATGATGGCTCAAGCGGAACGGTTAATTTATTAGGCCAAGACCTTACTAAAATGGACGAAGAACAACGGGCACGTTTACGGGCACAAAGTGTCGGTTTTGTGTTCCAATCCTTTATGTTGATCCCAACCTTAAATGCTATTGAAAATGTGCAACTTCCTTCTTTGTTACGTGGTGAATCTGAGTCTGAAAGCTACCAACACGCGGCAAGTTTATTGACGGATTTAGGCTTAAAAGATCGCCTAAAACATATGCCACCACAGTTGTCAGGGGGTGAGCAGCAGCGTGTTGCACTTGCTCGTGCCTTTAATGGCCGCCCACAGATTTTATTTGCCGATGAACCAACGGGAAATCTCGATCGCCACACAGGGGATAAAATTGCAGATTTACTGTTTGATATGAACAAAGAGCATGGAATAACCTTGATTTTAGTTACCCACGATAACGAGCTGGCTGCGCGCTGCCAACGCCGTTTGCGCTTGGTCGATGGGCAGTTGAGGGAAGAAGTATGATTTGGCGTTGGTTTTGGCGTGAATGGAAAACACCCTCGTTATTGATTGTTTGGCTTGCGCTTACCCTTGCGGTTGCTTGTGTACTGGCTTTAGGGCGAATTAGCGATCGCATTGAAAATAGCATGAGCTACCAAAGCCGTGAACTGTTAGCGGGTGACTTAGTTTTACGATCTTCTCACCCAAGCGACCCTGCATGGTTACAAGAGGCCCAAAAAGAGGGGTTAACGCTAAGCCAGCAAATATCATTTTCTACCATGGCTTATGCGACGGAAGATGAAGACGCTCGGCCACAACTGGTGTTAGTGAAAGCAGCGGATAAGGCATATCCATTATATGGCGAGCTCATCACAGAACCGGCTGGGGTAACCCCGACAAAAGGGGAGATATTAGTCGCACCACGGTTATTAGAATTATTGAACCTCAATGTAGGGGATAACATTGATATCGGAGATGCGACACTAAAAGTTTCGGGTAAACTAATTCAAGAGCCTGACAGCGGTTTTAACCCATTCCAGATTGCGCCAAGAGTATTGATAGCAATTGAAGATGCACCATTAACAGGGGCAATTCAATTAGGTAGCCGGTTAACTTATCGCGACATGTTTGCCGGCGATCGCCAGCTTATTGATGCATTTCAACAAAAATATGACCAAGACCTACGAAATGATCAGCGTTGGTTTACGTTAAGCGAAAATAACGGTGCAGTGGGGAAAACCTTCCAACGTGCCCAACAGTTTTTATTGTTGTCAGTTTTATTAACCCTGCTGCTAGCCATTGCTGCGGTTGTGGTTTCAATGACGCATTACTGCCGTAGCCGCCATCAATTAATTGCAGTATTAAAAACCTTAGGGGCAGGGCGTAGCGCATTACGTCAGTGGATTATTGGGCAGTGGTTAGTGATTTTAATTGCTGCGGCTTTACTCGGCTCATTATTAGGTTTGGCTTTTGAAGGCATTTTAATGCAAATCTTAGGGGCTATGTTGCCGAAGGAGTTACCGCCTGCAAGTTTAATGCCTTGGGTTTGGGCGATCGGTACATTATTTATTATTGCGATAATTGTTGGCAGCCGCCCCTATTACCAACTGATGGCAACCCAGCCTTCAAGGGTATTACGTGAAGATGCCAAATCACCCGTTTGGCCGCTATATTATTATCTGCCAATTGTTATTTTAATTGTGGTTGGCGGCTTATTTGTGTTTGCTGGCGTTAACCCTCTGTTGTGGTCAATTTTGGCCGGTATTGTCGTGGTTGCCATTCTACTTGCGCTGATTGGTTGGGTTGGCTTATGGGGGCTGCGTCATATTAAGTTTCGCCAATTAAGTTTGCGTTTATCCGTTAGTCGCCTATTGCGCCAGCCGTTACAAACCATCACACAAATGAGTGCATTTTCGCTGTCATTTATGTTGTTGGCGCTGCTAATTTTAGTGCGTGGTGATTTACTTGACCGTTGGCAGCAACAGTTACCCGCAGATAGCCCGAACTATTTTTTGATCAATATGAACCAGTCACAGCTTGAGCCTGTCACTAAGCTATTGGCTGAGTTTGATGTGAAACCCACCGAATTCAACCCTGTGGTGTTAGCGCGCTTAACCGATATTAATGACCAGTCAGCAATTGAATGGGCCGATCAACGTGATCCAAATAATAATACGGTGCGACGTGAATTGAGCCTAACTTGGCAATCTGATTTAGCGCCAGCTAATGTGGTTGATAAAGGAACTTGGCCACCAAAAGCAGGTGAAGTCTCGATTGAACAAACGGTCGTTAAAGAGCTTGGGTTGAAATTAGGTGATAAACTCACATTTAACGCAGGGGCCCAGGTCTTTAGTGCAACAGTTAGTAGTATTCGTACGGTTGATTGGGAAAGCCTACGACCAAACTTCTATTTTATTTTCTCTGAAGAAAGCCTTTCTCAGATGCCGGCCACTTGGTTGAGCAGCTTCCACTATGAAGGCGATGGGCAGCTATTAACGCAACTTAGCCGCCATTACCCAACCATTAATGTGCTCGACACCGGTGCAATTATCACCCAAATCCAGCAAATTCTTCAGCAAGTGAGCCAAGCCCTTGAAGTGATGGTGGTTCTGGTTATTTTCTGTGGGCTGTTGCTATTATTGGCTCAAATTCAAGTCGGTATGAGCCAACGGGAACGTGAATTAGTGGTGTACCGAACTTTGGGAGCCAGTAAAAAATTGATGCGTCGAACCCTGTGGAGCGAATTTGCATTACTTGGCTTAATGGCAGGGCTTGCCGCGGCATTTGGGGCAGAAATTGCTTTATGGTTGTTGCAAAGTAAAGTGTTTGATTTCCCTTGGCAACCTGAGTGGCGTATGTGGGGGCTATTACCCTTAAGCGCGGCTTTCTTACTGTCCATTTGTGGTGGTTGGTTGGGGTTACGTTTATTAGGGACGGGGAGTCAGCACCGTCTTTTGAATGGTTAAATACTCGTCATACTTCAAGTTGCAGCGTTGTTGATTACGTTCAGCTAGCTGCAACTCGAATTATTTAGAATATAGTGGTGTTAGGGAAATATTTTAATGCCACTATTTATTGAACATTATAAAAACAACCTGTTTTTCAGTAAAATAACTGTCTCTAATCCTTCATAAAAGCTTCATTCATCGACGTTATGATTCCGCCATCAATTATTGATAGCCTTATAATGGAAACATAACAATGCAGAATAACCATTCGATTAAACGTAAGCTGGGCTCGTTATCTTTATTGGCTAGTTTAATTTCATTTAGCATCACAGGGTTTGCACAACAAGAAGTGACCGCAACGTTAGCGGGGCACTCCATTCTTCCAGTTAATTCAACGGTTTCTTCCCCCGAAAATGCACCTTCAGACATGCAAGTGAGTGGTAAATTTACCACTGGCGCTCGTGTTGATAGTTTAGGGAAAGTGGAAGGTAAATCTGCAGATCGCCCAACAGGAATGCATATTCCAATTAAAGGCCAGCCACGGCAAGGGCACTCGGGTATCAAACGCATGGTGGATGGCACTTACTGGGTTTTAACCGACAATGGATTCGGCAATAAAGTAAATTCCCCTGATTCTATGTTGTATGTCACTCAATATGATATTGATTTTCAATCAGGTAATACAACGCCATTAAAAACGGTTTTCTTCCATGACCCTGATAAAATTATTCCTTTTCATATTACGAATGAGAGTACAAAAGAACGCTATTTAACAGGAAGTGATTTTGACCCTGAAAGCTTTCAATTTGCAGGTGGTGCTCTATGGGTTGGCGATGAGTTTGGCCCTTATCTAATCAAAATGGATTTGGATGGCAAGGTATTAGCCTTGTTTGAAACACAAGTAGATGGAAAGAAAGTTGTTTCTCCTGATCACTACCAAATCACAACACCGGGTAAACCTGCTGATAAAGTGAATTTCCAAGTCAACCGTTCGAAAGGTTTTGAAGGTATGGCGTCATCACCAGACGGTTCTAAGCTCTACCCAATGCTAGAAGGTGCGATTTGGCTTGATGACAAGCAAGATCATGAAAATGTTGATGGTAAACGCGCAGCACGTATTCTTGAGTTTGATGTGAAAAAGCAAGATTGGACGGGTAGAAGCTGGTTGTATGTCTTTGAAGACAATCAAAATGCCATTGGTGATTTCAATCTTATTGATGATACCCACGGCCTAATCATTGAGCGTGATAATGGTGAAGGTACAGCAGATAAAGCCTGCACGGCGGGAAACAGTAATACTGAAAATTGCTTTAGTCATTTAGCTAAATTCAAGCGTGTATATCGTATTGAATTTTCAGATAGCAACGTAGGGAAAGCCGTAGATAAGCAAGCTTATATTGATTTAATGAATATCAAAGACCCAAGTAATATGGCAAGAAAACCATTAAATGATGGCGTGTTTACCTTCCCATTCTTCACCATTGAAAACGTTGATGTGGTTGATAGCGAACACATTATTGTTGGTAATGACAATAATTTTCCGTTTTCATCTAGCCGTGAACCAAATAAAGCGGATGATAATGAATTTATCTTATTAAAAGTCCCCGAGCTGTTAAAACCCTAATTAATTTTGCGCCTCTGTTTGATTTTTCGGAGGCGCAAATAAACGCTATGTTTTGATCCAATATCTGGTCTTAAGCTTATTTTCCCTTTGGTTTCAATTTTTCCCGAGCTAATCACTCGGGATTTTTTATTTGTGATTGAGGGCAGGGGGTTTCATCATCAAAGTAAGCAATAAAATGACGATAACAGGCGCGGCAATAACCAAAAATGCAGGGGTGAAACTGCCTGTTAAGTCTTTGATACCACCGGCAATGAAAGGCGCTAAACAGGCAACGGTTGAGATTAAATTCACCACAGAGAATAGCTCTAGGTATGGGCCTCGACCAAAATAATTTGACAGTAAAACACTGGATGCCAAAAAGGTCATGCCATAACCAATACCAACGCATAACACAAACAAAATTAACCATAGCCATGACGTGGCAATACTGAGGAAAATAACACCTAACACCATGATAATTAGGCTACCGATTAACAATTTTTTCGGTTCTAACCATTCACCAGCGGCTCCACCAATAAATCTTGAGAATGCATTCACAAATGCCATTGTGCTTAATAATGAAACCGCCACGGTCATGCCAAATCCACGCTCTTCAATATGGGCAACAGCAAAACTGTTAACGGTAATGCCACACCATAAAAACGAGGTATAAGTCGCAGCAATCAAGTAGAACTGCCATGTACGTAGCGCTCTGCCGACTGTCCATACTTCAGCAGTGCGATAAATAGGCTTGCTTGCGTCACTAACTTGTTTCTGCATCACCTTTTTTGCGTGCTCTTGCTCTTTTTTACCTTCACGTAGCATGAAAATCGTGATTAACGTGACGATGCTAAGATAAACAGCACATAGAACCCAATGCATGCGCCATGAGCCTAATTGGTTTGATGCGTAAAAGTAAATCCAAGGGCCTGCAACACCCCCCAAGCCCCCGATGGTGAAATATAACCCAAAGGCAAGGGATTGTTTTTCAAATAGCCGCGAAAGTACGTAAGTCCCCGGGACGGTGGCGAGTAAGGTGAAACCAACACCAATTAATGCGGTACCTAAAAAATAGGTGCTAATGGCTTGGGTGGAATAAAGACTATAAAAGCCCGCAACAAAGACACTGGTACCTAGCAATAAAGTAGCCCGTACACCGACTTTACGGATCAACAAAGAAGGGAGAAAACTCGCAAGTCCACAAGTTAAGCCCAGTAGCGTAAAGCCAAACCCAGCTTCGCTCCAGCTCCATTTGAGCTCACTTATCATTTCAGGCAAGACCACGCCAAGAGAGGTAAAGGTTGTCGCAGTGGCTAAAAAATAAACAAGTCCTAACAGAACAAGAATGCACCACTGATAAAAAGGACTAAAAGTCTGCGAGGACATATTGACTCCAGTAATGCCGCACACCTTAAATCAGGATATTTGTTTTCTGGATGACGGCGAAAATAGCATAATGCCCGAAAATAGTTTCGGGCATCGAATAGGGCTATTTTCCCTATTTATTGATGAGAGTACCAGTCTAATTTTGCATTTGCCCACTCAATGCCACTTTTGTACTCATTTGGCAAAAGTGAAGCCAATGCGTTAAGTGTTGCAGATAACTGGTTGTGGTCACTATGAGAAAGGTTTAAATGGCCAACTTTACGAGCAGGGCGTACCTCTTTCTCATACCAGTGAAGGTGAACGAGGGGTAAGCTCAGCCAGTCTATATTTACATCAGTACCGATTAAATTGACCATAACAGCAGGGCTATACACTTCAGGTGACGGCATCGGTAGGTCTAATATGGCACGTAAATGCAGCTCAAATTGGCTAATGGATGCGCCATTTTGTGTCCAGTGGCCGCTATTGTGTACTCGAGGCGCAATCTCGTTAATCAGTAGGTTATCACCCACGACAAAACATTCCATTGCCATTACACCGATATAGCCTAACTCATCCATGACAGCGCTAAGCATGGCTTGAGCTTGTTCCTGCTGCGGGTTAGTCGACTTAGGGAAAGCTACGCTTGTACGTAAAATGCCTTCTTGGTGCAAATTATGGGTTATCGGGTAAAAAACGGATTTTCCCGCTGCGTTTCGGGCACCAATGACAGAGACTTCGGCGTCAAAGGGAATACCTTGCTCAACGATACATTCACCGTAAATTTCAGCGGGTAAGTCTTTTTCATCACCAGGGCGAACACGCCATTGACCACGCCCGTCATAGCCGCCAGTTCTGCGTTTTACAATGAGAAAATCACCGAGTTTGGCAAATAATTCAGGCCATTGTTCGGGGGTTTCTAATAGAGCCCAAGGTGCAGTGGAAAGTTGCAAACTATCAAATAAGCTTTTTTGTGGAAACCTATCCGCTAAACGTGGAAAAATATCACGGTTAATAAAGGCATTATGGCGAGCTAATTCTTTGGTTAGCGGGGTTTCCGGCCAGCGTTCAATTTCCGCGGTGATGACGCTTTGTTGATAAGGAACCGCTTCGGGCTCTGCATCAAGACCAACAGGAAAAACGGCAATGCCTAATGGCTCGCCAGCTTGGCGTAGCATACGGCCTAATTGGCCATTACCAAGCACGCAAACGGGTTTCATTAGGCGTTCCTCGGGTCTGGGTTGTTTAACACATCATTGGTTTGCGCTTCTCGCCATGCGGTGAGGCGATTGAAAATAGCAGTATCACTTATCGCTAATACTTGCGCGGCTAACAGCGCTGCGTTTGCTGAGCCTGCTTTACCGATGGCTAGCGTACCAACAGGAATGCCTTTAGGCATTTGCACGATAGAATATAAGCTATCAACACCACTCAATGCAGCGCTTTGTACCGGAACACCAAAAACAGGGACTAATGTTTTAGCGGCAATCATTCCTGGTAGATGTGCGGCACCACCCGCGCCCGCGATAATCACATCAAAGCCGTTCTCTTTGGCGGTTTCAGCAAAAGAAAATAGTTTATCTGGTGTTCGGTGCGCAGAGACGATTTCGACATGAAAAGGGATTTGGAGTTCTGTTAATACATCAGCTGCGTGCTGCATGGTCGTCCAATCACTTTTCGAACCCATAACAATGGCGATTTTTGCCGCAGATTGAGCAGGAACTTGGGCAGTCATTTGGTGCTTTCCTGTATTGAAAAAAAACATCACCCTGAGGTGGGAAATTGAATTGTCTTGATCATATCATGGTAAAGCAGCAAGGAGAACGTTTGCGTGATTAATAAATAAGCAAACAGTTGTGGGAGATATTGAAAATGGTTAGTCAGGCAAAATTACTCAAAGGGAAAGAAAGTTAGTTCAATGCCTTGCTCGTTAATCACAAAGGCTGAACCTTCGTGGTGCCACGCACCTAATACACCTCGATAATGCAATTTACCACCAATATTTATCTCATGAATGGCAGGCCGGTGAGTATGACCATGGATCATCCATTGCGCTTGGTGCCTTTGTAATGCATCAATAACGGCTTGTGAATTGACGTCCATAATCGACTCGGCTTTCATGCTGCTTGCATATTGGCTATTTTGCCGCATTTTTTGTGCGATACGGCGACGTACGAAGAGCGGGAGTAGTAAAAATACTCGTTGGATCCAAGGCGTGTGAACTTTTTTACGGTAATTTTGATAGGCGGCATCATCTGTGCATAAAGTATCACCATGCAGAATTAAAATGCGCTTACCATAAAGTTCGAGCAATGTTTCTTGTGGGAGTATGGTCATGCCACACTGTTTCGCATAGCGTTTACCAATTAAAAAATCTCGATTTCCATGAATGAAATAGCAGGGAATGCCGCGTTCTGTGAGCTGTTTCAATTCATTGGCAACTAGCTGATGCAGCGGATTGGCATCATCATCGCCCACCCAATAATTAAAAAAATCACCGAGAATATATAGGCTTTCGGCATGGATGGCTTGCTGTTGAATAAAATTAATAAAACCGGCGGTGATCGCCGGTTCATCTTCACTCAAATGCAAATCTGCAATGATGTAAGTGGACATGCGTTCAGGTTTACTCGCTGACCGTCACTTTTTCAATGATGACGTCTTCGCGTGGAACGTCTTGGTGGAAGCCGCTACGACCTGTTGAGACACCTTTGATTTTGTCAACAACGTCCATACCTTCAACCACTTCAGCAAACACGCAGTAACCCCAGCCATCAGGGCGTTCTGAACGGAAGTTTAAGAAGTCGTTGTCAGCAACGTTGATGAAAAATTGTGCTGTTGCAGAATGCGGGTCGTTAGTACGAGCCATCGCTAAAGTACCACGGGTATTTTTTAGACCGTTGTTAGCTTCATTTTTGATAGGTGCTTTAGTGTTTTTTTGTTCCATGCCTGGCTCAAAACCACCGCCTTGGATCATGAAGCCATTAATAACACGATGGAAAATGGTATTATTGTAAAAACCTTCACGGCAGTAAGTTAAAAAATTTTCGACAGTAACGGGGGCTTTATCGTCAAACGTTTTGATAACAATGTCACCGTGATTGGTATGAAATGTAACCATAATAGCTATCCTGAATAATTGTTTTTTGTGCGCTAACTTGCGAAAGCGTTGAGATCAGCACGTTTATATCACAGATAAAACCTGACTTGAAGCGGAAGGAAGCTTAGTCGGCCGTTTATAGCATAATAGATGTGTATTAAACCTAATCAATAAACTGAAAAGGAAGCGGGGTAAACCCTTGCATTCTTAAGGTGATCGGGGTTCAATAACATGATATTTTATCGGTAGAAATCGATAATCATTTTTCAAATAAATGGAAAAGTTCAGATGCTACAAATTTTTAATACACTAAGTCGTCAAAAAGAAGAGTTTAAGCCCATCCAAGCAGGGAAGATTGGGATGTATGTGTGTGGCATCACTATCTACGATTTGTGTCATATCGGCCATGGCCGTACATTTGTGGCGTTTGATGCAATTAGCCGCTATTTACGTTATTTGGGTTATGACTTAAATTATGTACGCAACGTCACCGATATTGACGATAAAATCATTAAACGTGCGGCAGAAAATAATGAAGGTGTCGAAGAGCTAACAACGCGTATGTTGGCTGAAATGCATAAAGATTTCGATGCGTTAAATATTTTACGTCCTGATAGCGAACCACGCGCAACACGTCATATTGGTGAAATTATTGAATTAACCCAAAGCTTGATAGAGCGTGGTCATGCCTATGTTGCTGCGAATGGCGATGTGATGTTTGAAGTCAAAACCGATCCAAATTATGGACTGTTATCGCGTCAAGATTTAGAACAGCTGCAAGCAGGTGCTCGCGTCGAAGTTGCTGATGTAAAACGTAATCCAATGGACTTCGTCTTGTGGAAAATGTCTAAAGAAGGCGAACCAAGCTGGAGATCCCCATGGGGCTTAGGCCGTCCAGGTTGGCACATTGAATGTTCGGCCATGAACAGCAAAACGTTAGGCAACCATTTTGATATTCACGGTGGCGGCTCTGATTTAATGTTTCCTCACCATGAAAATGAAATTGCGCAATCTACCTGTGCCCATGATGGCCCTTACGTGAATTATTGGATGCATTCAGGAATGGTGATGGTAGACAGAGAGAAAATGTCTAAATCTCTCAATAACTTCTTTACTATCCGTGATGTGCTTGAGTATTACGATGCAGAAACGGTGCGTTATTTTCTGTTATCAGGCCATTACCGTAGCCAACTGAATTACACAGAAGAGAACTTGAAACAGGCACGTACTGCGCTTGAGCGCATGTACACTGCGTTGCGTGGTACGGATAAGTCAGCTGTGCCTGCAGGTGGTGACGAGTTTAAAGCACGTTTCATTGAAGCGATGAATGATGACTTTAATACACCTGAAGCTTATTCGGTATTATTTGACATGGTTCGTGAAGTTAACCGCCTGAAATCAGAAGATATGTCAGCAGCAAATGGTATGGCTGCACAATTGCGTGAGTTAGCAAGCGTGCTGGGTTTATTAGAACAAGACCCTGAAGTCTTTTTAAAAGGCGGTGCACAAACTGAAGATGATGCGGAAGTGGCAAAAATTGAGGCATTAATTCAACAACGCCTAGATGCACGTAAGAATAAAGATTGGGCATTAGCCGATGCTGCACGTGATGAACTTACTGCTATGGGGATTGTGCTTGAAGACGGGGCACAGGGGACCACTTGGCGTCGCAAATAATACGCGTCATATTTCGCGCTGTGGCGGTGTTGCCATCACTTGGCTACTTGGGTCACATACTTTTGTATGCTCCCCAAGTTATCCGCGTTCGGCGCCTAGCCACAGCACGAACTATTTAGCGTATTAATAAGAGTCATATTCGCGCTGTGGCGGTGTTGCCATCACTTGGCTACTTGGGTCACATACTTTTGTATGCTCCCCAAGTTATCATTTTAAGTACTGATTGATTTAAAAATAAATTTTCATATATTCAAACGGTTAGGTATTGGTATCTAACCGTTTTTATTTTGTTAGCTAAAATTGAAAGAAATAATTATTTATTTACTAAAAAATTGATGTAAATAGAATATATTTTCATCAATTAAAGTTTGAGTAAGGGTAATTATGGTAATTAAGACGATTCAAAGTTCTGTAAAATCAGGTGGGTGTACTGATGAGAATTTAATCCATAACTATATGAAAGATCATAAAGTTCCAAGTAATGCATCCAAAAATATCGCTAGATGCATAAAAGGAATAAAAAATAAAATTAGTCAGCCGATTACGAGGTTTACTCAAAAACTCCGAAACTTTTTCAAACCTTCTCAAAGGGTTGTACCACTAGAACGAACTTTTATTAGTTATATTGGCAAAGTCGATAACTCCGCCCCCAAAGTTACTCCGAATATAGACAAAAAACAATTAAAAATATAAAGATAGAAGATGCTTCATTGTCTCTTAATGCTCCTAACAGGCCTCCACTCATAAAATGTCTAACAGTAATCAGAAACCGAGAAATTTAAGTTTAGAGTCATCTAAGTATAGTTATATTGAACCAATAGAAAGGCCTTCGAGTAATAATATTATCTTTTTCTCATTGGATAAAAAGCCCCCCAATTAAGGGGGGGAATAAGACTACCAACAGGGACTAGGAATGGAACTTAAAGTTGTGTGATTAAGCGATACTCGCCATTTCTTGTTGGGCTTCTTTAGGTGTCGCTTTTTTGACAATGGCATAAAGCACACCTGAAACCACCGTACCAGCCACTATCGCGAATAAATACATCAATACATGATTAATAGCTCCGGGTATTAACAGCACAAATAAACCACCGTGAGGTGCCATTAGCTGAATACCAAAATACATGGATAGCGCCCCTGTTATTGCGCCACCAATAATGCAAGTAGGGAGAACACGAATCGGGTCTTTGGCCGCAAATGGGATCGCACCTTCTGAAATAAAACATAAACCGAGAACAAAAGAGGCTTTACCCGCTTCGCGTTCAGCAGGTACAAACTTATGTCGTGCTAATAGGGTTGCAACGCCCATTGCCAGAGGTGGCACCATTCCTGCCGCCATAATTGCTGCCATTGGCGCATAGGTTTGTGAACTTAATAGACCGACACCAAAGGCATATGCCGCTTTATTGACTGGGCCTCCCATATCCGTACACATCATCGCCCCTAGAATTGCGCCTAAGATCACCGCATTAGTGGTTCCCATGGTATTTAACCAGTTAGTTAGCCAATCCATTAACCACGCTACAGGGTGACCAATGACATAGATCATCGCTAAACCCGTGAATAAAGTGGAAATGAGCGGTACGATTAGAATTGGCTTTAACGCTTCCATAGTTTGCGGCAATTTTAATCGGGTACTAATAAAGTGAGCACTATAACCGGCAAGGAAACCGGAAATGATCCCACCTAAGAACCCTGCACCTAAAGTGGTTGCAAGTACCCCGCCGACCAAACCTGGGGTTAACCCCGTTCTGTCAGCAATGGAATAGGCGATATAACCCGATAGTACAGGCACCATTAATGCAAGGGCTGTTTGTCCGCCAATTAGGCTAAGTGCCCAAGCCAGAGAGCCTTCGACATTGGATGCGTCTAAACCAAAAGCAAATGAAAGCGCAGTACATAATCCCCCAGCGACAACCATAGGGAGCATGTATGATACCCCGGTAAGTAAGTGCTTATACACTCCGCGTTTTTCTGTCGATCTACTCGTTTGGGCTGATGTTTTTCCGCTTTGTGGTGTGAATATATTTGCTTCTTCTACTGCTCTATCCATTTCTTGTGCTGTTTTCTTCAATGCGGCACTGGTGGAGGTGCGGTACATTGGCTTCCCCGAAAACTTATCCACATTGACTTCGATATCGGCAGCGACAATGACTAAATCAGCTTGTGCTATCTCTTCTGGCGTAATTTCATTTCCAACCCCGACAGAGCCCCGGGTTTCGACTTTGATATTCCAGCCTCGTTTTTTTGCTTCAGCCTCGAGTGCTTCCGCGGACATATAAGTGTGCGCAACCCCTGTTGGGCAAGCGGTAACGGCTAATACAGAGTAAGCTTTCGCATGCTGCGGCTCGGTAATTTTTTGCTCACACAATGTCGCTTCGTTAATTGCAGATGACAGAAATTCAGCAGGTTGCCTAACAGCGACATCGGGGTGACCGAAATAGACTTTTTTATCTGAGCAATTAAAATTTTCCGGCAACTGAGTATCGAAACAAATCACAATATCTGCATCAGTAAGTTGTTCTGTGAAGGTGATATTTTGTAAGGCAGATACATTTTTTAAGGCATTGATGGCTAGCCAGCAAATAGCAGGGCCTTGCTGGTGGCTTGGAGCGATTAATATTTTCATGTTTTTCATCCTCATTGAGCCGTAAACGGTTGTAAATCAACCTTCGTCATCATATGTGCAAGTTGCGCTCGGTCTGTGATACCGACATTGGGTTGAGAGACAGCAAGTGCAGAAACCGCGGTAGCTAAGCGAAGTGTGTGCTCACTTGTTTGCCTCATCATTAGCCCGTAAATTAATCCACCCACCATTGAATCCCCTGCGCCAACGGTGCTGATAACCTCACATTCAGGTGGTTTAGCAAACCAAGCGCCCGATGAATTGACCCACATAGCGCCTTTTTCGCCTAAAGAAACCACCACATGGGCAATACCTTGTTGTCGAAGTTGATTTGCGGCATTTACGATATCTTGCTGGGTAGGGAGAGGTTTTCCGGCCCAAATTTCAAGTTCACGGTGATTAGGTTTTACTAACCAAGGAGAAGCTTTGAGCCCAGCGACAAAGGCCTCGCGGCTGCTATCAAAAATGACACACATACATTGTTCTCTAAGGCGTAACATCCATTGAGTAAAATCATTTAAATCAATGCCCTGAGGTAAACTGCCACTGACGCAAATCATATCGAACTGACCCGCCCAGCTTAATGAGTCGGTGACGAAACGCTGCCAATCCGCTTTAGTAATACTGAATCCTGAAAAGTTAAAATCGGTAACTTCACCAGTTTGCTCTGTTAGTTTGACATTGATGCGGGTGCGGCCTTCAACAACTTGAAAGCGGTTAGCAATTCCTGTTTCGCTGAAGGCTTTTTGGAAGCCATCTTGATTCTCTTTACCCAAGAAACCACCAACAGTGACATCAATCCCTAAATTTTTAAGTACTTTAGCCACATTTATGCCTTTTCCAGCGGCATGAAGGCCTGCTGTTTTGACTAAGTTCACATCCCCGCGATGAATATCAGGTAATAGCCCAACCAAATCGTAGGCAGGGTTTAACGTGATCGTTGCGACTCTTCTGCTCATGTGACTTTTTCTCCAAGTCCTGAATTGATTGCCTCACCAATGGTATTGATGGCTTCTTGTGCATCTACACCTTCTGCGTGAATGCGTAAACGATGCCCACATTTAGCCCCTAAGCTGACAATTTTCATTAAGCTTCGACCATTTACGGGAGTCGAAGTACCATCAAGATTACTGACTGTAATCGTGCTTTCGAATTGCTTAATAGCAGTGACTAACTGAGTGCTAGGCCGCGTATGTAACCCATGTGGGTTAAGAATGGTGAAGTCCTGAGTTATTCCAGATATGTTTGTATTCAATGAATCACTTTCTGTGTGTGAGTCATCAGGACGCAATAAATCAATTAGTTTATTAACGTTATCATTTTCGAGAATGAGATTTGCTTCTTTATTTTTCAATAAATTGTTTATTTTTAGTAACAAAGTCTCTATTTGATAATTAGCGTAAGAGAGGGTAATTAGAATGCTGACGGGGTTACCTTGAAAGCTAAATGGTTTTTTTACCGTCGATATCGCAATCGCATTCTCAATGTTTCCGATTGGACTATCACTTAACCAAATACCTTGACCTAAATATGACGGGGTTTGAGTGAGAACTCGAGAAATAAAGTCGGTGCTGATAGCTTCAGCGTTTTGTAGGTTAATAATATTCTGTATTTTCAATGTATTTATATTATCAACTTGAGCACTAACCGTGACCATTGATTCATCAAATTTCACCGGTTGAGTTTGGCGCTCACCCATTAGAAGTTGCTTTAAGGTTTCGGCGGTGTCAGCTTTGGCTATAGCATCAGCGGTGTGTTCATCACTGATTATGTGGGTTAATTGGCGTAGCAATTCGAGATGCTCATTTGATTGAGCGGCAATGCCAATAACAATATAAGCAGTTTGGTTATCACCCCAATCAATACCATCAGGGAATTGAAAGACAGCAAAACCCGTTTTTAATACCTGATCTCGCGTCTCTACTGTCCCGTGTGGGATAGCGATACCATTCCCTAAAAAGGTAGGCGCTTGGGTTTCCCGGTTAAGCATTCCTTGCGCATAACCGCTTTTTGCATAGCCTGCATTTTCTAATGCTTTGGCAACTTGTTCTATTGCATTTTTTTTATCAGATGCAGCAGCTGCAAGGTGGATATCGCTTATTGGTAAGTTAAACATAATTTCTCCTGATTATTATTCGTAGCCGGATCAGCCAGAAGACTTGCAAGCGGATCTGATTATTTGTTAATCATGTTATCGTTAATAAGGTTAGCTGAATCGTTTAATCTTGTCTATGCGATTAACATGTGAAATACAAAAAATGAGATCTAAGTTAAATTTTATAAGGGTGTGATTTGTGTGTTTGATGACAAAGCTGAAGTGGTTGCTGAAATTATTTGTTTATATAAAACAATGAATTAAATTTTCAATATGCGTAATTGTTTAGATGCTTATTACAGAAAAAGTGATCACAGAAAAAATTTGTCTAAAACCTAAAAAAGCATTTTATCGTTCTTACAATAAATATTGTTACTTTGAAGAAAAGGGGGAGGGAGGGCACTATTGGTTTTAGAAAGGAGATAGGCTGAAATATTTCAGCCTATCTAACGGTATTATTCTACAACTTTAATTTTTTCGCTGCCCATTGAAACGATTTTACCCGCGACAATTTTACAGCGTTTACGTGTTTCGACCACGCCATCAACTTCAACTAAGCCATCTGCAATCATGGCTTTTGCCATTGCACCGCTTTCCGCCCAGCCTTCAATTTTCAGCAAATCACACAATTCAACGTGCGGGTGGCCATTTAAATTGAATATATCCATGATAACTCCAAAATTACATTAAATATCGTGGTACTCTTCACATGCCTGAAGGGTGTTTTGAATTAAAGTCGCAACGGTCATTGGGCCAACACCACCAGGAACGGGGGTTATCCAAGCTGCGTTTTTCGCGGCTTCGTCAAAATCGACATCTCCGGTGACTTTTCCGCTCTCTAAACGGTTGATACCGACATCGACCACAATTGCACCTGGCTTAATCCATTCTCCAGGAATAAAATTAGGTTTCCCCACAGCGACGACCACTAAATCAGCATGGCGAACGTGGTGCTCTAAATCTTTAGTAAAGCGGTGGGTTACTGTTGTGGTGCAGCCTGCTAGCAGAAGCTCTAGGCTCATTGGACGACCAACAATGTTCGATGCACCAATAATTACAGCATTTAAACCATAGGTGTTGATACCACAACGTTCAAGCAGAGTAACAATTCCTTTTGGGGTGCATGGGCGAAGGCGTGGTGCACGTTGGCACAGTCGGCCGACATTGTATGGATGAAACCCATCCACGTCTTTGTCTGGGTGAATACGCTCAATAACTTTGACGTTATCAATACCCGCAGGTAATGGAAGTTGAACTAAAATTCCATCAATTTCAGGGTCTTGGTTTAAATCATCAATGAGCTTGAGTAATTCAGCTTCTGTCGTTGTGTCTGGTAAATCATAAGAACGCGAAATAAAACCGACTTCTTCACAAGCACGGCGTTTACTGCCGACATAGATTTGTGAAGCAGGGTTAGCACCGACTAAAATCACGGCAAGGCCGGGAGCACGTTTTCCTTGTTCTAAACGTAATTGTACTTTTTGGGCAACTTCTTGCCGAATTGTCTGCGCAATCGTTTTCCCATCAATAATTTTTGCTAACATCTGTAACTTAATCCATATATGAGACACGGTAATGACTCTATTTTGTCAGAAGTTAACGCCATTGTCAGTTCAAACTATTACATAAAATGAGCATATAGTTATTTTAGTAGCGAAAAGCCATTGACTCAGCGCTCAGCAACCGTATAATTCAACGCCATCAGCCAGATAGGCTGCCTGCATTATCAATGCGCCCTTAGCTCAGTTGGATAGAGCAACGGCCTTCTAAGCCGTAGGTCACAGGTTCGAATCCTGTAGGGCGTACCATTAATTTTCAATCACTTACCATCATTTAAAATTCTCCACTTTTCCTAACTGGGACGTATTTGGGACGCAAGTATCGAAAATATTGTCTATTTGCTTCGCATGTTCAGTTAAATGATTAGGTGCTAAGTGGGCATATCTTCTCACCATATCCATATCAACCGATTTCCAGCCGCCCATCTTTTGTAGAACTGAAAGCGGGACGCCAGACTGAATCAACCAATTCGCCCATGTATACCGCAGATCATGAAAGCGGAAGTTTTCTATTCCTGCTCTTTTTAATCCTGCATACCAAGCGTTATTATCATCAACACTTATTTTCCATACTGTTGGGGGTATTGCTGGTTATTGCCTGAAATCTGCATCTATCCTAGTATTTGTTTTCTATACAACTGGAGGGGGTGATATGCGTAATTGGCTTGGGTACTTAATATATTTCTCTATTATATTCGCTATAGCAAAATGCACTATGACTATAGCGCCAAATGCCAACATTCCAGGATAATGTTTTATCAATGAAAAATGGAGATTTTCAATGAAACCATGGGATCCTTGGGTTGGGATGACGGTGTTAGTCGTAATTATATTTCTAATAACGTATTGCACTTTGATTATGTTTCCAGGCTATGTGCCACCAGCTAATTAACTTCAATTTGCACTCCCGCTAAGCTAACATGACTGAAACTAATTGATGGAATGGTGAGATGAAAGGATACATAGTTGCTAGCTTGCTAATGATTGCTTGCTCTGGTTTTTATGCACATTCTAGTAATGGTATTGACCCATTAGTAGCAGATGGAAAAAGGTCTAATTATGGTGATTGGGATTTTCTTTATGCTGAAAAAATGAACTATGATTTATGTAAGCTATCAGTAGAGGCTATTTATACATCTGGCGCAATCGATCATAAATTGACATCAATAACTCATTTCGAAAACGCGCACACATTAATAACACAGAGACCAAAAAATGTAGTTAGGATTGATTGCAACGGACATGGTGGAAATATAATGATATTGACCGCTGATTATATTGTTCAATAGTTAATTTATTATTAAGAGACTCTGAAATTAGTGGCTCGTCACTGGCTGGCAATACTCTAATAATGCTCATGAGATAAAAGTAACCACAATATAAATAAGCATTGCGATACCTGCAGGACAATTTGGTCCTCTGAGTGAATATCAATAAGTTACCTCAAAGATAATAGAAAAAGCTACGAGTTCGTAGCCTTGGTGTGTATTTATAGTAATTTAGATAACATTCGTTATTCTAGATAAGCCCCTCAGTGCTACAGTATGGATTACAGGTGAGACGCTTGTACAGCAGTTACCTAATACTGATAATTTATATTTTTTTGCTTGTTCAGAAATAGCAGTAAATAGGACGCAATTTTGAGTCATCATCCCGCATAATTCGATATGGTTAATATTATGGGTTATAAGCAAGTCATTGAGATTTGTTTCATCAAAGGAATTACCATGCTTTTTAGTCACAATCAAATGGCCTGGAGATAAGTTAGTGAGCTTAGAGATAAGTTCACAACCATCTGTTGTTTCATCAAAAAAAGCGGCTCCTTGTGGTGATAAGTGTTGAATAAAAATCACAATATCATCAGTTCTTTCATACTCTGAAATTTTATTGGATATATGCTCCAAAGTAGTATCAATATTCCATAAGGGAAACCGGCCATCAGAAAGATAGTCATTTTGTGCGTCAATAACAATTAATGCCTTGTCCATAATGCCCCATTAATTTTAGTTAAGTTCTATTTGAATATGAAATAGGACGATAGAAATTACAATAATTTTTTAGTGTTAAATATCAATTATAATCGGCAAGATTACAGCAAGGGTTAAGCCAATAACGGTGAGGTTACGCTAAGGTTTAAAGAGGTCACAGTGACCGTTAGTAATAAAAACAATGTGTTACTGCCTATTACTATTGGTCACTGAAACGATGACCAATGAGCGTTAATCTAATTCGTGATAGAGACTTTTTCCCTTAAAAACAAGCAAATATCGATAAATTAATTACCTTACTAAGGCAATTAATACATATTACATCATAGATTTAAATGATAAATATGCTCTCCGTCAATAATATTACCTGTAAATTCAAAGCCAAATGACTGATACAGGTTTTTCGCTACCGTGTTTTTTTCATTAATCCCTAATGTAATAAGCTGGATAGCTTCCGCAGAGAAAAAATCGAGGATTGCTTTGAATGACTTTCGACCTAATCCTTTACCAATAAATTTATAGTCAAGCATATATCTACAAAGCATAACTTTTTTTAAATTAGAGCTTGTTGTCTTATACATAAAAAAGCCGATTAAATTATTTTGGAAATATAAGGCTTTTGGGTAAAAATTTGGGAAGTAACTTGCTTCTGTAATTGATGTCGCATTACAGCAGATATAGTCTTCTAATACTGTGGCGATCCCATCTGAATTAGAGGTCAATTCACATACATCAAATAAGTTGTCCTGATTAATACTACTTATAATAATCATAAAGTTATTTTCTCTACTATTGATTTTATATTTCAGCATTAGGGTGAACGATAACATCCCATTTAATATATGGAATTAACCCCAGCGAGTTTGCTAGTGCTAGGGACGCAGTATTGTCTAGCTGGCATCGATATTGTGGTTGATACCCTTTTTCTAAGGCGATTTTACAAATGGCAGAGACAAGTTCGCGAGCATGGCCTTTACCACGATGCTCAGATAAGGTTAAAACCCCTAAATCAGCGATAGCCAACTTTTCATCATCCCAAGGATACATACTCGCAACGGCAATTAATTGGTCATTGGAAAACAATCCGTACACCAACCAGTGATCAAGTTCTACGGACGCTCCTTCTAAATCATCTTCACTAGATGCTTCACAGAAAGATTGAAATACGGCGGCATCTATATTTGTTAATACGCGAATATCACTCAGTATTTGTTGTTGTTGTAGTTTTGATAACGCTTCTTGGCTGAAATAAAAAAATTGGTCTGCTCCATGCCATTGTTCCGCGAGGGTATCACGCAATATTTCTGCAACTTCTCTAGTCAAATCGGGAGTGATAGATAATTTAGCACAGAGCTGTGGATGTAATGAAAGCCAATATTTATTTTGTTCTTGAATAGCGACCGCTAAATAGTCTTCATCAATATGAGCGTTTACATACACGGCTAAATCACTTTGATTTAAATAACATTCGCCTGAAGTTTTTTCTTTCAGCCAATATGCGGCAATATCATTATTTATCAGGGGCATCATGGAATTCCTTATATTGGGTCAAAATGATATCGGTGATCTCATAAGCAATTTTTTGCGTATCTAAATCTTCAATATTTCCTAAAACTGCAACGGTTAAGCCTAAATCAGGTATACGTAGAAAATAGGTGGCATAACCAGCCCATCCCCCAGAATGCTCGAAATGCATTAAGCCAAAGTGTTGCGAAATAATAACGCCATAGGCATATTGCTGGTGATGTTCAATGACTTCACCTGTTCTATTATGGGAAGGTAATGCTTGAAGCATTTTCTCGACTAGTTTTTTACCACCAACTTTCCCACTCGTATAGTTCTCACCCCATTTCATTAAGTCCAAGACATTGGAATGAACAGCGCCATCACCTGTTTGAGTCCATAGACTTTCGCTTAATTGATAGCCAGATTCAGTATTTTCACGATAACCTCGAGCAATCGCTGTGTGAACAGGATACGATTCAACAATAAAAGTATTACTCATCTGTAATGGTTTAAAAATATATTGTTGGGCGAATTCGTTATAACTTTGGCCACTAACGCGCTCAATAATCATGGATAATAAAAAATAGCCCGTATTACAATAATCAAATTGTGTTCCGACAGGGGTAAGTGGGTGAGGGAAGGCAATTAAATCTGCCAAACTTTCTTCTGGTCCTAAGGCGTCAGAATAATCAATCCCCTTATTCAAGGCCAATTCAATGTAATCAACCATGCCACTAATATGATAAATCAAGTCTTGAATCGTAATCTCATTAGCGTATTTAGGTAATTCAGGAATATATTTAGTAATAGGGTCGTGCAAAGCAAGCTTGTTGTTTTGTTCTAATAGCAAGATAGCAAAGGCCGTGAATTGTTTTGATACTGAGGCTAAATTAAAAATAGTTTGGGGTGTTAATGCTTCTTTTTGTTCCAGCTCAGCAAACCCAAGGTTACCTGAATAGGATACGCCATGGTCAAATTTGGCCATATATGTAAAACCAGGGCCATCAGCTTTAAATTGCTGTTCCCATACTAAAAGGTTTTGTGACGTGTTATTAAATATTGCACTTCTGTTATCTGTGAAAGTACTCACTTTATTCTGCCTTAGACTTTATTTACTGACAATTTGTATTCAATTTATAAAATAGATAATGGTTATGCCGTAGTTGTACTACGATTCATTTTTTTTCGAAAAGCTATTTATGCTATTGGATAAATCAAAGCATGAATGTTACATCTTCAAGTGGACTTTAAGTCAACCTCTATTTCGGTTTTTATTCCATGGGGAGGTGAAAGCATTATTTTACCTTCGTTGTATTCAGCTTTAGCTAATATTACAGACTTATTCGATGGTAAGTAGTGGGTAGTTTTCATAGAACAGGAAATTAATAATGACTTTCTCAATAGTAATTTTAGTGGTTTTTCTTGGGGTGGGAGCAACCATCGTGATGGATTTATGGGCGCTTATCCTTAAACTGTGTGGCCAATCGACGTTAAATTTTTCACTGGTAGGACGTTGGGTAGGATATATGATAAATGGGCAGTTTATACACCGCCCATCAATCGGCCAAAAGGTAATAATTCCTGCGGAGAATGCATTAGGTTGGGGTGTTCACTATGTGACGGGCATTATTTTTGCCTTTATATTTATATTATTGGTAGGCGAAATTTGGTTTACATCTCCTGTATTATGGCCTGCGCTACTTTTTGGAATAATTACAGTTGCTGCCCCTTATTTTATTATGCAACCAGCGATGGGAGCAGGTATTGCAGCCAGTAAGATGCCAAATCCTAATAAAGCTCGGTTAATGAGTTTATTATCTCATAGTGTATTTGGTTTAGGTCTTTACCTGACAGGATTAGTTTTACAGCCTTTGTTGACTTATTTTTTGTGATTATCATGAGTTAAGCATTTCATTATTCAATCGGAAAAATAATAACTTACTGTCGCTGAGCTTGGTTGGCGACAAAGTTCATTATGTAGAGTGTGACATCCTCGCAGTTCGATAAAATTAAAAGTATCGTGTCTTATGAAGACACGACGATAGAACAAAACTTGTGTATGGAAAACAATTCACCCAGATCCGCTATAAATTACCTCAAGTGATAGAGTGTTTTAATACACTCTAACCCCATACTTCTTTGCATTACCACCAAGGCGCACCCGTTTTCTATTTGTTTGCTAATTATCTCATGAAAATCTAGCACTTAAGTGGCATAGAAAGATATGTTTCAATAGCTTGATTTAAGATTTTAATTGTTCGCATTGTTTGGTTAAATTTTAATATTGCTTCATCAGATATATTACCAGTAAGGAAATACTCTTCTAGTAATTTACACTCCAATGCAATTTTCTTAGCACCAATAATTTGGCTAGAACCTTCTAAACGATGGCAATAATGCGCTAAATTAAGCCAGTCTTGTTTTTCGAATAAACGTTCTGCTTGTTGTATATCTTCTATATTTTCTTGAAGACTTGTTTGAAGTAATTTATTTAATAGCTGTTGGTCATCTTGAGTCAACTGCATTAATGCATCTAAATTGATTAAACTATTTAACATTGGAGGAATGGGCTCTTCTGTATCTTCTTCTATTTGTTGAAGGGTACAGCGTAATAGCAGAGCTTCAATCTGAGATAGACGTAAAGGTTTAAATAGGCAGTCATCCATGCCAGCCTCTATACAGCGTTGGCGTTCTTCTTGCCTTGCATCTGCGGTTAACCCAATAATAATTAGAGTTTGGGAAGATATTTCTCGTAGTTGCCGAGTCAATTCTAACCCATCAATGTCAGGCATATTGCAATCGGTAATTACTATGTCGATTGCATTTTTTTTCCATAATTCTAGGGCTTGTTTCCCGCTCTTTGCTTCAATGACATGATGACCAAATCTTGTTAATTGGCGTACTAATAGCAGGCGATTTGCAGGGTGGTCATCAACGGCAAGTATTCGTAAGCGTTTATTATTTTTTGTGGCCTTATAAAGTGTCGGAAGTGAAACTCTAGTATTTTTCCGATGCTTAACGGGGATATCGATTAAAAATTGAGTACCATGCCCTAATTGGCTGTATAAGGTAATAGTCCCATTCATCATGGATATAAGTTGTTTACAAATAGCTAAGCCAAGGCCTGTTCCTTTATGTTTACTGCTTGATTCAGCTTGGGTATAGGGGGAAAAAATCAATTCTTGTCGGTTCTCTTCAATCCCCATTCCGGTATCAGAAATAATGATCCTTAAAATATTTTGATCATGGTTTTTGGGGAGGTAATTAATGATAATCTCAATCGTTCCTTCGGTAGTAAACTTAATTGCGTTATTAAGTAGATTGGAAATAACCTGACGTAGTCGAAAAACGTCGATATATATTTCATCAGGATGGATAGCATTAAGATGATAATGTAGAGAAATACCTTTCTGTTTAGCTAGTCCTTCAAACAAACGGACAACGGGCGTTGCTAATTCATTACTTTTTACCCACTCAGGAACGAGTTCCAGTTTGCCTGACTCAATTTTTGCCATATCTAAAATATCGCCTATAAGCCCCATCAATGATAATGCGGACTCATACGGTATTTGAATTGATTCCGTAATATCATCTTGTTGATTTTTATTCGTGGCGGCTAATTCTAATAACCCAATAATTGCGCTGATATGGGTACGAATTTCATGGCTCATGATAGCAAGGAAATTGCTTTTTGTTTGGCTTGCATGCTCTGCGCGTTGGCGAGCACTAGAGAGCTCGGTAAGGAGTTGTTCATGTTCAGTTATATCTTGCCAACTACAAATAAGACCAGAAATATTACCTTGGTTGTCTCTATATGCGACGGCTTGATGCACTATCACCCTTTCACCCATTCTGTTTTTTATTTGATAACGTTTAGGTGGAGAAACTAGACTCTTAGGATCATCAAAAAGAGAATACAATTTTTGGTAAATTGCCGATAGCGGGTGTTGTTGTGATGTTAATGAAAGTTGTTTTATGTTTTCATTATCAGGACTGAAAAAGCTCTCCCATGCTGAATTGCTATTTATTATCGTTCCGTTTTTATCAATGACATAAATAGGAACAGGAGTACCATTATAAAGAGTTTCTAAGAATATAGCCTGTTCCTGTAAGCGTTTTTGTGTATATTTTCTTAATCGAATTTCACGATGTAAATAATAATTCCATATTAAAGATGTAATAATAAGAATAGCGGCAATGCAAGCTAATGTGTAGAACTCGGCACGGTATACTGTCCATGTATCCATTTCAACATCTGGTGAGCCTAGCCATTTATTAGTTAATACTGATATATCTCTCGGCGGAATAGAGGCAATTGTTTTATCTAATATACTATATAACTCAGGTTGGTCACGTCCTACGGCAAACGATATATAAGCTGTGTCTTCGCTTAATTGCTCGCTGATTTTTAATCGATTACGAAAATATCGGTCAATCATATAGTGAGCGCTGATAAGATTCTCGATGGTACCATCCACTTTTCCTTCATTGACCATTTGCAAAGCAGAATAGGTATCTTTAGTTTCAATTAATTCCACTTGAGGGTAGTTCTTTGTTAACCAGTCGTGAATTGCATTATCTGGGGTGATCGCAAGTTTTGCTGCCTGAGCAATTTTTTTATGGGCTAATGGTGTGTCCCTAACAATTAAAACAAATGGGGGGAGAACATAAGGGCGAGTAAATAATAATTCTTTATCATTTTTTGAGTTTTTTGTAATTGAAGCAATGAAATCCCCTTTATTTTGTTTTAATAAAGTAATCTCATCTTTTTCAGAGCTTGCTTCAATGACTTTAAAATTAATATTTGTTTTGAAATGGATCAGATTAAGTATATCTGCAGAGAGGCCATGAAATTGTTTTTGTGAGTCAAAAAATGTGAAAGGGGCATTTAGTGAATTAATGACGACTTTTAACTCATTGTGTTGTTTTAGCCAATCTATTTCCTTTTGTGTGAATACAACAGATTGTTTTAGTGCCCATAAATCAGGTTTTGAACTCCAATGATGAAAAATAATATCATGCTGAGCTAATGATATTGAGCTTAAAATGATATCCACAGTACGCTTTAATTGCGCATTTTTAGGGTGAAAGAGAAAGACTGGGCCAATATTTTCATTAGAGAAAATCTCAGCAGTGGATAATGTTGTTGCATAGTGGCGTTCAAGTAAAAAATTAGCCACGATCATTCTGCCTAGGAAATAATCATTTTCACCAAATGCGACGGAAGATAATGCATTTTGTGGTAAAGGAAAACGTTCAATCTTTGCGTCGGGAAAATATTTTTTGATCCATTCATTGCTTGGGTAGCCTTGAACCGTAGCAATACGAGCACCGTGAGGTATTGGGTGCTTATTGGACATTGCCGCTTTTCGTGAAATAAGTACGGGATAATCAGGAATATATGGAGCGCTTTTGAGAAAACCATAGCTTTCGTTTCTTTGTCTTTTGCCATCATCAGCTAACATATCTATCTCACCATTGAGTAGGCCCTGTAATGCCATATCTCTATCTGGGTAGTAGATGATTTTGAAGCGTAAACCTAAGTTACGCATGATGGTCATAATGCTATCTGCAGAAATTCCTTTATAAATTCCTGATTCTAATACTAAATCAAAAGGGGGATTATTAGGAGCGTAGACACCAATAGCTAATTCTTGTTTTTCTCCTAGCCATCTCCAATCACGATCACTCAATTCAAATTTTGATGGAAGAATTTCAATTTGGCTATAAAGTCTGACTTCATAAGGTTGGAATGCAGAAAATGAGCAAGGAAATAGACCAATAAGCAAGCAAACTATTAGGATTAGGTTACGCATCGATATATTAATCCAAATTATTGCGTTGAATAAAGTCGTATAGCTCTGCAATATTGTGAAGATCTAATTTAAGCATTAGTCGTCTTTTATAAGTGCTAACAGTTTTATCGCTGATACGCATTTGTTGTGCAATGTTAATGCTTTTCATCCCTTTAGCTAATAAATGTAAGACTTGTAATTCTTTTGTAGAGAGCTCGGCGATTTTTTGTTTGTCATTAAGATGATTATTCGGGGAGGTATCCATTTTATTGAGATTAAGTGGAAAGTAGCCATATCCATTTCTAATCGCATGAATGGCGACATGTAATTCCGTTAAGTTATTGCGTTTACTAATGAAACCACTAGCACCGACACTTGCACAGCGGCGGATGTAATGGTCATCATCTTTTGCAGATAACACAAGAAGCCCTCCAGTGTAGTTATTTTTACGCAATCGTTGCATGACATCAATCCCATTAAGTGATGGGATATCTATATCTATCATGATCAAGTCGGGAGAGAGTGTTTTGGCAAGTTGGATAGCTTCATGGCCATCAGCGGTTTCCCCTACAATGGTCATGTCATCTTTTTCTAATAGTATTCTTACAGCAAGCCGTGCTACTGGATGGTCATCGACTATCAGTACTGTTTTCATGTTTTTCCCTTTCTGGCTAGTAAATTAAAGCGCGATGAACTTAGGTGCAGGTGCCAAATGAAAAATTAATTGTTTTTTTTATTAGTTTAATGAGCGTTTTAATTTGCTGCAATGTATATTTTTGTAATATTTATCTGTCATAAATTTAATAATTAACTTACATAAATTGCTTTTTTGTCTTATTACATTTTATGGCTATTCCTCTCAAAATACACCTATGCACTGTGGCTGTGTTCAGATGTCTCTACTGTTTTACGGAAAATACAATAGAGCCTTCAATTCTTAATAATTAGATTAGCTTAAACCAAACCTAGGAGGTGAATGATATTATTTTAATAGATAATGACAATCATGGAAACTAACTTTACGAAACTATGTTTTTCTCTATTTCACTACATGGAGTGTGTCTGGCTATTTCTATTTAACAGATTAATAGCATAAGGATTAATAAGTTAATGGATTAAACAGGTGCCACAAACATTAATGGGAATTAATGTGGTAGTGATAACCATAATATATTAATAAATTAAATATTTTAACACTGGGTTATATATTGATTCAGTAAAAAGGAATTAGAAATGAAAAAGATTATTGCTACTGCTATTTTTGCTGCGCTTTGTGTTGGTCAAGTTGCGAATGCTAAAGATGGTACGGTTAAATTCGTTGGTGATATTGTAACTGCACCTTGTGAAGTGGCACAAAATTCTTGGGATCAAACTGTTCAAATGTCTCAAGTTAAAACAGCTACATTTGCAGATGCAGGCGCTAAATCAGCGGATAAAAAATTCCAAATTAGCCTACTAAATTGTGATGTAGCTCAGTTCAAAAATGTCGCAGTTTCATTTGAAGGTCAGGCTAACGGTGACGATGCAACCCTTTTAGCACTTGATGGTGGCCAAGGTTCAGCAGAAAACGTAGGTGTTGCTATCTATGATGGTAAAGGTAAAAAATTGGCTTTAGGTACAGCAACAGCTGATACAGCTTTACGAGTTGGTTCAAATACCCTTTATTTCTCAGCAGCTTACGTTTCAACTAAGAAAGATGTGAAAGCAGGTTCTGCTAATGCAACAGCAGATTTTAATCTGACATATAAATAGTATTGATTTCCTTCAGGCCACTATGTTGGTGGCCTGTTTTTTGTTCGAAGGGGATGTAATGATTCTTAATAGCCTTTTTATTAATAAGTTAATGCTTATTTTTTTACTCATGTGTTTTAGTTTCTCTATTTATGCTGCGGGTGGTGGTGTTGTTGTCGGTTCCACCCGAGTTGTATTTGATGGCTCCAAGAAAGAAGCTAATCTTAGTTTAAAAAATAATAATGATAAGAGCACTTATTTAATTCAGTCTTGGGTTGAAGATGCTTCAGGGAATAATAAAACTCCATTTATTATAACGCCACCACTTTTCAAACTAGATCCTATTAAAGAAAATATGCTTCGCATTATTCGTGCAGGTGGGGATTTACCTGAAGATCGTGAGTCGGTTTATTATGTCAATGTAAAAGCCATTCCACCTGCTCCAGCTGAAGAAAGTGCTAATACTTTACAACTAGCAATTAAAACTAGAATGAAATTATTCTATAGACCTGCTGGCTTGAAAGGTAACCCAATGGATTCCTATAAGGCTCTAGTATGGAAAAAAGAGGGTGATAAATTGCGTATAGTTAATAACACTCCTTTTTCTGTCACATTAAGTGAAGTGAAAGTTAATGGCAGTGAAATAGATAAAGTTGACCTTGTCCTACCGATGAGCAGCACAGTTTATAAGTTACCTTCAACAGCAAATATGGGTGCTCAGATAATATTTACAACTATCAATGATTATGGCGGCACTTCTGAATTGCAAAAAGCGACACTTCAATAAATAAGGCGTTAATTTTAATAGAAAGATAAGTCGTGTGATACCTTTTATTATTTTTTTATAAGAAAGTTTTGCGCAATATATTAGAGGGAACGAGGGAATGAACAAAATACGATATAGAAAGAAGCTTTTGGCTTTCTCTTGCATTACATTGGGAATATTTAGCGCTTATCCTGTTTTAGCGAAAGAATTGTTTAACTCTCAATTTTTAGAAAATATTAATAGTAATAGCGTTGCCGATTTTTCTTTATTGTCAAAAGGCAATGTGGATCAATTACCCGGAGAGTATTTGGTCGATATTTATGTTAATGAACAAGCAGTGGCAAAGCAGAATGTAAAATTTAGTACTAGGGAATATAAAGCTAGTCATTCATCTGATGGCGTATCATTAGAACCTTGTATTTCGTATGAGCAATTACAAGCTTATGGTGTCCGTGTTGAGGCTTTTCCTAAATTAGCTCAATATGCGCAAGACCCTGTTCAGTGCAAGCCATTTTCAGCTTTTGAAGAAATTATTCCTTATGCATCATCCCATTTTGATTTTAATCAGCAGAGATTGTATTTGAGTTTTCCTCAAGCATCTTTGACCAATTTAGCAAAGGGAACGATTGACCCATCAATGTGGGATGAAGGGATCCCCGCATTGCTAACAAACTATAGCTTTACAGGGAGTAATTCGACGAATACAGGCAGTCATATTAGTGATAAGTCGAGTGATAGCTATTTTTTGAGCTTACGTTCTGGGGTTAACGTGGGGGCATGGCGCTTACGTAATTATTCAACGTGGAACAGCAGTAATGGTAATAATAGCTGGAAAAATATTAATACCTATCTCCAGCGGTATATTGCTCAGTTGAAGTCGCAAATAATTATGGGTGATACCTATACACCGGGCGATATTTTCGACAGTGTGCAAATTCGTGGTGCACAAATTGGTACTGATGATGACATGCTAGCGGATAGCCTGAAAGGTTATGCCCCCGTGGTACGTGGGATTGCACGTACTAATGCGACGGTGACGATTAAGCAAAATGGATATACCGTTTACCAGAGTTATGTGGCTCCTGGTCCATTTGCTATCACGGATTTGTACCCAACCGCTGCGAGTGGTGACCTTGAGGTAGAAATAAAAGAGTCGGATGGAACAATCCAGAGCTTTATTCAACCATTTGCGAGTGTGCCTGTTTTGCGCCGCCAAGGGCAAATTAAGTATGCATTTTCAGCGGGGCAATATCGAAATGGTCACAGTAGCCAGCGGCCATTTATCACACAAGGCTCTCTGGTTTGGGGGATCCTAAATAGCTTGACCGCTTATAGTGGTGTGCAAGTAGCAGAACGTTACCGTTCTCTGGTGCTAGGGGTTGGTCAGAATATCGGCGATTTTGGTGCATATTCTTTTGATATTACAACAGCTCATAGCGAAGATGTAACACGATATGGTAATGGCGCTACAGGCCAATCTTATCGCTTATTGTACTCTAAATCTTTTGCTAATACGGGCACGGGCTTTCGTTTATTAGGTTACCGTTATTCAACGGAAGGGTTTTATACCTTCCAAGAAGCCGTTGAGCGTAGATATCAAGATTGGGATTTTGCAGATGATAGTCGCTATTCTTACCATCGACGCTATCGCCTTGAAGGCACATTAACGCAGCAACTAGGTAAAGACTTAGGGTCTATCTATTTTTCTGCTAACCGACAAGATTTCTGGAAAGGGCAAGGCAAGCAAACTCGATTACAAGTAGGTTATAACAATAACTGGGGCCCTTTAAATTACGGTGTTTCTTATAGTCGAGCAACCTATCCAAACCAAAGAGAAACAGACCAAATTTTCAGTTTTAATGGTTCATTTCCACTCTCTGCATTATTACCTAACACATGGGCGACTTACAACATGGTTAGCCAGCGCCATGGGCCAACAACTCACCGAGCGGGGATATCAGGCACATTACTTGATGATAATAATCTCAGTTATAGCGTTCAGGAGAGCTATGGTTCTAAAGGGCAAGGTAATGGTGGTAGCGCAAGCCTCAGTTACCGAGGTGGCTACGGCAATATGAACTTTGGTTATAACTATAGTAAAGATTCCAGGCAGTTAAACTACGGTGTTGAAGGTGGTGTTTTAATTCACGGAGATGGTGTAACGCTTTCCCAACCAATTAATGAAACTGCAATTTTAGTGAAAGCTTCTGGCGCTGCAAATACCAATGTTACAGGGTATACCGGTGTTAAGACGGACTGGAGGGGGTATGCCATATTGCCTTTTGCTCAAGCCTATCGATTTAACCATGTTGAGTTAGATACAAAAACATTGGGTGACAATGTGGAATTACAAGAAAGTGCTAAGAGTGTTGTGCCAAGTAAAGGAGCGATTTCTAGGGTTGAGTTTATTACTCAGGTAGGGTACCGAGCTTTAATCACACTAAAACATAAAAATGGCACGATGATACCTTTTGGTGCATCTGCACTGCTAGTTCAAAACAACGGGAAAGCAGTTAATAGCTCCATAGTCGGAGAAGGTGGACAATTATTTATGAGTGGGTTACCAGAGAGCGGTCAATTGGAAATAAAGTGGGGGCTTCAGGCTGCACAAGCTTGCCTTGTTAACTATCAACTTCCCGTGGCACAAATTAATAAACCTGTTGCTGGCATTATTCAGATGCAAGCGGAGTGTCAGTGATTTGGGAGATGAGATAATGAAATCAAAAATAAATATGCGCATAATAAAATCTTTATTTATTCCCGGAGCGGTCGGTGCCACTTTACTCATTTTATCTGATATGGCTCTTGCCAGAGGACCATGCAAACCCGTCGGCCCAGTAAAAACTTATAACGCTAATTTAACAGCCCATATAGATGCGGCGTTTAATAAGGTAGGCGGAGAGGTTCTAAAATTAGGGTCTTGGAGTGAGAACTCTGGTTATCAAATAGAGTGTGAGTGCTCTCCTGGAGATAATATACCTGGCACCTATTATTGGGCTGAGTTTGAGACTAAAAGGATGCCGCCGGGACATGCTACGGGGTGGTATAGTCTTAGCGAGTATCTGGATGTTCGTGTGAAAGCAAGTCTTTGGGACCAAACGATTAATGATTCGAGAATACTGGAGATACCTTTTGGTCCCATCTCTAATAATACCAAGGAGGTTTGCCCTCCGAATGGGAAGCTTATAGAAAATATAACCACTGGCTCCAAAGGGGAATTGGATATTTACGTAAAGAAGCTATTTGTTGGTAATACTGTAATCAATTATCCGAATCTTTATATTTTTTTCGCATCTTTATATCATAGCTGGCCAGGCTCGAATATTGCCAGCGTTAGCTTATATGTGAACGTCACTGCTCCACAAGCATGTGAGATTAATGCAGGCCAGAGTATATCGATTCCTTTCAATGATATTCCTCAGCGAAATTTCGTCGCAGCAGGTAAAGGAGTAATGCCCGCTGGTGTAGTACCGCAATCTAAAACATTAAGCATAAAGTGTGTGAATATGGACGCTTATGCAGACTTAGATGTACGCTTTATTGGCACTGCTGACCCAAATAGCACTACTGATGGCTTTAGTACGGATAATAAAGATATTGCTATTGCAATAGAAGGGCCTAATGGTCGCTTAACACCGACTACAGGGAAACTCCCTTTGCAATTAGATGCTAATCAAAATGGTTCGGTAACAATCAAAACCTACCCTTTCAGTAGTACTGGTCTAGCCCCTACGGTTGGTAAGTATTCATCAATTGTAACTGTGCGTTTAGACTTTAGATAATATAAATTAATGGAGATAACTACCATGAGTAAGGCAATGGAGCGTAGTCGTAATTTCCCGTGGTCAACAATGAAAAAAGTGGGTGCTTTATCATTATTGATTGCAGTCAGTGGTGCAGCACAAGCAGCAGATATTACGTTGAATTTTAGTGGAAATGTTGTTGTAACAGGATGCGATATTTCAGCGAGTAGTAAAACAAAAGCGATCGCTTTTGGTACTGTGGATTTAGCTAAAGCCACAGCTGGGGGAACAGGGAGTTCAGCCTTAAAAGATGTGGATTTTTCTTTAGATTTCACTAGTTGTGCGAACCTCAAAAATATTAGTTTAGTCATGGATACAACCAAAGCTGTGACGGGCTTTGCTGATTACTATTCTATTGATGAGGGGGCTGGTAAAGCTGGTGGTTTAGCGGTTGGTATTAAAGGAACAGATACGGCAAAAACGGTCCAGTCACCAGGGAAAGAGGTTTTATGGGCAAGAACAGCAACAGCGAATAATATTCCTTTTAAAGCGACATTATATAAAACAGGTGTAGTAACTGCGGGGGCAATTACTGGGCTTGTAAATGTCACTGTAAAATATAATTAATAGAGTATCCATATTAAAAATATTATTACTAATAGTATTGAATTAAGGGCTATATAAATGAAGAAAAATTTTCTATTAGCGCTAATGGGCGTTATGACGGGTATTGCTTTAACTTCAGGTGCACAAGCGGCTGATGCAACATTAACATTGAAAGCAACAATAAAGTTGGCGGGGTGTGATATTTCAACAGGCACAGGTAAAGACCAATTAGTTGATTTTTCGGATGTTACTGTAGTTAAAAATGCGGTTAAAGGAAGCTCAATAGCTAAAAAGGATTTTAATCTGCAATTTCAAAATTGTGCAGATTTAAAAGGTATTGATGTTTCAATGAAAGGTACTGCTGATACTGATATGGCTGGTGGAGAGCTGTTTGCGATTGATAAAGGTGCAAACATGTCTAAAGGCGTAGGCGTTAAAATTATTGCAAAGACAACCGGTGGAGAAAAAGTCCAGAAGCCAGTCGGTGACACGGTTGTTTGGGGAAGCCTTTCAGGGGCTAGCGTGACTTTACCTTATCGTGCTGAATTAGTTAAAACGTTAGATGCGATAACCGGGGGAGATGTTCGTTCAGTTGCCGAAGTTAGCGTAGCATATAAATAAAATACTAATATATTGAATGGTTTTATAGATATTTAAAATAACTGATAACATTGTCGTTTTATTTTCTTAAAACGACAAAGAAAGTTTAGTTTATCTATTTTTGTTGTAGAAGTGATTCAATAATTTATATGCATGTTATAAGGCAATGATTAATTCAAGAACTAGCATCATTATTCGTTAGTTTTGATCTGCGATTATTATTTGGACTGATTATGAAATTATATTCGTACAGGTATTGCTATATTTTTGGCATGGTTTTTTCGCTATGCCCTCTATTTTCATCGGCTAGTGATTTATCGTTAAATTTTACTGGAAATGCAATCGTTACGGGATGTGATGTTGAATTTGGAAATAGTGGTAAGAATCAAGAAATCGATTTTAAAACAGTAACAACGACAAAAAGTGGAACAGGTCTTTCTGGCTTGGTCACTCAACCATTTTCATTAAAACTATCTAATTGTGCGGGAACAATTAATAAAGTTTCCGTGAGTATGTCTGGTAAGGCTGATACCGGCTTTCCTGAATACTTTGCAATTAATAGTGGCACCGGCAGTGCGCAAGGGTTGGTTTATGGTGTGAACGTAAAAGGGGATAAAAATAAAAAGCAAAAACCCGATGGCACAGTTGTTGAGTGGTCATCGACGGCACAGCCATTAGATTATGAAGCCACTTTGTATAAAACAGGGAATGTTGACGGTGGTCTCGCACAAGCGAGTATTGATATCAGTATTGGGTATCAATAAATAATAGTTATTTAATATGGGAGAGAGAGGATGAACATAAGCCGTTTATTTAGGAGAACTGTTTTAGTCGCAGGTATAAGCTTCGTTTCATCAGGAGCACTGGCTTTGGATGCTTCTGTTCAGATTAAAGGCAAAATAAAATTAATGGGATGCGAGGTTGATACCGGATCAAAAGATCAGACTGTTGATTTTAAAAAGGTCAATGTGCCGGTGAGTTATCCTTCTGGAAGTGTTGTAGCTGAGAAACCATTTACGATTAAACTACAAAATTGTGAGTCAGCCGCCGTTGCTGATGTTTCGATGAGTGGTACTCCAGATAGTTTTAATGCGGATTATTTTGCATTAGATTCCACGAGCCAAGATTCAGCGAAAGGAATAGCACTGCGTATTAAGTCCACAAATGGTGAAATTCAGAACCCTTCAGGCAAAGTGGTGACATGGCGTTTCAATTCATCAAGTAGTGAACAATTATTAACTTATAATGGTGCATTAATTAAGACGAGTGATATCACTAACGGTAAAGTGAATGTAAATGCAGAGTTTAGTGTTAATTATCGTTAATTTTAATATAAAACATAATAGTTTATTAATTAAATTGATAGTAATGGTTTAATAACTTTTATTATATGAGTTTATGATTTGTTTTTATTTGAGAAATATAAGTTTATTTGAGGTTGTAAATCTCGAATACGCTTTTTTATAGCATGTCAGGGCGTTAAATTTTAAGGCTACAACACTAAAAATAATAGTGTCATTATAATTAGGACAGTACGTATGAACGTATATAACACTGAAATTTCTAATAGTTTTATTGGGCAGCAGGTTCGTAAACGCCGTCTTCTTTTCGGTTGGTCTGCGAGTACACTAGGGAAAAAATCAGGCTTGAGCCAACAACAAATTTCACGCTATGAAAGAGGAACACAGAATTTCACTATTTATCGTTTATGTATATTTGCAAATATACTGGAGTGTGATTTAAATTACTTTTTGGGGCGTGAGGCTGATATGAGCTACCCATTATAAGCAGAATATTAAAATTAATAGCTTCTTAAAAGAGAAGCTATTAAAAATAATTATATGTAGACATAATCATTTTTATATTTGATGAAGGCATCAAAGATGATGGCTATACCAATGACTAATTTTTTCTATACTTATTTTTAATATCTGTCTGTTTTATAAAAAGTATGTTCAGTTTACATATACTGCTATGGTGATAGCGGTATTCTGTCTCTTTGGGGAAATAAAAACGGTATTATTTGGGGATCTTGTGAAAAATGTAAATGCGAGCTCAGCAATGCTAAAAGGATGCTTCTAGCTGGCCGGTTGCTTATGGTATAATAAGCGCACAATACAGCTATATTTTTTAAATCTTATTTTTAGTCCATTTTACATTGGATACCCCAGCAATGAACATTAGTCAGCTTAAAAGCTTTGTTGAAGTGGTCAAAAGTGATTTCAATATCACTAATGCGGCTGAAAAACTGTATACCTCTCAGCCAACGGTGAGTAAGCAACTTAAAATATTGGAAGATGAGCTGAACGTTTCATTATTCAATCGGAAAAATAATAACTTATTGTCTCTGAGCCCGATTGGCGAAAAAGTTCATCATGTCGCGTGTGATATTCTTGCACAGTTCGATAAAATAAAAAGTATTGTTTCTCATGAAGATACGACGATAAAACAGAACTTGCATATTGCAACAACCCATACCCAGATCCGTTATAAATTACCGCAAGTGATTGAGCGTTTTAACGCACGTTACCCTAATATCTCTTTGCATTTTCACCAAGGTGCGCCAGCTCAAATTGCAGAGATGGTGAATAATGGCGATGTGGACTTTGCCATTGCGACCGAGTCGATGCATCTTTATGATGATTTATTGGTAATGCCTTGTTATCAATGGTCTCGCAGTATTATTGTTCCACATGACCACCCATTGGCTCAATGTGAACAGCTTAGGATTGAAGACCTTGCGGGCTACCCACTAATTACCTATGTATTTGGTTTTACAGGGCATTCGAAGCTCGACCAAGTCTTTTATCAACATAAATTAACGCCAAATGTTGTTTTAACTGCCGTAGATACTGAAATTATTAAATACTATGTAAAACGCGGTGCTGGGGTCGGTATTATTTCAACCGTAGCTTTTGACCCAGAGGAAGATAGTGAGGCATTACGCTGTATTGATATTAGCCACTTAGTCAAGCCAAGTTATACACATGTTTGCATTAATCGGCACATGCACCTAAAAGATTATATGTATGATTTTATCTCTCATTACGCACCTCACCTTGATTTGAATTATATTCATCAACCGAACCAATGGGTACCTACAGAACAAAGTGAGAAAGATAGGTTATATAGAGAATTGCCTGAGCTATGACTTATCTGCGGATGATTAAGAAAAAAGCCGAGTAATAGGAGATTTACTCGGCTTTAGTATTACTGTGTGTATTATATTTATTCTAACGAGTGGCAATATTAATAAAAATTTGAGCGCCAATCAGCAAACAGTCGTCATCAACAAAATAAGGGTTTGCATGTAAGTAATTATTAATCCCTTTTGCTTGATTACCACTTCCTAAAAAGTACATGGCACCGAGTTTACCTTTAGTGGCATTGATCATATAACTGAAATCTTCACTTCCAGTCATTGGCTTACCATTTGAATCAATATGCTCAATTGGTAAAAAGGCGGCTGCGGCATCATAAATGACTTTGGCTGCTTGTGGGTGGTTGACAACAGCAGGATACCCGCTGGCTTCCAGTGTTGTTTTAAACCCGCCGGCTTCACTACGAGCCACAATTTCATTGAAGCTGGCTTTTAATATTTTGTCCGTTTCTTCATCCATTGAACGGATGGTTCCGCGTGCCTGAACATGATCCGCCAGCGCATTTGGGATGGTTCCCCCGTTAATCATGCCACAACCAAATACGGCAGGGCTGAAAGGATCGGTTTTTTTGGCAACAATGTAGTCCATATAATCGATGATACGCGTTGCTTCGCGGATAGCATCTAACCCTTTATGAGGGGTTGAGCCGTGAGCAGAAACACCGTGGACATCTAGTGTCCACGCTGAGCCATAAGAGGACATAACCCCTGAATTGAATTTAATATAACCCGTTTCAAAGGCCGCATCATTGTGTAGACCGTAAACCTCGTCAACGCCTTCCATACAGCCCATTTCGACCATTTTGTTGGCACCTGGTATGCGCATATCTTCTTCAGCCATCTGGAAGATAAAACGGACGTTATGGGTGAGTTCAGAACGGTTCTTACTGAGGTATTTAGCTGCTGTTAAGGCGATGGTCATGTGGGTATCATGGCCACAGTTATGAGCGCAACCCTCATGGACAGAACTGTGTTCATTGCACGTTAAATCAGGCATTTCAAGGCCATCGATGTCGGTACGATAGGCAATTAAGCGCTTGGTTGGGTCGACAATCAAATCAGCGGTAAAGCCTGTGTAGCCTTCAAATAAACGAATGTTATAGCCAAAGCTTTCCATCAATTCACGGCAATATTGTGAGGTTTTGAATTCTTGCCCAGACAATTCAGGGATTTTATGTAAATCCTGACGTGTTTTTTTGCTAAACGTTTCTAAAGCAAAGAGCTTTTCACTGATATTGTATTTGTTGGTCATTACGTTTTATCCCGTATACAGAAAGCATTTTTAATGCTGTTAAAGGGCCCCTGGTGTGAGCATGGAATAATGAACAGCGCGCTCATTTAATTTATGTGTATTTTAAAAATTAGATTCAGAAATAGGATGATTTCTACTTCTACTCGTTATTCTTTATCTATCAATTTATAGAGTGAATTTTAACGTGGATATTAAAAAAGTGAGCGTGATGGAGATCGTATTTATATCATATCAGTATTGCATGGCTCATGAATAATAAGGATGGTAATTTATTAAAACAATAATATAAAGAGTGCTTAACTTATTAAGTCTATTTATATCAATAGGTTATGGATATGTTTTTAATGTTGGGAATATTTGCATTTTAAAGTGAGCATGAGTGGGATTTAAGTTAAATTTTTTATTTAAAGTAGGGGGGAGAGGCATGATTTTAGGAATTGTTTTAAATGAAATGGCGAATGTAAAAAGAAATTAAATTAATGCGAAGAAAAAATTTTAAAAGTGGGATAAAAGCTAAAAATCATATTCCCCTTATTATAATGAACATAGCAATAAGGGGAATGTTTTAATAATTAGTTCTTAAAAGAGCCAATAAATGAGAGGTATTCCTCTTTGCTCATTAATGGGGTGTAATCAGCTAACATCTCATTAGCTTGGGACGCATCATCAAATAACAGGTCAATAATTGCCATTGCCATCATTTGAGCAGGGCGGATATAGGCCATATCATCATCAAAAACAACGTAATCTTTACCATGCAACCCACCACGAATTGCACCAATCCATGGGTGACTCACTGGCATAATATGTGATAAGTCCCCTGTATCCGTGCTTCCAGTCATGTGCCCAGCAATCCAAACATTTTCTTCGCCAATCAAGTTGTGGGCATTTTGTTGCAATAAACTGTTCAATGTATCGTTGTTATATAATGGAAAGTAACCCGGTAAATCTTTAACTTCTACCTCTGCACCAACAGACATTGCGCCAGCAACAAGTGCGCGAGTAATACGTTCATTCGCATCAATCATTGCTGGGACATTTGACGCTCGAACATAACTTTCCATACGGACATCACTTGGGGTGACATTGACCAAATCACCGCCTTGCGTGATGATCGGATGGAAACGAATGTAATCTTTTTCTTGGAAAGTTTCGCGAATAGCATTTACTCCCATGATCCCCATCATTGCGGCATTGAGGGCATTGACACCCAAGTGAGGTGCTGCTGCTGCATGGGATGCAGTCCCTTTGTAATTAATCAACTTGCCAATAAACCCATTGGTGGTGGTCGACATTTCAATAAAACCAGTATCACGCTCAGGTTTGACGCTGGTTAAATGAATTTGCATTGCCATATCGACATCATCAAATTCGCCAAGGGATATCAGCTCTGGCTTACCGCCGATATAACTAATTTTTCCTTGTTCAATCAGTTTATTACGATAAGCCAGTTCAACATATTCCTCAGCGGGAACGGCGAAAGGAACGACGTCTCCCGCGAGGTATTGCATAGCACCTGACTTAACCAGACCAATAGTCACAGCCATCATATTGGCTATTTGCGCATTGTGCCCACAGCAATGGGCTGCACCCGTTAAATCATCGGCCTCTGGGTGTTCAGCACAAATAATCGCGTCGAGCTCACCAATCACAGCAATGCTATATTTGCTACCTTTTCCACCTTTTAGACGTGCCTTAACCCCTGTTAATGCGAGTTGGTTTCGGTAATTAACGCCTAATGCAGAAAATGCGGCTTCCACTTTTTTTGCTGTTTTCGTTTCTTTGTAGCCTAGCTCTGGCTCTGCCCAAATATCTTCTGCTAATTTTTTGATATCCCCTTTATGGGATGCAATTGTTTCGCAAACGATGGCTTTCAATTGGTCTTTGGTCATTGTCATGGTAAATATTTCCTCTGGTTAGATAACGCCGCTCCATGAAAGTGTCACTTGACCAATAAGTGCAGCGAATAAGAAAGTTCCCGTAAAGACCGCCAGTGAAACTGGGATGATCCGCCATGAAATGGCTTTAAATTTATCAATATCTTTACCGAGTGAAAGACCGGCAAATGCCAGAACTGTCGTACTGATGACAGCGAGTGAAATTTTACCTGTCATTGCGATCATTTCTTTATCGTAAGGGAATAATGGTGAACACAGACCTGCAGCAATTAAAGATACCCAGAAAATCACAGGTAACTTACCTAATGGTGGGATCTGTGCAATTAAGTATGCCACAAATGACATACCCCCTAATAATGCCATGGCGATAAGTGAGTCGCTAAAGACTGCGCCAAAGCTGCCGCGGCCATAAATTGAGCCTCCGAGAGCATCACCCAGTGAAGTGAAGATGATGACTAACACGATGATTATTGCAATTTCTGCCATCTTTTTCATGATCTTATATCCTTATTCTGTATCTGCTGATGCTGTTGCACGTTTTCTTTTGAGTTTGTTGTATAAGAAAGAGGCAAACGGTAAGGAGAAGAAAATATAGATGTACAGACCTAATACTGAAGACATCAAGTTTGCGGAGGATGAGAATGCTTGAATATCCGCAGCATGTTCAGGATAAAGCTCCAATAATGGTGCGACTGACGCAGCTAGCATCGAACCACTTCCGACCCCGGCTCCCATTGCTAAAGCGAGAGGGCTCATAATATCGAGTCCTGCGATAACACTGGCGATGATGCCCATCCAAACGGCTCCGTATAGTGTTCCGCAAATATACATTGCCATAACGCCACGGCCTTCTGGTGAACTTAAACCATATTTGGCTTCGATAATGGCGATATTGGGTTCACGACCAATAGAGTAAGTTGCACCAACGGCTTCACGGCCCATACCTAACATAATGGCAAGGGGTAAACCGAGTAAAATGGTACCGATAAAGTGACCGATTTCTTGCAGGATTAATGCACCACCGGCTTGAATAATTTTTTCCCAAGATGCACCAACGGAGGTGCTTAATTTTGCAATTAAGATAACTAACGCGACACTCATTATAGAGCTTGCGTGTGCCATGTTTTTTTCGCTGAGGATTTTGAATTTTGGAAAACTGATAATACCACCCATCAACATGGAATAAAGCATTGGAAAAACCATAACTAAACTGATTTTAATTTGCCCTATAGCTTCCGAAAGAAGAATGATAAGTAAGCTAACCAAAAGCAACTTACTATCTTTTAATATACCCATAGTGTTACCTTTCATTGGAAATGTTTTTAAGAGTTATTCGTATATATTTATAATAAAAATGCATCATTTTCGTATTCATACTATCCATGAAACTATTTTCTTGACAATATTCCGAAAGTCTCTTAGCCATGCCTAAAAGGCATGGTTAAAATCAATTAATTAAAATTAATTAATAAAAATGTGCTTATTGAATTTTTTTTGCATTCTAATCTTAGAAATATTTTTATTTTTCAGTCTGATACAATATTTTATTAAGTTTTTAACATGTTATTTCATAAGTGATTTTGATTTTTAGATGCATTAATGCGAAGAGTTATCAAATACCTAATAAATGTGAGGTTGTTCAGGTTTTATGTATTTTTATATGAAAAGGTTTTATTTTTATTGAGTTTGTATAATGATGAAAATTTAGATTTTATTGGAGTTTATTATTGTGATTCTATCCTTGGGTTTTACTTTTACCTGATTTGATTTTGATTATTAGTTTAATAAACCAATTTGTTTTTTTAAGGTTTCTTCAAAAAAATTTGATAAATTACAATAATATTGTATTTGGCTGTGATATTTGACTTGGATCCCAATTTTGAATATTCATTAATTAGAAAGCAATAAATGAGTCGAAATTTTATTTTAGTCTAAATGCTGATATTAATGTTATCCGTAACATATCGACTGCTATTTGTTTATTGCGTCTTGAAAAATACAAAGGCACGAATGGCGCGAACAAAAAAGTATTTATTGCTAAATTTATGTTTAGCCATCTTTTTATCACAACGGTATTGTAATTGGTAAATTCTAAAGCAAGGTGTTTATGATTATTACCCTAAAAGATATCACCAAAGACAATTGGGTGGATATCATCTGCCTCGAGATAACCAAAGAGCAGGAAGACTTTGTTGCTCTTAACTCAGAGTCAATCGCAGCCTCAAAATTTTTTGATCATTATATTAATCGAGGGATTTATGTTGATGATGAGCCTGTTGGCTTTGTTCAATATTATTCAAACCATGAAAATGGTTGGCCAGAAGAAGTGTTTATTGACCAATTGATGATTGATATAAAGCATCAACGAAAAGGCTTTGGTTCTCAGGCTATTCCGCTAGTTCTGGAAGAAATTAAAAATTTGGGCAAATATAAGTCCGTATCAATTTGTTATGTTGAAGGCAACGACATGATGAAACCATTCTTTGAGCAGTTTGGTTTTGCAGTTGTAGACCAAGATGAATTCGACGAAACCATTATGCGGTTATTTTTCTGATACTGAAGTGATGAATATCCGCTCCTACTTAAGGTTAGCAGCGGATATTTATAGTGGGTAAATCAACAGCATTTATCTAAAATTGTGCATTTAATCCTAAGCGTAGTGTGCGGCCTGGAGCTGGCATCATACTGCGTGTTAGTGGGTCGATATAATAACGATCAGTTAAGTTGGTTACTAAGAATTCGACATTGATATTTTTATCAATTTGGTAACTGGCATAGGCATCTGCTGTAAAGGTCGGGGTCCAGTGCATTGGGCTATTATTCGCCATTGAATAACTCCCTGGGAATTGCAGCATTAATTTCCGTTCATCTTTATTTTGCACGCTGCTGGTATAACGTAAGCGTGTTCCCACCTCGAGAGTTTCATCCATAAAACGCATGCCGAGGTTAGAGTTAATCGCATATTTAGGCTGTAATTGTGTGCGTAAAAAGCCACCGGGGAAACCTGCGGTGGTGCATTGAGAGATATTATAGCGGTTAGTTGGATCCAAATTAGCGGGTGCGGAGTCATCACAAACTTCATTTTTGAGGCGGTAATCAACACCAATATCCATAAATACCCCACCATTATCGTAGCGGGCCAAAGCTTCAATCCCCGCGGTTTTATGCTCTTTTACTTGAACAAAATTAAGACGTCCATCACGGTCAAATGCATTTTCGATGACAGTATGGTAATAGCCTATTTTCACATCAGCGTGACGTTCAGCACCGAGTAACCCTTGTAAATTACGGGAATAGCCAAATTCTATGGTTTTCGCACGTTCGGGTTTGAATAACATTTTCTCTTTGCGAGCTTCACTTTCCCCAGCAAACCCAATGCTATTTTCGAAAATACTTGGCAAGCGTACTGTTTCGATGTAGCGCGCATAAACGCGGTCGTTATCAGACAACCAAATATTGGCACCAAAAGCAGGCGCCCAGCCATGGCTTTTTTGTTTGCCTGAGAATTTCCATTTTTCTTCTTCAGTGAGCTTTCGCTCGATATCATCTGAAGGATGCGAATAACTTGCCCCATAGACGTAAACTTCTTTACCCGTTACTGGGTCGACAGCGCGTGCTTGAGAGTCAAAAGTTCCGTTATGGAAAGGGTTCGTTTTTGTCGTATAGCGCCCGTCTTTATCTGATTTCCATTCCGTGCGGAAATTGACATCTAAAACGCCATTTTCTTCTGGATGTTGAGAGCTATTTCTCTTGGTGATGAAAACAGTATAATTCGTGTCATCAAGCCCTATCGTTTTGAGTAAGATTTGTTTGTTCCTATAGCCACCATTGAAGGGTTGGTAGCCATTTTCAATAGCCTTATTATATTCATCTTGGGTTAAAATTCGGTTGTAATTGATCTGTTTAGCAAGTCGTTCATCAGGGTTTTGAAAACCTTTGGTTCGATTGCGCATTTGCTCTTTTAAGTAATCATCTTCTGTCCAGCCATCAATATATTTTGCTCCCGCATCCAACTCCAACCAACTCGTTGGGCGATAGTTAAAGTTAAAGGCAATACTGGTTTCTTGCCGATGGCCTTTACGTGGAAGGGCAATAAACGGGCTAGCAGTTTGCGATGGTGGAACGTCATTTGAGTCTAATTTTTCTTTGAGCATTGAACCGCGAATGGTTAAATCAAGATCGGGGGTGAGCGCCATGGTATTGCGTAAATTAAATCCAATGCGATCATTTTCAGAATTAGTTGCTGCGGTATTAATTAACGTGCCATCAATGTTAGGATCTTTGCCATCGCCATAGCCATACTCAAAGGCCCAGTCACGCTCTTTGGGCTCTCGAGGGTAGCCGCCAGAGGTATTGGTATCTCCTACGGAATGCGTCATCCAGATATTCGCATTTAGGTCAATCCATTGGTTATCTTCGGGTTTCCATTTGTATTCGGCATTATAGGCATTGACTGTAAAGTGAGCCAACGGCCATTGTGGTAGCACTTGTTTACCTTCAAGCTCAGCAAATCCTAAACGTGAGGGCATAATTTCACCATAGGTACTTTCACTCCGGCGAAAGCCAAGGTGTAGTGTTTGGTTTTCAGTGAGATATAAATTGGTTTTAACTAAATAGGATTCCAGCTCATTAGAGGTATTAGTCACTTCTTTTCCGGGGAGAAATACATTCGCGGCAAAAGGTAAGTAAGGATCTGGGCCAAGTTGTTGCTGTACTGTTTGTTGTTCATTTAGTTGAACAGATTCCTTATAACGGTGAGCGCCATTTTTCCCTGCAAAATAGTTGCCTTGGCGGCGATAGGCATAGGCAGCCATTAAATCGAATTTTTCTTGTCGAGTCCCAACCGCTATTCTTCCGCCATTATCTTTAAAATTGAAAAATTGTGCATTTCCTCGGGATTTCGGTGTGATGTGGACGACAGGATCGGAGAATACAGAGTTATTATCTTTATAAATCTCTGGGTGATCTCGGTAATCTTCGCCATAACCATAGTGAGGAATACGTTCACGAGTTGAATTACTGCTGGTTTCTAATTTTAAGCTGACACCAAACTTTTCATCTGGAGCGACAACGTCATCTATTCCTAGGGTTCTGATGGCTATCCCACCACCAACAGAGGTTTTTATATCACCAGCAAGAGAACCACTTTTTTCAATCTCAATACTACTAATGAGGTTTGGGTCCACATAATTACGGTTATTTGCCCTATTGTAACCCCGGTAAACTGTTAGTGATTGCTCTGTGCCGTCAACCGTAACAGGAACACGCTCTTGTCCTTGGATCCCTCGAATATTTGGGTCTAACGCACCACTGTTTCTTGCGTCACCGCTATAGACGCCAACTGCGCTATTGAGCACATCCGCGGTACTGGTACCTTTATAACGCTCAACAAGGTCTTTTCCTAAATAAATTTTAGAGCCTTTTGCATCATATTGGTCATCGTAGCCTTGTTGATCACGCTCTTTGATAGTTTTTGCGGAATCTTGAACAGTAATGGTACCGATGTGTTCTTCTTTTTCCCCTAAAGCAATCGATGGAATAAAGAGGGCAGTAATAATTGCAGTAGTAATAGGTGTTAATTTGTATTTATACATAGTGTTTTTCTCTGTGCCATAACGCTTAAAAACGGGTTTCTAACCCAATAGAAATTTCGTGCTGGTGATAGGAGTAAATTCCATCTGCGGAGCTGCGATTGTCACGAAAGCGATAACTGGTATAAGGCGTAAATGTGAAAAATGAATAATTTGGAAAATTGAGCCGCGCAAAGTACATCGCTTCACGATCATGGCGTTTCACATTCAGGAGGTAATTGAAGGCTTGAAATTGGCTTTCTCGATAGGTGGCTAGTGCTAATAAATGCACATCAGGTGTAATCACGGTATAGAAGCCGCCTCGGACACCCAACTGGTCATAATCATCACTACGAACTTCTGTGGTGAGACGCGTCGCGTCAGCTCCCAAAAATAGGGAGGTATCTGGGGTGATTCCATAGACACCCGTTAGGTGTAGGCTACTTCGATTACCATCGGCACTGTCATACGGTTTTTGGTAATGAAGCTGTTGGTGATCCGCGGACATACTGAGGATCATGTTTGGGCTGAATTGATAATCAGCTTCAATTTTGCCACCTATCCCTAAATAACGACGCTTTTCATTGACTGTTTTTAATTCAACTAATGGGCCAACGGCGACAGTGGTATTCGCATCATTAAAACGGTATAAAGCAGCTAAAGAGGTGGTATTCTCACTAAATTCGGCATAGTGAGGATAGCGGTCGCCATATGATGTCCCCTTGATTTGCAGCGAATGATGGCCAGAGATAGGAATTATTTTACTCAGGCTCGCGTCATAGGTGAGCCCTGACGACGCGATGGGGTTGTCCATTTTTAATGTGCCACCTGGTACTTCCCAAATTTTATTTTTATCAGGGACTTGGTTAATATTACTGTTATTTTTATATCCGAAAGAGAGACTCCCGCTCCAAGCTGTGCGGTTTTCGATAGCGCTAATAAATTGTTGGATGGTCTGCTTTACACTGGCAGGTAATGCAAGTGTTTCATCGTTGATTAAGTTTTGGAATAAAGCCAAAGACTCCTTATTTTGATTATCGTCAAAATAAGCTCGGGCAAGTTCCAACTTAATGCGAAGAAACTTTGGTGACAGTGCCAGTATTTGTTGGTAGTGGGCAATTGCTTCAGGGTAATGGTTTTGCGCTTTAGCGATTTCTGCTTTTGCAAATAAAATAAGCAATGGGTCCGCATCAGTTAGCTGCTGGTAGCGAGGCAATAAGCGTTGTACGTCTTGAAATTGCCGATGGTTGATTGCCAAATAAATCGCCTGGCCTAGATCTTGAGCGTTATTTTTTAGGGTATAGTTTTCCCCATTTAGTTTGATTGATAGGTCATCTGGGAGTAGCAATTGGTCTTTATGGGGGACAACTGCACTTTTATCACGATAATTTTGTTTATCTTTTTGCCATAACAACTGTTCACGGTCTGTATCCAGACTGGTTGAAAATGCAGAGGGCGCGACCATTGTAACCATGATGGCAAGGGTTAATAAAAGATATTGCATAGGGTTAGCTTCGGTAATAAAGGGCGGTGACCAGCAATGTGTGATGCTTTGTTGTGGTCACCGAGATTGATTTACGGATTACTGGGAAATATTCCCACGGCTTCCCCCAAAGGCCATATCTTTACTGTGGTCGCTGAATTCAGTTACCCCAGCAATATGTTTAGCTTGGTCGCCAAAAAAGTGCCCGCGGGTTTCACCTAATGCGCCATTAAGTGTCGCATCTCCTGCGAAGGTAGCATTATTTTTAATGGTGGCATCAATGTTCGTCGCACCAATATTCCCTGCTAAAGATTTAGTACCAAAGTTAGCTGTCAGGGTACCTGCGGCCATTGCACCTCCGTTATATTGGCTTATTCCTTTAACAGAGTATTCCGCAGTGCCCGCTGTTGGCATATTGGTGGTGATATCTTTACCTGAGTAGTAAGCCGTGTGTGTGGTGTCATTAACTTGCCCTGTCGATGACCATTCACCGAAATACACTTCAGCATCCGCGACTTTGGCAAAGTTAAATACGCCCATTTTGTCATGTGAACCAGGGCCATTCGGCATGGAAATCACATGCGCTTCATTTCCCTGTTTTTTTGGCGCCATTTTTGTTAGGCCTGAGAATGAAATTATTTTTCCACCATATACAGTTTGCACACCAATACCGGGATCTCCGATAGCGCCACCATGGCCACCATTTGTACCTTCTGTTTTACCAACGCGCACGGAAGGTTCATTTGGGTTGAAAGGCTGGCTTTGGTCAAAGCCGATCTCAGCAGAAGCGGCAAAAGTGCCCCCACTCGTGGCGAATGCTAGGGCGATAATAGTTAACTTTTTCATCGAAATACTCCATTTTTATTAAAGATATTAACGATACTATTGATTAAGAAATTATTATTTCGCATATATATGACGGTAGGTATTAAATCAAATAATAATATAAATGCAAATGATAATTCTTCGCATTAACATTAAAATAATTATGGGTATCAATGGGATACTGGTATTTTGTTTGTTGTTAGTTGTTGATATTACGATTTATTTTTGTAATTAATTTGTTGGTTTATCATTTTTTATGATAAGTGTTTTTTTACGAAAAAGTTAAACTAGTCACATTTTAATGAGTTTGATTAAATGAATTACATAAAAAACATTAAAGTTAGTGTTGTTTACTTTTCCATCGTTGATGATAGCTATTCGCGGCTTAAATAGATTCAAATAATAAATGCAAATAATGCGCATTATCATCTATATTGTGGTAATTTTAGATTTTTAAATCACAAATAGATTGATGTATCACTCAAAACAAAGGGAGAAAAAAATGGCTCCATGGTTAATTTTTGGCGCGGGTGGAAAAGGTGTTGGTCATCAGATTGCTCAGTTGGCAATAGCAGAGAAACGCCCAATCATCGCAGTTGTACGTAATAGGCAATCCGCATCAGGTTTAGAGGCTTTAGGGGTACAAGTGTTAATTGGCGATGCTTGTGATAGTGAGGTGGTTAAGGCAGCTTGTCATTCCGCAGGAACAACTGCTACGGTTATTTCAACCATGGGAGGTACGCAAGATTATTTAGCTCACCGCACGGTGATTGATTGTGCCGAGCAAGCAGGTATATCTCGTATGGTGCTAGTCACGTCACTAGGTTGTGGAGACTCATGGCCTTATTTGTCTGCTCGGTCACGTGCTGCGTTTGGCCAGGCAGTGAGAGAAAAATCCCTTGCGGAGTCATGGCTACAAACTAGTTCGTTAGATTATGTGATTGTTCGCCCTGGTGGGTTATTATATGGTGAGCCAACGGGAAAAGCAGCTCTTCAACAAGAGGTTGAAGTTCATGGTTTAGTGATGCGCGCAGATGTTGCTTCACATGTTTACCAATTGGCTAAGCAAGAAGAATTGAAAAAACAAATTTATAGCGTGGTACAACCCGGCCTGACACCCGCTTAATAAAACTAATGTTGTTTTTTAGCCTATCTGGCTTTTATCACATATAGGCTACCATTGGTCTCCACTGCGAAAATCACAATATAGGGGCTGTGAAAAATCAATTAAATTGTTTTTTGACCACCCCATAACACCACCTTCTTCATCCACAGAGTGGATATAATGGCCTTGGTTGAGCTCATACAACGGTCCATTCCAAACCTGCCAACCGACAGATTGATATACATGAAAGCCTTCATCTGATGCAGAAAGGAGGCCTAGCTGATAGCAACTGGCAATAATTTGGTTGGTAGCCTGCATGAGTTGTTTACCGATCCCTTGGCGACGGTAGTTTTCTAGTACAGCCATCGCTTCAACATAGCCAACCGTTATTGGCATGTTACCGATTGCCATATGGCGTTGAATAATAGCAACATGACCAACAATCTGTTGATGGTCATAGGCTAAAACATGCATTCCCCCTAAAGCATGTTCGAAATCATCATGGGTAAAATCTTGCTCAAAGCTTTGATATAGCACGGAATACAATGCCTCTCTATTTTCTGTTGAAAGTTGAGACGTGTGTTTGTGTTTATATTCTATTGTCATTTAGCACCGTGGAATAATTGCAAAGAGGAGAGAATGGAAAAATGGTTAAGCTTGTAGAGTAGTATATCGCTGTTCAAAATAGGTTGTGGTGATTTTAATGTGCTAGTGTTAAAAACTATTTTAGTGCTTTTTAATAAAGCCATCGATATACTTTGTGGTATTACTCAAACGTTATTTTTATTAATATAATATTGACATTATAAATATTATTTCACTCCAAAATTTCGAATTTTATCATGTCGTTATACTGAACAGACAATCTAGGTATTTTGCTTTATTGTGTGGTCGTTGCTCTTTTCAATAAGGATTATTGAATGAAGAAAAAAACGACATCAACGATACATGATGCGGCTTTTAAAGGATTTATGGCAAACATTGAAAATGCGCGAGACTTCTTTGAAATTCATTTACCGGAATATATAAAATCATTATGTGATTTCAATACGTTATCGCTGACAAATTCCTCGTTTATTGATAAACAACTTCGCTCGCGGTTATCGGATGTATTGTATTCAGTACAAACCTCTCAAGGGGAAGGGTATATTTATCTTTTAGTTGAACATCAATCAACTCCCGATAAACTCATGGCGTGGCGTTTAATGCATTATGCGTTTTTAGCGATGAATCAGCATATGCAGCAAGGAAAAACAACATTACCCATTGTTGTACCGATATTATTTTACCATGGGGCGCGTTCGCCTTATCCATATACACAACTTTGGACGGATTGTTTTCCATTACCAGGGATTGCACATGAGTTATACACACAACCATTTCCACTCGTAGATATTACCGTTATTGATGATAATGAACTCGTTAATCATCGAAAAATTGCGGTAATGGAATTAGCGATGAAACATAAATATCTTCGGGATGAATTCCAACAGGTACTCCCTCTCTTGGCGAAGGCACTCAATAAACATTATAATAGTGATAATGACATCATAACTATCCTCAATTATCTGTTTATTGCTTTAGACTCGCATAATTTTGAACAAGTTATTCAAGTTTTAGGGGAACAGACAGAAAAGCATAAGGAGACAATCATGAATATTGCGCAACGATTGCAAGATAAAGGACGACAAGAAGGACTGCAAGAAGGATTTCAAAAAGGCCAAGAAGAGGCAAATATAACAACTGCACGGAATCTTTTGGAGCAAGGAGTTAATATTGAGATAATAATGAAAAGCACTGGGCTGAGCCGTGAAAAACTTATTTCTTTACAGTAACTCAGGTGTTATGACTAAGATTTAAAAGGGATATTATTTATTAATATCCCTTTGTTTTTAATAATAGTTGAATAATATATAAATTATTTAAATGGTATCTATTAGGTTTGCTTATCCCATTGAACTAGCGCTAACGACAGCTGACTCAAAGCAGCATAAAAACCAAATTCATCATATCGTTGGCAGTTTTGGCTAAATATCGGTAGCCATTGCAGTAAAAGTGACAACGTTTTTAGGCGTAATTGTTCCACTTTTTCTTGCGCCAAATGGGCTTCATTTAATGAAAAATGTAAGTGGCTTAATAGCTCCAAAAAAATTGAAATATGGTCAGAAGGCTCGTTAAATGCCTTACTGGTTTCCATTCCTGCCTCGGCTAATAGGTACTTAATCTGTTCATTACCATGCTCACTGTTTGGATAAACTGAGGCGTAAGGTAAGGCGGATTGCTTATCTGACATTAAGAATAAACTGCAAAAATCTGCGGCTAATTCGAGCTGAGCATCATTTCGCATCATTAGCGCTTGGATTTTTGTTTTAACCTCTTGAATTGGCGAAATTAAAACGGGTTCCTGTTCGATAGTTGTAAACCAATCCATCATTTCGCTAGATTGAAGTTGCGCTATCGTTGCACTATCTAATTCACGTGAGAATAATTGTGCTAACCATGCATAAACACAGGCTATTTGTTCTGACGATAAAGTAATTTCTTTGGTCATCTATTCACCTGTGATGCAGGAACATATTCACATTGAGCCACCATTTCAATTGGCCCATCGAATGCACTGACGTTATCCACTTGCCCTGTGTATTTTTCTATCTCCACGATCGTCGTATGTGCGCTGGTGGCTTGAGCGAGTTGAGAGGTTCCTATATCCAATGTCAATACGTTTGGGTTTCCGTATTTACACAGAGCATTAATTTCTCCACCCTTAGTCGGGTCATACCAAGCTCCTTCATGGATACGAGCAACGCCTTCTGTATATAGGTCCGAAACCACGGCTCCGGCTAACACTTGCCCTCGGTCGTTGAAAACACGAACGATATCACCATTTTGTATACCTCTGGCTTTTGCATCTTTAGGGCTAATAAAGATAGGCTCTTTGCCACTAACGGAATAATATTGGCGTAATACAGGAGATTCGCACAATTGTGAATGTAAGCGAAAATCGGGGTGAGCAGATTGCAAATGTAATGGCCATTTTTTTGAACCAGGGCCACCGTGGGAGCGTTCCGCTTTTTCGAACCACATTGGGTGACCTTGGCAATCATCATATTGCATGTCGGCAATGGTTTTCGAATAAATCTCAATTAAACCACTCGGTGTCCCTAAAGGTTCTAAGTCGGGATCTTCCCTAAACGCTTGATGACGAACAAACATTTGTGGATGTTCAAATTCCACATAGCCTTCTTTTTCCCAGAACGTATCGAAGGATGGTAAATGAATACCACGGCCTTTTCCTTGCTGGCTGCCTTCTTGCCAAATGCGTTTTAGCCAGCCCATTTCGTCTAAACCTTCAGTAAAGGCTTCTTCACGGCCAAAACGACGACATAGATCGCGTAAAATGTCGAAGTCATTACGTGATTCAAACTGCGGTTCAACGAGCTGTTTCATCGCAATAATGCCACGATTTGAGTGGTTACCGTATTGGTCAAGGTCATTACGTTCAAATTGTGTGGTTGCCGGTAATACGATATCGGCAAAGCGACAGGTGGATGTCCATTGATTATCAATAGAAACAACCGTTTCAAGCTTACGCCAACCCTCAATAATACGGTTAATTTGTTGGTGGCGGTGGAATGGGTTGGTTCCGGCAAATACACACATTTTTAGTGGTGGCAATTTAACCGCTTTACCGTTCCAGTTGATTGTTTTTCCGGGCTCTAAAATCGCATCGATAAAACGAGCAATAGGAATTGTGCTACTGTAGCCTTTGTAATCATTGCTATCATGAATAGGTGGCACTTTGGTTGAGCCGGAAAAACCACTTAAAATAATCCCCTGACGGCTTGGTGTACCCGCGCCATTATAATGCCAGCCGAAGCCAAATCCTCCACCCGGTAAGCCAATTTGACCTAACATCGCAGCTAAAACAACAATCATCCACGACCATTGTTCACCATGTTGCATACGTTGAACGCACCAACCTGCAATGATTTGGGTTCTATCTGCTGCCATTTGGCGAGCTAAAGCTCGGATTGTGTCGGCATCAATACCGCAAATTTCAGCTGCCCATTGTGCATCTTTGGGTTGTCCATCCGTTTTTCCCATTAAGTAGGGAACAAATTGCTCGAAACCGACACAATATTCTTTTAAGAAGGTTTTATCATGCAAGCCTTCACTGTAAAGCGTGTGGGCGATGGCTAATTGCAGCGGTACATCCGCTTGGGGGTTAATAGCGATATGTTGAACATTTGCACGTCCAAGGTAATCATGAGTTGAGGTGATTATAGGGTCAATACTGATGACTTTTATCTCGCCATTAGCCGCTTTCTCTTTGAGTTGTTCATAATATTCATAAACGTCATGATCAGGACACCACCAGTTAGCTTGTTGGTTTTTAATCAGGTCAGAGCCCCATAATACGATGGTTTTACTATTTTTCAGGACTAGCGGCCAAGAGGTTTGTTGTTCATAAACCTCCATCGACCCAACGACTCGAGGTAAAATGACTTGTGCAGCCCCCGTTGAGTAGTCTCCGCCAGTACTAACACTATTGCCATGCAGGGCAATGGCGCGGGCTAACATGCCTGAAGCATTGTGGAGCATCCCGGTTGATTGCCAACCATTTGCAGTGAGCAGCCCACTTGGCCCATAAGTTGTTTGAATACGTTCTAGCTCTTGATAGAACAAATCAAGGGCTTCATCCCAAGAAACACGTACGAAACGGTTATCACCCCGTTGAGAAGTATCACTTAAATGACGTTTACGTAGCCAATCAACACGAACCATTGGATAACGGATACGAGCGGTGCCATGTACATGGTCAGGCAATCCTGCAATCATTTTTGATGGGAATTTATCGTGTTCAAAAGGTTTTGCTTCGATAAAACGGCCATCAACTACAGTGGCGCGAATTGCACCCCAGTGTGACCCAGTCAGAATGCCTTCTTGTACTACCGCAGCTTGTTCGCCAACTGTCGCAGCGCTAGCCTTACGCGGTGTTAATAGGGAAGGGCCTAACATACCTGCCACAGTGAGCCCGCCAAGCTGGAACAAAAAGCGTCGACGAGAAGCTTGAAAAGTTGGATTATTTTTCATTCTGTTCTCCGTTATCACCGTGTGAAGATCCTGCGGTATCAGATGCATTCATTTGTAAGTATTTCAGTAAGGTACGCTCTTCTCGCTTATCTAAACTGGTAAAGCCAATCATACCGTTTAATGTGCCTATCCAACCGTTAGCATCAAAGTGAGCGATATCTGGCGCACCATGGCATTGATTACATGAACCGTTATATAAAGAATCTGCATAAGCCCATATCGGTTTGATATCATTGACCATATCGCCTTGTTGCATCCATGCAGTTGCTTGCAGTTTGCTCCATGACGTATCTGTTGCAGCGACAACGGTGCTTTCTAAATTTTTCACATTTTCTTGAACATCACCGCGTATCGAAGCGACGAAAATTCGCTTACCCGGAAATTCAGATAGAACGCGTTGGCGACCATCGGTTTCTGTCCACCCTGTTATTTCAACTTGTAGCCAATCGCCATCACGTTTTAGAACTTTCACCTCTGAGGCAGGAAGTAACGAGCCTGCGGGGTCTTTATCCCCTTTATTGGCATAAAGAGGTTTAATATCAAGTGAATAAAGAATGTCAGCATCACTGTTTGCTTTCGCTCTTAACTCATCAAATTGTTTACGAAAGCCACTACTCATATCGGGTAGTTGATGGGCAATCCCTTTATGGCAATCAATACAGGATTGATTTTCTTTCGCAGCAATTTGCATTTGGCGAGCCGCTTCTGGGTTTTGTTTTGCGTGATCCATCGAGTCATAATCATGGCAAGAGCGGCAAGTGGCTGAATTATTCTCTTTCATGCGAGCCCACTCGCGTTCCGCAAGTTCGGCACGTTTGGCTTCAAATTTTTCTGGGGTATCTATCGAGTGAGCAATAAATGTTTGATAAATATCATTGCTTGCTTCGAGTTTCCGTTTAATCATGCCTGGAAGGTCGGAGGGAATATGGCAGTCATGGCATTCTGCGCGTACGCCAGATGCATTTTGGAAATGTACAGATTGTTTATATTCTTCGTAAACGGGTTCCATGCTATGGCAACTGACACAAAACTCAGTGGTGCTAGTCACTTTCATCCCAACATGGGGGACAACGATTAACGCAACACCCACTGCAATCCCGACAACGATTAACGTTAGCATTGACCAACGAGCACTTGGTTTTCGCAACGCTCTCCAGAGTTTCCGCATAATAGCCCCTGTAATTATATGGTTTAATACAGGCAATCTTATTGAGTTAATATGAATAGCGGTACTAGCCAGAATGAACAGCTTACGGCAAGATATGAGCAAATATGAACAGATATGAACAGAAGAGAGTGTATCAATGACATCACATCATATTGTGGTTGTTGAAGATGAACCCGTTACTCAGGCTCGCTTACAGGCTTATTTTGAGCAAGAAGGATATCGTGTTTCTGTGACGGGGAATGGTGCGGGTCTACGTGAAATTATGGATCAGCAGGCCGTTGATTTGATTCTGTTAGATATTAATTTACCGGATGAAAACGGGTTAATGTTAACAAGAGCAATACGTGAGCGTTTCACGGTGGGGATTATTTTAGTTACCGGCCGCTGTGACCAAATTGACCGTATTGTGGGGTTAGAAATGGGAGCAGATGATTACGTTACTAAACCCTTGGAATTGAGGGAGTTAGTCGTTCGCGTTAAAAATCTACTTTGGCGCATTGACCTTGCTAAGCCTTCGCAAACCCAAGTTGTTTCTCAAGATAATTGCTATCAGTTTGCGGGCTATTGCCTAAATGTCTCAATGCATACACTCCAATTTGAAAATCAGGTTATCAAACTCACTCGGGCAGAATATGAAATACTTGTGGCGTTTGTGACTAACCCGCGGGAGATTTTAACCCGAGAACGTCTGTTACGTATGTTATCTGCCCGACGAGTCGATCACCCTGATTTACGCACCGTGGATGTACTTATTCGTCGTTTACGCCATAAAATCAATGCTGATTTATTAGTAACTCAGCACGGTGAAGGCTATTTTTTAGCTGCCGATGTATATTGATATACGGGCCTAAAGCCTCCAGGGGATAATGAATTGCGTAAGTGTTCACTATCGGCATTTTGTTGAGTAAGCACTAAAATCGGCGGGCTGATATTGTTTGGAACCGGCTGCTCTTGTAGTACTTTGATGGCTTGTTCAATCACTAGCTCACCTTGCCAAACCATCTGGTCGCTGGCGGCCATAATTATTCGGCCTCTTTTTAAGCCTCGGTAGACTTGATGAGACAAGTAAAAAGAAACAATATTCAGTGGTTTCGTTAAGTTACGGCCTTCACCCATTGCGGCCTCAGCGGCAATCGCTGTGCCAACGACAACATTAATATCAGGGTTACGCTCTAACATTTCATGCAACAAATTGCGTTGCACCTCAAGGTCGTTATCCCCTTGTGCGACGTCCACAATTTGTACTTGGCTACCTGCAATAGCTTCTCGGAATCCTTGTTCCATTTCATGGCTGCCACCGGCATTTAATGGCCCTGGCATGAGTAAAACTTTCAATGGCTTACCTTGGCTCCATTGCACTAAATAGCGCCCCGGCTGATAGCCCATTTGGAACCAAGGCACTCCAACACGGGTTTTTATTGTGTTATCGTGGGTGGCATTGATGACTTCTATGACAGGCGTATTTCCCACGAGTTGGCTAAGGTTTGGAAAAGTTGTGGTGCTACTTCCCAGTAAGATAGCATCTGCTCCCCATTGTTGGCATTGCGTAATTTGCTTTTGCTGGGTTGCTAGTTGGTTATATCCACCGGCTTCTAGTACGTTTAAGTCAACGTCATAGTGTTTTGCCGCTTTTTGCATGCCATAATTAATTGATAACCAATAAGAATCTTTTAAACTAGGGTAAAGCGCGCACAACTTCCAGGTTTTTGTGGCGGTTACGGGATCATGTGTTTGGTGATTAAAATGTAGGTTATCACGCCACTGAATGAGTGAACTATTCTGTGCCATTGCTAGGTTCAACAACGAGTGAAATATGAACAGGAGTAAAATCAATACACGCATGATAGCCTCACAAACCAGAAACCGTTATCCTAAATGCTTTCTTACTACTAACTCAATCATTTTAATTTTTAGGCTAACCAAACCGTGAATTTATCACTAACTAGACGATTGTGGATGGGCTTTGCGCTGATGGCCGCATTGACCTTTATCAGCACCCTTGTAGGGTGGTACAACTTACGTTTTGTTAGCCAAGTTGAACAGGCCAATACCGAGGCTCTGATCCCAACCATGAATATGGCAAGGCAACTGAGCGAAGCAAGTGCTTGGGAATTATTTTCTGCACAAAATCTCACAAATGCGGATAGTGAAAGTATTTGGTTAGCACAAGGGCGGATGTTAACAGCACAAAGCCTAAAAATCACGAATATACTGAAAACATTACGAGAACAAGGTTTTAATACACAAGATATTGAACAGCAAGAAAAAGAAATTGCTCAATCATTAAGCCAACAGGGTGAGTTAGTCGGGCAGCGTTTAAAACTGCGCGCAGAGCAACAACAATTAAGGCAGCATATAATTGCAGCGGCAGGTGATATCGCCCAAATGGCACATGGTCAAGCAAACAATGCTGCCACTTCAGCGGGAGCAACTCAGGTCAGTATTTATGACCTTATCGAAAGGAATCAAGGGGAACAAGCCCAACAAGCCCTTGATCAACTAATTGATATTGACCTTGAATATGCTAGCCAAATGAATGAACTTCGATTAAGCGCGATGCGTGTACAGCAAATGGTACTTAATTTAGGTTCAAACCAGCCCCACCGTAATATGGCTGAATTAGAAAAACAGTTGAATTCTGCAGTTAAAATCTTACAACGTCGGCAAAAATATATTGAAGACCCCGCAGTGCGAGGCCAAGTAGAAAACGCGTTAAATAGCGTGAAGCGCTATACAGAGTTAATTGCGTTGTACCGGCAAGATAACGACATCACAACACGTTTACAGATTTTATCACAAAATAATATTGACCAATTTGCACGTTTTAGTAGTGAAGTAGCGCAATTAGTTAACATCATTGAGCTGCGTAACCAAACCGCATTGGGGCAACTAAAGCAAGCCAGTGAGCGGGGGCAGAATTGGTTGTTAGCATTGAGTATTGTCTCTCTACTCTCATTGGTTTTGATCCTTTGGCGAGTGGTTTATCGCTTAGTGACAAAACCGTTGGCGCAGCAGACTCAAGCACTTCAACGGTTGTTAGAGGGCGATATTGACTCCGCATTTCCTGAAACCGCAGGAGTGAAAGAGCTTGATACGATTGGCCGTTTAATGGATGCATTTCGTGAAAGTGTTCATGCCTTAAATAATCAGCGTGAACAGCTAGCAGATGAAGTCAAAGCGAGGACGGCAGAACTGCGTGTGATGGTCGTTGAGCACCGAAAAGCTCGTTCTGAAGCGGAACAAGCCAATCAGGCGAAATCGGCATTTTTGGCGGCAATGAGCCATGAAATCCGTACTCCTCTTTATGGGATTTTGGGGACAGCGCAACTGTTATTAGAAAATAAAGCACTTAATCAGTATCATGATGATTTATATGCAATTACTGACTCAGGTGAATCTTTATTAGCCATTTTAAATGACATTTTGGACTACTCCGCAATTGAAGCCGGAGGACATAATGTGTCTATCAATGATGAGCCTTTCGAACCTAAGCCGTTATTAGAAAGTACTTTGTATTTAATGAATGCGAGTAATAAAAACCCTGCTATTCAGTTAGTTGCAGATGTTGCGGATGATTTGCCGATTGCTTTACAAGGGGACCCGCTACGGATCCGACAAATTATCACGAATTTACTCAGTAATGCATTGCGCTTTACTCAACAGGGGCAAATTACGTTACGCAGTTGCCGTTATGGCAAATATTGGTTTATTGAAGTGGAAGACACAGGGTGCGGCATTGATAGCTCGCGATTTACGGATATTTTTAAGCCATTTGTGCAAGTAGATAGCCAGCGGGGTGGAACGGGGCTTGGACTGACAATTAGTGCAAGTTTAGCGCAAGCGATGGGCGGTGAATTAACGGTTAGTAGCCAATTAGGGAGCGGGAGCTGTTTTCGTTTAACACTGCCGTTATGTATCGCCTCGCATCCCGTAAGTAAATCGGCTGATCTGCCATTAGACATGTTGGGCGTGCATTTATTACTCATAGAAGACAACCCATTGACTCAGAAAATTAGTGGGGAAATGTTAACCCGCAGCGGGGCACAGGTCACTATTGTTGGGTCTGCAGCTGAGGCGCTAGCAGCCCTACAAACTGGGCAACAATTTACCGCGGCATTGGTGGATTTCGGTTTACCTGATATCGATGGTATCACCTTAGCTAAACAATTAGCGAAAACCTATCCCCAATTGATTTTGATTGGTTTTAGTGCTCATGTGATTGATGAAACTTTACGCCAACGGACCAGCCAAGTTTTTCGTGGAATTATTCAAAAACCGGTACCAAGAGATACGTTAAACAAGTTAATCGTTAAATATATTTCAGGCGGTGAATATACATTGCCTGCTCCTAGTATTCAGGAGAAATTTATAGATTTACAACAGCTTATTAGTGATGCCGAACTAATGGGACTTCCGAAAATTCGCGAATGGGTGAGTATTTTTAAACAGCATTCCTTGCCTTTGATTGACCAAATTGACATTGCACGAGCAGAAAATAACACAGAACAAGTCAAGCGCCTTGCTCACCAGTTAAAAAGCAGTTGTGCCAGTTTAGGAATGCAAAGTGCAGTAAAAACTTGTGAGTTATTAGAGCAGCAGCCAATGGCGGATACTCAATTGAAAGATAATGTGCAGCAAGGCTTACAGGCTATTGAGCAATGGTTGAATGAAACACATTGATTCTTTAACTAGCCCGTAAGATTAACGAAGGTATATGTTCAAGATAGAAGCTTAGCGAGCAACCCGTAGGCCTCCATTCACACCTTGTGGGCTCCAAAGTATTTGCCATAACTGAATGTCTCGAGCTCTAAATGCACCTGCACAAGCATTTAGATAATAGGAAAACATGCGTTTGAAACGAGGTGTATAATTAAATTCGAGTTCAGGCCAAGCGGCTTGGAAACGGGAGTACCATGCCATGAGTGTATGGTCATAATCAGCACCAAAATTATGCCAATCCTCCATCACTAATTTACCTTCACTGGTTTCACCAATATTTTGCACAGAAGGTAGGCAGCCGTTTGGAAAAATATACTTATTGATCCACGGGTCGACATTCACTTTACTTTGGTTAGAGCCAATGGTGTGAAGTAAAAACAGGCCATGAGTTTTTAAATTGCGCTGAATAACATCAAAGTAAGCCGCATAGTTTTTCGGGCCGACATGCTCAAACATGCCGACAGAGACAATACGGTCAAATTGGTCATTGAGACCTCGATAATCTTCTAATTTAATATTGACATCTAAGCCTGCACAGCGCGCTTGAGCATATTTTTGTTGCTCCGCGGAGATAGTGACACCTGTGACAGAAACGCCAAAGTTTTTTGCCGCATAGGCGGCAAGTCCCCCCCAGCCACAGCCAATATCAAGTAATCGCATCCCCGGTTTTAATTGCAGTTTTTCGCAAATTAAATTTAATTTTTGTTCTTGTGCGAGATGAAGGTTTTCAGGAACCGTTTCTAGGCCTTTCCAGTAGCCACAGGAATATTGCATATAAGGGTCGAGCATCAAGGAAAATAAGTCATTCCCGAGGTCATAATGTTCTTCTCCAACAATACGAGCGCGTTTTAAGGTTTGTAGATTACGAACACGAGCAACAGCAATTTTTAATGTATCACTGAAGTTATGAGGTATTTTTTTATCGAGTCTATGGCGTAATACATATTGGAAGAATATATCTAAGCGCTCGCAATCCCACCAACCATCCATATAGCTTTCACCTAATCCTATTGAACCTTGTTGTAGCACGCGTTTAAAGAATAGGGGGTTGTGAACTTGGATATCAAAAGGGCGGGAACCATTAATTTTAATGCCAGCTTCACTTAATAGCTCGGCAGCAATGCGTTGCCAAGGGTCGATAGTGTTTTTTTGGTTAACGATGTGTTCAGTACTCATCTGATCTCCAATTTTTTTCAAAGTGGGATTCAGAGAACTTTATTTGTGACGTATTCGCGGTACAGCAAAACAGGAATATTGACCACCACTGCATGACAGTCAGTGTATTAGCGTTATTGTTGCTATAAATAAAGCTCAAATCCAGTTTCAGATAACTCTCTAAAAAATATAAAACGTTCACATTGAATTTCAATAGAAATTGCACTTAATACGTAGAAATGGCACTTATAACCAAAAAAGGAGTTCTTATAAGACGTTTATTTGCACTCCAAAGCTTTTTAAGCTCTGCAATAAGTATTGGATTAAGTCTAGTATATAGGAATGACTTTTGTGTGAAAAATACGCTATTAGTTGCTTTTTATCCGATTAAGATTAGTTTTCGGGCTGATCATATTTAAATTTAATGATGAGCTACAAGATAAATGGCTCACCGATGATTATAGGGAGCCATTTTGGAATAAAAAATTAATGGTTAGATTTTTGGAGTATATCCATAACGGATTGTTTCCGTTTGTTCTAAATGAATTTGGGTTACCGCAGGTTGGGTATTGGCGATCACCTGGCCATCTCGAATAGAGTAACGCACGGGGACTTGACGGCGCACGGCATCGAAGCCATTTTCTGCTGGTAAAATCAATAAACTAGCGCGTTTTCCTTCACTCACACCATAATCTTGCAAGTTCAACGTACGTGCGCTGTATTCACTGATCAGCTTTAATCCGTCATTGATTTGCTGGTAACCCATTAATTGGCAAACATGTAACCCCATATGCAAGACTTGCAGCATGTTGGCAGTACCTAGTGGGTACCATGGGTCAAATACATCGTCGTGACCGAAGCAGACATTAATCTCCGCAGCTAGCATCTCTTTAACACGGGTGATACCTCGACGTTTAGGGTAAGTATCAAAACGGCCTTGTAAGTGAATGTTCACTAACGGATTAGCCACAAAGTTAATCCCAGACATTTTTAGCAGGCGAAATAAACGAGATGTATAAGCACCATTGTATGAATGCATTGCGGTGGTATGGCTTGCTGTGACGCGAGAGCCCATGCCTTGTGCATGCGCTAACGCTGCGACCGTTTCAACGAAACGGGATTGCTCATCATCGATTTCATCACAGTGGACATCAATCAAACGGTCATACTTCTGCGCTAAAGCGAATGTTTTATGGAGAGATTCTACACCATACTCACGGGTAAACTCAAAATGTGGAATAGCACCAACGACGTCGGCACCGAGGCGTAATGCTTCTTCTAACAGGGCTTCGCCATTTGGATAAGACAGGATACCTTCTTGAGGGAAAGCAACAATTTGCACATCAACCCAAGGTGCGATTTCTTGTTTTACCTCTAACATCGCTTTCAGTGCAGTTAATGTCGGGTCTGACACATCCACATGGGTGCGAACATGTTGAATACCATTGGCTATTTGCCATTTAAGGGTTTGCCACGCTCGGCTTTTAACGTCATCGTGGGTGAGCATCGCTTTGCGCTCAGCCCAACGTTCGATACCTTCAAAGAGCGTTCCAGACTGGTTCCAATTGGGTTGCCCAGCGGTTTGAGTGGTATCTAAGTGAATATGTGGCTCAACGAAGGGAGCGGTTACTAAACCACCTTCACCGTCTACGCTGTCTGGCAATACTTCGCCTTCAATTTGTGGAAGAATAGCTTGGATTTTCTGATTATCGATATCAATACGCCACAGCCTATCACACTCAGGTAAACGGATATTATGGATATGTTTGATAGTTTGATTAAGCACGGTTATCTCCGAATCAGTAGTATGGCGGCGATTTAAGAATGGGTTGAGGGTAGCGTCACTTTTTTTAGTAATTCAATGCATTCTTGTGCACCACGTTTAAGCACATGCCCTTTCAAACATACTGCATGAATAGGCAACTTAAAGCCATTTGGGGTATTTTTAAACTCAAGGGGTTTTAGTGAGCCATCGTTTAATTTATCTTTAATCAGTGATAAAGGAAAATTTCCCCATCCCATACCATTCTCGACTAAACCGAGAGCCAAAGAGAAACTGTCTGCTTTCCAATAATTACTGGAAACTAGAATGCGGATATCACTCAGTTCACGCTGACGACTCGCAATAATTATTTGCCGACTTTCAACAAGATCTTCGATATAAAGTGAAGTTTTATTTTGTAGAGAGGGATGTTTAGCAGAAATGGTAGCAATAATTGATTCTTCGCCAATATAATGAAACTGCTCTTGGGAATTAACATTTAAACCACCAAAGACAATTGCGAGATGAATTTGTTGTTCATGTAATAACGGTAAAAGATCATCTTGAGGGGCGGTAATCAGTTCAATATGCAGTAAAGGGTAACGTTGGCTTAAAATATGTAGAGCATCAAAGAGTAAATTGGCATTAATACCAGCCGCAATACCAATGGTCAGTGTGCTTTCAACACCTTGAGATAATTCCAGAGAAAAAGTATTGAGTTGAGATAAATTGGCAATAATATGTCGTGCGTAGGGCGCTAATGAAAGCGCTTTTTCTGTGGGTTTAGGTTCCCGCGTATGTCTATCAAATAATTCAAATCCAAGTTCAGCCTCTAGATTCGCTACTGCCATGCTAACCGCTGAAGGTACGCGTTTTAAGGCCCTTGCCGCTGCAGAAAATGAGCCTTTATCTAATACAGTAAGAAAAACTGTTAAGTTATCACTATTAAATGGCATTGTTGACCTTTCAATAAAACTGATAGAAGCTGACTTTTATTATCATTGAATTATATTTATTTTACCACCTTATTGATAATGATATTTTTGGGGGTGGAAAAATGCAGGGGATTAAACGTAAAATTGTTTTTGTAACGGCTTATGAGGTTATTGGTTGGTTAATTTCAGCTTTAGCATTAGCTTTTCTTTCTGGTAATTCTGCGGAAACAACAGGTCCATTAGCTTTAGTCATAACAACGATTGCGGTTAGCTGGAACTTTATTTTTAATACTGCGTTTGAATATTGGGAATCAAAGCAAAAATCACGCATTAGAACTTTTAGGCGCCGGTTTGTACACGCCATATTATTTCAATTAACGTTGGTGGTTTTTTTAATTCCTTTAATTGCATGGTGGTTGTCAATTAGTCTTTTACAAGCATTAATACTTGATTTTGCCCTAATTATTTTTATCCCAATTTATACTTTCTTTTTTAATTGGGCTTTCGACAAAATATTTGGTTTACCGAAATCGGCATTACCGCAAGAAAATAACGTGGCATTATAGAATGACTAATGTGTTTCCTTCCTTTTTATATTGGAAGGAAACACAGAAAATATTGGTTATTTTAGTAGCCTAGCTTTAACGGATTTTCCTTTGATTTTCCCTTGCTGTAAATGTTTCCAAGCTTGTACCGCAACTTCACGTTTGAGTGCGACATAGGCATGGGTAGGGTGGATCACAATCTTGCCAATATCGGCACCATTGAGGCCAACTTCGCCGGTCAAGGCACCGAGAATATCACCGGGGCGTATTTTGGCTTTTTTACCACCATCAAGGCATAAGGTCATCATCGTCGCTTCTAACGGAGCGATACGTATACCTGTAGGCTCGGCTTGCCAATTAAGCTTCATATTTAACATTTCTTCTAGAGCATTGGCTCGCTGGGCTTCTTCTGGTGCACACAAACTCACCGCTAAACCGCTTTCTCCAGCACGTGCAGTTCGGCCGATGCGATGAACATGCACTTCAGGATCCCATGATAATTCATAGTTAATCACCATTTCGAGGGCTTTAATATCTAACCCTCGGGAGGCAACATCCGTAGCCACTAATACACGGCTACTTCCGTTAGCGAAACGCACAAGAGTTTGGTCGCGTTCACGCTGTTCCATGTCACCATGAAGCACTAAGACACTTTGCTTGCTTGCGGTTAAGGCATCATAAACGGCTTGGCAATCTTTCTTCGTATTACAAAAAACGACACAAGAAGCTGGCTGTTCACGGCTCAAGAGTTTTTGTAATAATTCAATTTTTTCGTGACGAGCGACTTCATAAAATTGTTGTTCAACGGCAGGAAGTTCATCAACACTATTGATTTCAATTGTTTGAGGGTCATTCTGAATTTGCTGACTAATTCGTGCAATTTCATCTGGCCAAGTAGCTGAAAATAATAGTGTTTGTCTATTAATTGGTGCGTAGTCAATGATGGACTCAATATCTGGCATAAAGCCCATATCGAGCATTCTGTCTGCTTCGTCTAAAACTAATGTTTGCAATGCATCAAGTTGTACTGTTTCACGATTTAAATGATCAAGTAAACGTCCCGGGGTGGCAACAATAATATGAGCAGCATGGGCAAGGGAGTCGCGTTGTACACTAAATGGCACACCACCACAGAGCGTTAAAATTTTGATATTAGGGATCGCGCGAGCTAAACGACGTAATTCATTAGCGACTTGGTCTGCCAGTTCGCGAGTTGGACATAAAACTAATGACTGAGTTTTAAATAATTTAGCGTCAATATGTTGTAATAAACCCAGACCAAAAGCAGCCGTTTTGCCGCTGCCAGTTTTAGCTTGTGCTCGAACGTCTTTTCCGGCAAGGATAGGGGGAAGAGCGGCCGCTTGGATCTGCGTCATGTTTAGGTAGCCTAACTCTTGCAAGTTAGCGAGTTGTTCCGCAGAAAGCGCGTTTAGGTCAGCAAATGAAGTCACAATACAATCTCAAATAGAATAAAAGACATAATGGCGCTAATAATACTATTCCTACCTTACTCTGTCTGTTTTTAATTCAAGATTAACGTTAAACCCTACAATCATCGATATGGGTTAAATGTTTGAAATGAGAGGGGGAGAATAAATTTCTCTCATATTCTTCTTTAATAGTATTACTCGATGGAAATTAAGAGTAATTACAGATATTAATGTTAAATTAACTCGGTTTTTGCCACCAATCAATTACATTACGTGATGATACATTTAACCAAAACAAAACATTTATTGTTTTATTTTAATGGGTTATATGATTCTTGCGATATGGTTGATTGTGAAGGATAAACAAAATAATAATATTGTGACGGCTAGCTCATTTGCTGGTAATTAACTAACGTTATGAATTTAAAGAATATTAACATCCAAATAGAAAAGTTTTCTCTTAATTTGGAAAAAGGCATCAGTTTTTAGAAAAAATTTTCTATTTCCCTGTGGCATATTTCTTTTGGCAACAAATATAAAGATATCGTTTTTATTTTACTATATTGGGTTTTAGATTATGACTAAGAATATTGCTACAGTTTTAATTCATGGTGGGAAGCAGCAAGATACTGTTAATCATGCTATTTTTCCTGCTATTACAACGGCCAGTACATTTGTTCAACAAAGTTTAACCGAGCATGGCGAATATTGTTATTCACGTTGCAGCAACCCAACGCGTTATGCATATGAAACCTTATTAGCTGAAATCGAAGGTGGAAGCTATGCAACAGCAACGGCTTCCGGTGTGGCTGCTTCAAGTTTAGTATTAAATTTATTACCAAAAGATTCACATATTATTGCGATGAAAGGTGTTTATGGTGGAACATTTCGGTTATTTGAACGAGTTTCAACCATTAATAGCGGTCACCAAATAGACTATGTTGATTTGAATAATCTTGATGAAGTTAAAACAAAAATAAAAGATAACACACGCTTAATTTGGATTGAAAGCCCAACTAATCCATTATTAGAATTAGTTGATATCAATGTCATTTGTTCACTTGCCAAAGAGCATAATATTTTAACTTGTGTTGATAATACATTTGCAACAGCTTGGAACCAAAAACCATTAGAATTAGGAGCCGATTTAGTGATGTTATCGGCAAGTAAATATATTGGTGGCCATTCCGATTTAATTGGTGGTGCGGTGATCACCCAAAGAGAAGACTTAGCCAGCCGCCTCGATTTTCTAAAAACGACCCTTGGAGCAATTGCCTCTCCTTTTGACGCCTACCTTGCTTTACGTGGATTAAAAACATTGGCTTTACGTATGGCGGCACAATGTAGCAATGCAGCACAAGTCGCGAAATATTTATCAACTCACCCGAAGGTGGAGCAGGTTTATTACCCGGGGTTAGCTTCACATCCACAACATGAATTATGCAAAAAACAAATGCGTACAGGTGGAGCGGTTGTGACGATTAATTTGAAAGGGGATATTGAAGACACCAAAATATTTTTATCTAAAGTTAAATATTTTGTTTTAGCGGAATCGCTAGGTGGTGTTGAGAGCATGGTAAACCATTCGGCAACCATGTCACATGGGTCGATGACAAAAGAAGAAAGAGAAAGTATCCATGTCTATGATACTACGTTACGTTTATCTGTAGGCATTGAAGATATCACAGACTTATTAAATGATTTAGAAAACGCATTATCTTAATTTATTAAAATCAAAATAAAATATAATAAGAGAGCATCTAATGAATGATTATGGAATTTGGACCATTGTCACGCCAATGGTGACGATACTTTTAGCCATTTTTACACGACAAGTTATATTGTCATTATTACTGGGGATATTAGTTGGTTTTACCGTTATATATGATCACAATATATTATTGGGTATAAATGGAACGCTCGATGGTATTATCAATACATTTGCATCACCGGGAAATACTAAAACAATTCTATTTATGGTTATGATTGGCGGTATTATGCGGCTAGTCGTTGTTACTGGTGGTGTGCGATCATTAGTTAAATTATTAACGAATAAAACAAAGTTAATTAAAAATAAAAAAGCTGTTCAATTAATGGCGATGATTATTACATCATTAATTTTTATTGAAAGCTCTATTAACCAATTAATTGCTGGAGCATCAACAAAAACATTAGCGAAAAAATACGGTGTTTCGCCAGAAAAAATGTCCTACATTGTGCAGACTTCCTGTGTATCAGTGTGTTCATCAGCCATGATCAATGGTTGGGGAGCGGCAATGATGGGCGTTATTGGTGTACAAATATCTAAAGGCCTTATTACTGGAGAACCTTTTGAAATTTTAGCCGGCTCCATGGTATTTAATATCATGGCGTGGTTTTCTCTCGCTTCAGTGCTATTTTATATTTTCTCCAATGTGTCTTGGGGGCCAATGAAAAAGGCAGATTTACGTGCAGAGCAGCAGGCTTTAACGCTGTTATCCGCGGAAGAAACTGAGCAGGATGATGAAGATATTATTGATCACCCTAATTGTCATACCTCTCTTAACTTCTTTATCCCAATTTTATCAACGGTCTTAATGGTACCTGTTGCGCTTTATATCACAGGTAATGGGGATTTTAGTAAAGGTAGTGGTTCAACATCGGTATATTGGGGAGTCATGTTTGGAACTTTAGTCTCTTTTGTATGGTTCTTAGCGCGTCGAGTACTCAATATTGAGACTTTCTTTAAAGAATTATATATCGGCTATGCCAGCATGGTAAAAATTAGCTCAGTGATGATCCTCGCTTTTTTAATGGGAACCGTTTCTTCCGATTTAAATACCGGTGCTTATATCGCAGAAGTCACCTCGGGTGTTATTTCGCCGGCTTTCTCAATTGGTTTTATCTTTTTAATCAGTGCGGTGATGTCATTAGCAACGGGAACATCGTGGGGAACATTTGCCATTATGATCCCAATCGGTGTGCAGTTAGGGCTTTCAGTTGGAATGCCTGTTGAATATATGATTGGTGCAGCCATTGCAGGTTCAATATACGGAGACATGACATCACCCATTTCCAGTGATGCAATTGTGGCGTCTATGGCAACAGATTGTGACCATATTGAGCACATTCGTACCCAAATGCCTTATGCCACTGTGACAGCTGCATTTGCGCTGATGGTTTACCTCTATTTAGGTTTTACATACTAATAAGGTGAATAATTCAACGAATATTAGACAACGATCAGTCGCCATAAATAAAATAGATTTACTTCAAGGGCTAACACCGTTAGCAAAATTAAATAATCTTTCAGAATACTTAGGTCGTGATATTTATACGAGTGGTGCACTCGCTATTTTTGCTTATTCTGAAATCAATGTAGCAATGATTAAATACACTTTTGATAATGCGATTTATTTATGAAAATTAATACTAAGGTTATTCATGGTTACCCCATGACGGATAAATATACCGGAAGTTCCTCTATCCCGTTATATCAATCATCGACTTTTTCACAAGCCAATATTGAGGAAAGTTACGACCATATTTATTCGCGTTTTTCCAATCCAACGAGAGATGCATTAAGTGAGGCTATTTGCGCAATTGAAAATGCAAAATTTGCTGAGGTTTTTTCTTCAGGAATGGCAGCAATAAGTGCCGTATTGCTTAATTTTAGTCAGGGCGACCATATCGTTGCCTGCAAAAATATTTACGGTGGTTCTTTTCAATTAATGACTGAGTTTCTGCCTCGTTATGGAATTTCAGTGACCTTTGTTGATGCGACCAATCCAATGAATTATCAGCAAGCCATAACGGAAAACACCAAAGCGTTTTATATTGAAACGCCATCTAATCCAACATTACAAGTGACTGACTTAAAAACTGTTATTGGGATAGCGAAACAGCATAATATGATCACCATCTGTGATAATACCTTTATGACGCCATTGTTATCAGATGTTATCTCTCTTGGAATCGATTTTTCTATTAATAGCGCGACTAAATTTATTAATGGCCACAGTGATGTGATCTTGGGGACGGTAGCAACGAATAACGCTGAATACGCTAGGTGGTTACATAAGTCAGCAGTTGCTATTGGTAGTATTGCTGCACCATTTGACAGCTGGCTGACGATGCGTGGTTTAAAATCAATGGCAATGCGAGTTGAACGAGCCAGTGAAAATGCACAAAAGCTTGCAGAATATCTGAATGAGCACCCAAAAGTACAACACGTTTTTTATCCGGGGTTAGCTTCACACCCAAATCATATGACTCATATGCAGCAGTCTAAAAATGGCGGAATGGTGGTTTCCTTTGATTTAGGGAGTTATGAAAACGTAAAACGATTTTTAGATACGGTTCGTATTCCACTTGTTGCGGTCAGCTTAGGGGGAATTGAGTCAATTATTTCCTACCCCAGAATGATGTCCCATGCTTGTATTCCTGATGAGGAGAGATTATTGCAAGGCGTAACAGATGGGTTATTACGGTTCTCATTGGGCTGTGAAGATATAGATGATTTACTCGCTGATGTCGATTCTGCTTTATCGCAGGTTCAGTAATTAGGCCATTAGTGATGCATTTTACTTCTGAGTGATACCTGCCATACACCTAAAAAACCCCCATAATATTTTAAGCCCTCTAAATAGTCAGATTATTTAGAGGGCGTTATACTTCGCAAAATACTTATTTGAGTAAGGTAAAATTAAAGACAGATTTCTTTATTGACAGGATTTAATTGAACAACTTGTTGGATATGTTTTAAAGTTTCAGTCGCGAGCAGCGCGCTGGCTACATAAAATGCATTCCCACTTTGCAATTGCATTTTTTCTAAATAGCGATATACCCAAGGTAAAAAATGTATTTCTAGAAATTCACGTAATAATTCTGGTTTATTTTCAATCACCCAAGCGGTGAGAAGAAATAATAGCCCTACATGATCTTCTGGTTCTTTTTGATTTAATTCAATATTAATTTGGTTATTACGAAGCCATGCTCTTAATTCAAGTGTCGAAATACCAAAAATAACATTTTCTTTATCAAGATAAACGGAACCCCAAGGTGGTGCAGGTAATGCATAAGGGCCAATAAATAAGCGCTGGTAGGCTTCTTGTAATGTTTCTGTTTCAGAAAGACTATCTTGAAAGAGTTTATCAATAGATTGGCAATCATAATCCTGAGTAAATGGCCACTCAGCTAACCATTCGCTCGTTGTAAATAAATCAATTAACGTATTTACGCGTGCATCAGAAGGATCATAATAAAATAATGCTCCCAAAGTTTGCGCGCAAAGCGAAAAATCTGCCAATAATTTTTGTTCCATATTTGTCCACTTGCTATGTTGATGATGATGCGTTGATGTGATCGTAGCGAAACATGAGATTGTTGTCGATGATAAGAAGGTAATTGTCCTTCTTATCATCGCAAAAACAATGGATTAGTAATTAGCCTACAACCGCCATACCCACAGTCATATGCAGCCCGTAGAATATGCCTCTACCAATCAATTCACCAAGAATTACTAATAAGACGGCGACTAATAGCCCAATAATTGAAGGGTTCTTCATTTTAACATGCGGGTAAATCCAGAAAGCTAGCCCCAATGTTAAGCAAGCTATAAATTGAATATCTAATATCCTATTAAGGTGTAACTTTTTAGTGAGAATAGTTTTTATTTTCAAAAGTGGTTAATTAAATTCAATATTGAGTGTTATCGATTGAGCAAAACCTGCTGGTGGTTTACCGACAGAACGACTTTTTTGTACTGCAAGTAAAGCAGCCTGGTCCAATAAATCACTTCCTGAACTACTTGCTAAGCGAATTAAGCTAATTTCTCCGGTTTGGCTTAATTGAAATTGAATTGTTGCGATACCACGGTTTTTCATTTTTTTTGCGCGGCGAGGGTATTGTTTATTTCTCTCAACTTCTTGGCGTAGTTTTTCACGGTAAGCATTAATTAATTGGCTATTAGTATCACTCGTTGCATATTGGTTTTTGGGGCCTTTTATTCCTGCTGATTGAGACGAAACAAGGTCACCTGCTTTTTGTTGTTGTGCGATCGGTAAATCATTTTTAACCTCTGAATCAGCTTGTTTATGACTATTTTCAGTTCTGTTAGTCAGTTTTCTAGGTTTTATAGGCTCTTTTTGTGTTTTTATCACCTTTTTTGGTTTTTTAGGTACAACAATAGCAGCGTGTTCCGCTATTGGGCTGGGATCTATTTTTACCTCACGAAGGGGGTCTGTAGGTTGGGGGATCTCTTCAGGTTCTGCAACGTTGACAGCTTGAGTTAATGCGATCGAGATAATAGGCGCATCCTGTTGTGCTTGGTTTTTTAAGGATAATGATTGAGCCGTAACATAGGTTAAATACCCAATAACAAGAACATGTAATGTTATTGATAGAATAAAAGTCACTAATTTTCGACTCATCATAAAACCTCAATATTTTTTCTCACTGAACCTAAAGAGGGCAAACCATATAGGTATTAAGTAGTTATGTTTGAACTGTAACTCATAAGATAAAATAATGACTCGAATTATATGTTAATAATTATCAATTGCAAATGATAGTTATTATCAACTTTGATGAGCGTATTTCATTACATATTAATCCTTTGATTTTTAAGGAATATTATTTCAAATAAAAAGGCTTGGTGAGTAACCAAGCCTTAATGAGGCTAACTATGTGATAAATCAGCTAAATACTATTCTCTTTTTTACGACTTTGTCTGGCTCCTACTTAAGTGTTGTTGTACTGAGTATTTGATTGAAGGGGATTGGTTGTTTTCGGTAAAACTCAAGGCGACAGCGGCTTTTTCATGGTCATCCATCGCTAAAAAGCTTTTACTGATACCATTAATTTTATTTGTTGATAAATTACCCGCTTTTATATGTGAATTAATCGCTGCTTGATTTGCTGCGGACATACTATTTTCATTGAAACTTAATGCAGTAACTGCTTTTTCATGCAAATTCATTTGTGCAAAAGATTTCGTAACACCTTGAATACCATTAGGAGATAAATTAGCGGCTTTTGCATGGTTAGCAATAGCCGCTTGGTTTGCATAAGCGGTATTATTTTCAATAAAATTGAGAGAAATAATGGCATTTTTATGGGCAGTTACGTCTGCTTGAGCACTTAGACTAAATACCAGTAAAAATGCAGAGGAAATAAATAATTTGTTCATCGGAATACCTTTAAATAACATTGCCTATATTTTGGACAAAATAATGGATAACTTTATATAAATAAGTTCTCAAAAATGAAGGCAAAGTATTTTTAACGCCCATTTTCACACTCTATCTTAGGTATGTTATTGAATAGATAAACTATCTAAGCTGTATTTTTATAAAGTTATCGTAGAAATAATCATTGCGATGCCGTAAATATAGGTGATCGTGTTCAATGATAAAATTGATATCTATGCAAATGATGAGTGCATAAAACGCATTCATCATTTTACATTCACAAAAGAAAAGAGAATTACTTTGGCGTCTTTATCGGTGTCTTGAAATACAAATAACGCCGTGTAGATAATAAGCTACACGGCGTTAGAATATTTAATTAATATTTTAAATTAAGAGCGTTTAACCACTGTTTCTGATACGTGTATTGTGTTCTCTTTATTCGCAAACCAACGGTCACGTAAGTTGTCATATCCGAGGTTAAATGCATAGGTATAAAATAAGAAAAAGGCAAAAAAGCCGATTTCAAGTAAGAATGCATCTAAGAATGACATTTTGAGTAAAAACGCCAACATGGGTACACCCATGATAACAAAGCTTAATTCAAAACCAATGGCGTGAAAAACGCGCACTTTGGCTGGGCGAGGCCCCTTAGACAAAGGCCAATAACGGTCAAAGATCATGTTATAAACTACGTTTAATAGCATTGCTAGTGTCGATAAGACAATCGCCACTGTTCCCATTTGGAAAATTGAGCGTCCTAAAAGCCACGCACTGACCGGTGCAGTTATTGCGATAGCAATGACTTCAAATGAAACTGCATGAAAAATTCGTTCAGTTAATGTTTTTGTATGCTTGCTCATAACTACCTCAAAGATATGGAAAATTATTTTTTGGGTAAAAATCGGGTGCAATTATTTGCTATTTTTTATATATATACAAAATGGCAGCCATCGAAAAAAGCGATACCTTATGAATTATTCTATAGAAACATTGCGTACCTTTGTGGAGGCAGCATCCTTAAAATCATTTTCTGCTGCAGCACGTAAATTGAATAAAAGCCAATCAACCGTCAGCTCAACGATCAGTGGTTTTGAAGATGATTTAGGGTTTGTGCTGTTTAATAGGCAGGGGCGTGAATCAACATTAACTTTTGCGGGTAGAAAAGTTTTGAGTTTAGTTGAGGATATTTTATCGGCAGACGAGCGTCTTCAAGCGCTAAGAGTTGAATTACTGCCAGATATTGAACCTAGACTAAGTTGTGCTTTTTCAGATATTTATCAACCTCCACATGCTGAGCATATTTTAACGACATTAGATAGGCAATTTCCACATCTTGAATTCGAATTTTTAATTGCAGAAAATAATGACGTTATCGAAATGATCCAAAACCAGCAAGCTCATGTTGGAATGATGGAATCCCGAACAGAATATCCTGCGGATATTTCCTTTTCTCGTTTACCTATTCAAGGTGAACTAGGTTTGTATGTATTAAATAGCCATCCATTAGCTAAAGAGAAAAAAATAACTTATCAGCATTTAACAATGACACGCCAACTACGGCTAAGCAGTAGTAGCCAAATGATTATTAATAGTGAAAAGAACTGGTTTGCACCTAATTATTTACTATTATTAGAAATGGCAGAACAAGGTGCTGGGTGGGCTATATTACCGACATGGTTAGTTAAGCAATTTGGCCATAATCGTTTGGTGAGTATTAATTATGATTTATGGCCTCGAAAAATTGATGTGGATTTAGTTTGGTCTAAGAATAATCCACCGGGAAAAGCCGGTTATTGGTTGGTCAATAAGTTGCTTAATAGCCAAGATTAAGATTGTTAATGCTAAAAGTTGTTAATTTTCGATATATTTTATATTGTAAAACAATATATATTAAATGTAATAAGATGTTATCTTGTAAATAAACGTAATATAATTTTAAAAATTGGTTTTATATCGCTAATCTGAACTTAATCAAATTGTTGTTTGAGTTAATTTATTAGAGGATAAAAATGAAAAAATTATTAGTACCTACACTTTTTGCTGTTGTATCTACTATGTCATTTGCTGTTCAGGCAGCGACAACTCCAGCAGCAAGCCAATCGCAGAGTGCGGAACATAAATTAAATGCTTACGAAGAAATTATGGTAGGCAAAGTTTGGACAACGACAGAAGCTTTAGATCAAGATAAAAAAGAAGTTAATGCGGATGATAAACAAGTCGCTAACTTTTTTGGTTTAGCGGAGTATTATCCAGATGGTACATTTAATATGACCACGTTTGATGGAAAGCCTAAAATGAAAGGTGACTGGTCATTTGATGAAAATGGCAAAAGCCGCTCATTAACAGCAAAAGATGGCGATGGTAAAGTCTTATTTACTCGTGTTGTCGAAAATGTCACAGTAACCCCAGAAGAATACACATATCGTATTTATCCAGAGCAAGATAATAAAGATAAGTACTTTGATATTGTTCATAAAGTTAAGAAATAAGATTTGTATCAATAGCGCAGTCTAAATATGAATCTTATTTATTCTGCGCTATTAGTGTTTCTGTTGTTTATTTAAAACACGTTTCAGCCCAGCGTGTTAATCCTGCGGTAACGGAACCAAAGTCGTCCCCACGTACTATCGGAATATTAGGTAATTCTTGGCTAATAGCCTGGTGTAATACTGGTGAGCGAGCACTCCCGCCTGTAATGTAAATGGCATCTGGCTTGACTCCTCCTTGCTTGACTGCTTCTTTAACTAACTCAATCATTTTACTTTTCGGTGATTCAATTGATTCCACCATGTATTCATGTGGAATATCCACCTCTAGTTTTTCAGAAGTTAATTTAATTTGAGCTAAATAACTAGGCGTATCCGATAAAGCAATTTTAGCTTCTTCAGCTTTACGTACTAAGCTATAACCTAGTGTTTCATTATAGACTTCTAACAATCGAGCTATTTTTTGAGGCTCTTTTGCATCTTGTTTTAGGCGTGTTAACGCAGTTAAATTTTGTCGTGAGTAAAATTCTTTTTGTGCTTCAACATTATTAATGGCAATAGGGTTCCAAAATTGTAGAAATGGCATTTTAATACCTGATAAAGATTGGCTCTCCATCCCAAATAGCGGCATCAATTGTTTCAATGCAAGGTAAATATCAAGGTCGTTTCCGCCCACTCGTTGCCCACTATGAGCAAGTAAAGACTGTGTTCTGTCCTGTGCATTTCGATAAGTTGGCCCCATTTGGATTAATGAACAATCTGTTGTTCCTCCTCCAATATCAACGACTAGGATAATCTGGTCTTTATTCAATGTTGATTCATATTCAAGCCCCGCAGCAACAGGTTCGAATTGAAAAGCAATATGATTAAACCCTGCGCGCTTTGCGGCACGATAGAGTATTGATTCAGCTTGTTGGTTCGAGAGCTCTCCCCCTCGACCATGAAAGTTAATAGGTCGGCCAATGACAGTATCATCAATAATCTGTTGTAACCTTTGTTCTGCAGTGTCTTTTATATTTTTCATCATGGCGCAGACAAGGTCTTCAAAAAAACTAATTTGGGTATCATGTAAGCCAGATGCCCCCAAAAATGATTTCGGAGATTTTACATAATAAACATCTCTAGGGTCGCTTAAATATAAATCTAAAGCGGCTTGTCCAAATACGATGTCTTCAGGCATTAAATCGATCCCTTCATCACGGTTAAACGCGATAGATCTTTTTAAAATTTGCTGCCCGATTTCATTTGAAGGGGATATTTTGCAATGGCGAAATAAATGCTCAGAGACTGATTCTCTTGTTGGCGCGCATAAGGTTGATGGGATATAAACACTATCGCCTTCTAATGGTAATAGTGTGGGTACCCCGTTTTTCATGACCGCGACAGCACAGTTAGATGTACCGTAATCAAAACCAATAAACATTTCGCCTCCAAAATAACGATTTTGAAAAAAGGCTGAGACTTTATATCAAGCAACAATGAATTACTATTAAAAGATGGGTGATGTACGCTAGGTGCGTGACGAGGAAAACAGTATGAATTGGCACTAAATAGGGTATAAGCGCAAAGAAATCTCGATGAATTTAGTATTCAATAGATGCTGCTCTTAGCTACCTGTGTGATAAAAAATTATGGGAAAGTCGATGAGTAAATTTCATATAGAACTGAAATCAGAACTAACATGTCCAGAGTGTCATTTTAAACAAGTCGAGGAAATGTCAACAGACGCTTGCCAATGGTTTTATGAATGTAAGCACTGTGGGGTATTATTAAAGCCATTAAAGGGGGATTGCTGTGTTTTTTGTTCATATGGGTCAGTAAAATGTCCTCCAATACAAGAAGTAATGTTAACTGGAGGACTGGCATGCTGTTGTTCTTCAAAAGATATTTGTTAGTTTATCTTAATATATACAGTGGTGTGAGATAATCTGTAGATAATAATATGGTAAATATTTTTTATAGCTATCTATGTATTAAATATAAGTAATTACTTAATTGGAATTTTCTTAATATATTAATGAAGTATTAAAAGTGACTCTCGGAAATATCTTATTAAAAAACTGGGTTTTATATCTCTTTAATTATTACAATACTTATTCCAAATAACATTAAAATCATTATCAGGAAACTCTTTATCATCTCTATCTATTAATGGAATAGAAACAACATTACGCCCATCATTATGAAGGTAGGTTTTGACCACAAAGCGCTGAAATGAATATGAGTTTTGGCTAGTGAAAATAAGTACCTCACCACATACATAGCCTAGCATACCATGATCTAAGGTTTCTCTTATCTCATGATATTTAACATTTTTATATTCAGCTGTTTTGGGGAATGCTAAAAAATCCTCAACTGCTTTTTGAGATTTTTCTACGATATCTAAATCAGGTGTATAGTTACTTACAACGCCTCCTATAAAGGAAGCGCCCGCAATTAAGCCGACGACTAAAAATGAAAATATTTTATTTTTCATAGTGTTTATTTCTTATGTAATTATTTTTGATATCCCCAAAGAATGCCAAAATATATAAAGGAAATGAAATATTCCGCACTTAAGCTAAATTTAATTGTTAATTTCACTTAGGTGGATATACTTGAATTACATTTGGGGTAATTAACTGGAGCCAATCTAACATAAGATTATTTGAAGTAATATAGAAGGGAAACAATGGTAATCAATAAGAAACGAAAAATTACACATTTAAATAAATAGACATTTCATTAAGGGATATTTAATCACTATTGTGATAATTTATTATGTATTAATCCCTAAAGTAACAAAGTTAATAATAAAAATAAGATTAGCCTTTTTTATTCTTCATTATTTTTGCCATATGAATAGCTTCAATGAGCTGAGAGCGATTAATACGGGAACTATTACTATCTAATAACTTTTGCCAAATATCAATTGCTTGCTCATAATTTGCATTCATAAAGGCATCTGAAGCGACTAGCATCAAAGCAGTAACTTCTTGATTATCAATCTCTAATGCTTTATTGATTACAACTCTAACATCATCTGTTAGGTGTTGGCCTGCTTGATAATATAGTACGGTTGCAATAGCGGAATATATTTGAGCATTTTCCCCTCCATATTTTAGAGCTCTCTGATAAGCAATCAGTGCATTATCATAACTATTTTGATAGAGATAATATTCACCTAGTGTAGCCCAAAGCTCACTGTTTTTAGGTGATTGGCGAATATCATTTTGCAAACGTAATAAATCATTTTGTTCTTGCTGTAATGGTGTGAATGATAGCAAGGGATCGGAAATACGTTGGTATTCCTGATAGGCTAATTCAAATCGAGGTGAGAAAAAGTAACCAACAACGACCGACACAATGAATATGGTAAGTACTTTATTAACATGCTGTAGCCGGACAGCTGATGGTGTTGTTGTATCTGAGGATAATAACTGTTCGGATATCTGTCGATGGCTAAAGTTGTTCTCTATGATCCGTTGTTTATGTGACCGGTTGAATTTGAACGTTAAATAAAAAATTCCAACTAAAGCAATTCCAGGTAAAACCCAAAGCAGGGCAGTTCCAAAAGTCAGCGGTGGATTATACAGTACAAAATCACCATATCGCTCGGTCATATAGTGCATAATTTGTGCTTTATCTTTCCCTTCAGCGACCATTTTGAAGACTTGATGACGCATACTGACAGCTGTCGGGGCATTAGATTCGAGTAAGTTTTGGTTTTGGCACTGAGGGCAACGTAATTGTGAGGCTATCTGCAAAGAATATTCTTGTTCTTCAATGGAATTAAATTGCCACACATCAACAATTTGAGCATTGGATATAAAAGAGCAAAATAGGAAAAAAAGTGCGAATAGAGCTTTAAGCATTTCTTATCCTCCTTTTTATCCAGCTTATTAATAGGCCAAAACACATCACAAATGCACCGCTCCAAATCCATTGAATGCCATCTTGGACGTAAAGACGTATTGCATAACTATTTGCTCCCGTTTTCTCACCTAATACCGCATACCAATTACGTAGCCACCCCCAATATATACCGGGTTCAATCATTAATTGCTGACGAGCGGTATAAAAGCGGCGCTCAGTGATTAACTGGTGTAACGGTTGATCCGCTTTGCTAATTTGTATGATGGCTTTTTCGGTTGTGTAGTTAGATTTAGCACCAAGCTGCAGCTCGTTGAATTGAAATTGATAACCTGCGAGAGAAATAGATTGCCCAATAGAAAGACTAACACTGGTTTCGTGGTGGCTACCAACTGACAAGGCAATGCCAGCTGCAAAAATCACAACCCCTGAATGAGCAATAAGGGATGGGAATTGTTGTCGAATAGCGTGCATAGGACGTAGCCAAAAGATAAGCAAAATTGCAAATAAAAAGCCACAAGAAAGGGCGATAATAAGCCCTTTAGGCCAAAGAAAGAAGCTTAATAACATACTGGGAAGTATGATTAAAAGAATACGCCATCGGGGTTTAATGCGAGTTTTGTTCTGCGGGTAAATGGCACTGACCGCCATTATAATTAGCATCAAAATACCAAATGGTAATAATGTTTGATTAAAATAAGGTGCCCCAACCGATATTTTTCCCCAACCAAATAATGTGTAAATCATTGGGTAAAGTGTGCCCGTTAGGACAATAAATAATACGGTTGAAAATAGGATTAACGTGAGTAATAAGTAAAGCTGACGGCGATTAATGTTGGTTGGTGAATCATCAATATTTTTAGCTTTCCAGCCATATATACATAAAGCACCGAAACTCAGAAAACTGAACAATAAAAAGAGGGGAACAGCCCTAACGTTATCCAAAGCAAACGCATGGACAGACATTAAAATACCTGAACGGACAATCAGCGTGCCCAATAGAGATAAAATAAACGTGAGGATCGCCAGTAGTATTGACCAATGGCGATAATGACCTGTTTTGTATGTAACGCTGAGGCTGTGGAGTAACGCGGTTGCACTTAACCATGGCAACAGCGACGCATTTTCTACGGGGTCCCAAAACCACCATCCTCCCCAACCAAGTTCGCTGTATGCCCACCATGACCCTAAAGTGATACCCAAAGTGAGTATGCACCAACTAGGAACGACAAAGCGCCAACAAAGTCCTGAAATAGTTTGGTTAAATTGCCCGCACAGCGTGGATGCAAGTGCCAAGGCGGTCACGACCATTAACCCGCTATAGCCTAAATAAAGTAGCGGAGGGTGCAATATTAGCCCCCAATGTTGCAGCATTGGGTTGAGATCTCGTCCTTCTATAGCGGGTGGGAAAATGCGTACAAAAGGGTCGGAATAAAAGACGATAAACAGTAATAATGCTGCACTAATAATGGCAAGTAGGGTTAATGTGAGGGGAAATACAGGGTGAGTTTGCCGACGATAACGCCAAGCAAATAGACAACTCCAAGCTGAAATAAACAGCAACCAAAGAAATATTGACCCTTCATGGCCTCCCCATACTGCCGCAATTTTAATATATAGTGGCGATAACCTGTGACTATGCTGCGCCACATATACGACAGAAAAGTCACTTTGAATAAAACTGATGGTTAAACAAAAATAAGCAACGAGTAAGAAAAGAAATTGTAAGTAGGTCCAAAGGACATTCCGAGGCATTTGCCTCGGAATATGGCGTAAAAAACCAATAACTCCACATGATGCTTGAAAACAGGCAATACAAAGTGCCAATGTTAGGCAGAGAAAGCCAATTTCTGGGAGTATTAGTTCCAATGATTACCCTTATTGTTGAGTGAATTATGCAACGGTCAACTGCCCTGCGTATAACACAAAAAAGCGTAAGCAGAAGACACCCAGTAGGCTTGCACCACTGATAATCAATACTCTTACTGCACCTTGCCCTTTATCCATCCATTTTTTGAATAGAAGAGGAATAATAAAACCAAACCCAACAACGCCAATCCAAAACCACCAAGTCCAGAAACCACCACCTAATGCGGCAATTAATGAGCGAATTTTCCCATCGTCTCCTAATGCTAGCCCGACGAAAAAGGCCGCTAATAGGAATATCTCCAACCAAATCACAAAGCCTTCGATACGATGTAAAAATGCGGTTTCAGTATTATGGATATTTTTACGATAGCGCAATGCGATTGCCATTAACGATACCGCGATACCTGAAGATATTCCTGAGAATAGGAATAAAGCCGGTAATAATGGGTTGTTTAAGAATGGATAAGATTTTAATGCTGAAAGTAAAAAACCAGTATAAGCCCCAAGCAAAACAGCCAATATTAGCATTACAATATCGAGAAAACGCATCGCACGGTTTAGTAGGGTTAATACTCTTGGGATCAGCGTCAATTTTGGCAGCCATTTTTGCTGTAAAACAATGAGCTCTTTTTCATAGATTTTAGCCAGCCAAATAACAAGTACCGCCATATATACTTGGAATAACATCACCCCCATCGACATCACTGAAGTTGGGCTGTAATGAAACATTAATTTCCAAAACGTCCATGGACGCGTTAAATGGAGAATTAAGATCAATAACCCAAAGATGATCGTGGTCGGCGCCAAAATCAGTGTTGTGCGCATGATTGTGCTATCACTGCCAGCCGCAGTGGGATAATACTGGCGCATAAGCACCGCAAGCACCACGAGCCCAGCTGAAATACCAATTAAAAATAAGTAAACCGCAATGGGCCAGTCCCACACTAAGGATTCAAAATGGAAAGCAGAAGCTGTTGTCATTGGCTAACCTCCCCATATTTGAACGGAACCCGATACATTTTGGGGTGAGTACCGAGTGCAATTTTGAATCGATAAGTCGGTTTTTCTTTTAGCATCAACGAAATATCGCTCTTAGGGTCATCTAAATTACCAAAGGTTAATGCTTTGGTCGGGCAAGATTCGACGCAAGCCGGCTGCTTACCCTGTTTTAGATTCGTTTTACGGCAGAAATCGCATTTATCTGCGGTTTTATTGATGGGGTGAATAAACCTGACGCGATAAGGGCAGGCCGCAATACAATATTGGCAGCCGACACATAAGTCGGGGTTGACATCAACAATCCCTGTCGTTTTATCAATAAAAGAGGCACCAGTAGGGCAAACATCGACACAAGGTGCACTTTCACAATGTTGACAGGAGTGGCGAAAAAAACGGTATTTAACATCAGGAAACTGGCCAATAGGCTCACTACGGATGATAGTTAACCGCGAAACACCTTCCGGCACTTGGTTAACCTCTCGGCATGCATCCATACACGCCGTACAGCCGATGCACAGATTTTCATCGTGCACCATGCCGTAGCGAACGCCATCTATTTTCATGGTGTTAGCTAGCGCATGGCTAGCAACTCCTCCTACCGCCGCCAGTGCTCCTGAGTAAATAATGAATTGACGACGAGAACAACTCATGGCTGCTCCTTACGCAATTTCACCGCTGCTGGGTTGAAATCAGGGTTATTGCGTTGGTCTGAGTGACAATCGACGCAGATTTTTACTTTGCCCTTATCAGTCAGTACCTTCATGGTGTCTTGTTTCGGGTGAAGGTCATGGCAACTTGCGCAGGCCACTTTGGTGACGTGGACATCATGAGGCCAGAACGCTTTTTGCAGTTGTTCTGGCAAGTGACATGATAGACAGACACTGTTTTGTTGCTCAACGGTATATATTGGGTTGTTAAAGCGCATGACATCTTTGACGCCTTCACGGTGATCAGGCCCTGGGTTACCGTGGCAATTGGTGCAAGTTACGGGTAAATTATTGTTAGGGTTAATCACTTCTGCGTGGGTACCATGCATGCCTTCTTGGTCAGGCTTATGGCAGTCTAAACAGGCTTTGTCAGCACTGCGTTGCTGCGTAACAACCCAACGGCCTTCTGCATTTTCTTGGGCCATTTGTGGGGTTGTGGATGCGGCTGTTGCCCATAATAAGCCTGTTGCCAGCACCCCAGCAGTTAATAACGAACGTAGTACGCTCATATTCACTCCATTGGTTGTATTGCCCCATTATTTGGGGCAAATCATGGTTATTTGGCTAATAGGTCATTTTTACGAGCTTGTTCATCCCACTGCGGAACCACAGTTTTTAAGAACTCTTGTTTCTCCGCATTGATTTTTTGCATATCTAAACCGATAGCTTGTTGCGCTTTTTCCTTAGTTGAAATATCTGGAATGGCAATTTCATGGGTGATGCCTTTTGAACCTAATAGACGAGCGAGTTTGGTTCGTGCATCTGCGGCTTTATCCATCGAACCACCTAACATGCGCAAGCCTTCATCTGGTGCATGCATATGAATACCGTGGGAAGCGATAGCTAAATCCCAACGCCATTGTGCATGACGAATATCAGTTAAGATTGGTTTCATTTCATCTTCTGTTGCGCCTGCATCCCATGCGGCTTTCGCTTCAAAGTGAGCTCGAACCAATTGGTCTTCCGCTTTGATTTTCATCTCTTGGATAGCGACTTTACGTTCAGCAACGACATCTTGCAGCTGTTGTTTGCTCTGGGTATGGCAAGTGCTACAGGTTTGTTCGAAATTGTCGAATGGGTTACCAATTTTATGGCTGGTATACAGTTCGCCTTTTTCGTTTTGCAGTTTTGGCATATGGCAATCAATACAGGTCACATTATTTTTGCCATGAATACCTGCACTCCAAGTCTCATATTCAGGGTGCTGAGCTTTCAGCATCGGTGCTTTCGACAATGAGTTGGTCCAGTCAGAGAAACCAACATTGTCGTAGTAAACTTCCATCTCTTCGACTTTGGTGCCGTTATCCCATGGAAATTTCACGGCTTTTTTATCGCCAGAGAAATAATATTCCACGTGACATTGGCCACACACCATGGACTGTTGGTCGAATCGGCTGGCTTTATCAAACGGTTTGCCAATCGTTTCCATTGCACGCTCCGCATAAGGGCGAGAAAGCGTTAGCTCTGGTTTGCCTTTTGCAAAATCTGCAGAATCTGTTTTATGGCAGTCAGCGCAGCCTAAAACATTAACCACTTCAGGGCCACCTTTTGCCCACTTACCTTCGAAATAACCATCTTCGCCATGTTCTTGGATTAGCCTCGCCACATCGGGACTTTTACAGCTCCAACATGCCATCGGGAGCGGGCCATCTTGGGCGTCTTTCGGTGCACCGGTTCGTAAGGTTTCACGGACGTCGATAATGGCATAAGCGTGGCCACGTGGTTTGTTGTAGTCGCGTGAGAATGGGTATCCAGCCCACAGTACGACTAAGCGAGGGTCTTCCGCTAATGCATCTTCACGGTTTGATTGCTCGGATGTTGCTCGCCAAGAGTGGTATTGATCAGGGTGAGCAGCTTCGAAAGTTTCATTTCGAGCGTTAATAGTGGATGTACTATCTTTGGTAGGAGTTTGAGCATGAACAGAGGTAAAGAGAAATATTCCTGCAACCAGACTCAATAAGCATAGTGCATTATTTCTTATGTTTGCCATAAAAAGGGCCTCGAGTAATTTTAGCCAGTCATCCCTTCATTTTTCGAGTTGTTTTTGTATTGTGACCTATGACTCGAACTATTTTGGGTATCTTTTTGTTATTTAGGTTTGATAGTAAGCGCACAGATACTATCAAGACATTGCTAATTTATATGTGTAACAAAAAACCACACTAAAAATATTGTTTTTGATCAAGAGTTAATTTGGAATAAGGAAATAGAATGTGAAAAAATAATAAAAAATAGGTATTATTGAAATTGATATAGTTATTTTTTAATAGTTCTAAATTGTTAGTTCCAATAATTAATTAGTAATGATTCTTATTTTGACACTCTACATTTGCTTGTTGTAGCTTATTGATTTTTAATTAGATTTTTATCTTTAATATTTCTGGGTTATTTTTAAAAAAAAGTGACAAACAAAATTTGTTTAATATCAAAAAAAATGCATATATTTTTTTGCTAAATGACATTGCATATACCACTTTAGTGGTAGCTTTTGGTTGATGTTATAATTTAAAAAATTAAAAATTGAGTTTAAATTAATAATCCACATTAAAAAAATGTTAATAAATAATTAAAAACCCCTATTCCTTTATCATTTTAAGGCTGTTTTGAGGTCATGCATAGCAAATAGCGTAAATCTGGTTATTTCTAGTCGTATACGGGGAATTACCTCTTTTACCTACTTGGTAGTATGTATTTTTATAGCTGCTATCGTTAATATTTCTCATAAATACACATATAAAAAATGCGGTTTATCAATACGTTTTAGTTTTTTTGTTGGCAATGTAAAGGAAAAAAACATGGTTGATCTCACCCGTCGGGGAGTATTAACTGGTGCGTGGCGCAGCGCGGCTCCAGTGGTTCGGCCGCCATGGAGTGGTAGTGAAACGCAATTTATTGAATTGTGTACCCGTTGCAATGCCTGTGTTGAGAGTTGCGAAACGGCAATTATCCAACCAGGAGCAGGGGGCTACCCTGTTGTTGATTTTAAGCGTGGTGAATGTACATTTTGCTATGCATGTGCAACAGCATGTCCAGAACCTATTTTCCTTCCAAAACATTCCCAACCTTGGGATATCTCAATTTCGATTGGCCAAAATTGTCTTGCTTATCTTTCGATTGAATGTCGTCGTTGCCAAGACAGTTGTGAGCCTGAAGTCATCTCTTTTCGTCCGTCAATGGCAGGTATATACCAGCCAAAAGTAGAAACACCAGGTTGTACAGGCTGTGGTGCTTGTGTAGCAGGTTGCCCAGTTTCAGCCATTACCGTGGAGCATGAACATGCACAGTAACTATCAAGTGTGCAGTTTAATAGTACAAGTAAAAAGTGAGCGACTGTCTACTGTGGCCGAAGAAATTAATCAATTTTCTAATTGTGAGGTGGCGTTAAGCGCCCCAGAAAACGGAAAGCTGATTGTGGTTGTTGAAGGGCAAGGTAGTAGAACGTTGTTAGATACTATTGATTTAGTACGCGATATTGACGGCGTACTAGATGTTTCGCTGGTTTACCACCAGCAGGAAGAGCAAGGTGAGGAAGATTATGAAACTCAGTCGTCGTAGCTTTATGAAAGCCAATGCGATAGCGGCCGCTGCTGCGGCGGCAGGTATTGGCGCACCGAGCATTGCGAAAGCAGTGGTTGGTCAACAAGAAAGTATTAAATGGGACAAAGCCCCTTGCCGTTTTTGTGGGACAGGCTGTGGGGTACTGGTGGGAACTCAAAATGGTCGCATTGTGGCCAGCCAAGGTGACCCAGAAGCGCCAGTAAACCGTGGTTTAAACTGTATCAAAGGGTATTTCTTACCAAAAATCATGTACGGAAAAGACCGTTTAACGCAACCAATGTTGCGTATGAAAGACGGTGAATATGACAAAAATGGGGAGTTTACACCGATCACGTGGGAACAAGCCTTTGATGTTATGGAAGAAAAAGTCAAAACCACATTAAAAGAAAAAGGCCCAGAAGGGATCGGTATGTTCGGTTCGGGCCAGTGGACAGTTTGGGAAGGCTATGCAGCATCAAAACTGTTCAAAGGTGGGTTCCGTTCTAATAACTTAGACCCTAATGCACGCCACTGTATGGCTTCTGCGGTAGTGGGCTTCATGCGTACTTTCGGTATGGATGAACCAATGGGCTGTTATGATGACATTGAGCATGCTGACGCGTTTGTCCTTTGGGGCTCAAACATGGCAGAAATGCACCCAATCTTGTGGTCTCGTATTACTAACCGCCGTTTGTCTAACCCTGACGTGCGTGTTGCCGTGTTATCGACTTTCAAACACCGTAGCTTTGAATTAGCAGATAACGGCATCGTCTTTACACCACAATCTGACTTAGTGATCCTGAACTATATTGCAAACTATATTATTCAAAACAATGCAGTTAATCAGGAATTCCTCGATAAACACGTGAATTTACGTCGTGGTGCTACAGATATCGGTTATGGATTACGTCCAACTCACCCACTCGAACAAAACGCGAAAAATGCAGGTTCTGATGCATCTGAGCCAATGACGTGGGATGAATATAAAGCCTTTGTTGCGGAATATACTTTAGACAAAACCGCAGAAATGACGGGTGTTCCAAAAGATCAGTTAGAAGAGTTAGCTAAACTTTACGCAGACCCTAAAACTAAAGTGGTTTCTTACTGGACCATGGGCTTTAACCAGCACACTCGTGGTGTTTGGGCAAATAACTTAGCGTATAACCTGCACTTACTGACAGGCAAAATTTCTCAACCGGGTTGTGGGCCATTCTCATTAACAGGCCAGCCATCCGCGTGTGGTACTGCACGTGAAGTGGGTACGTTCTCGCACCGTTTACCTGCTGACATGGTGGTTACCAATGAAAAACACCGTGAGAAAGTCGAAGGTGTGTGGGGACTACCCGCTGGGACGATCCCTGAAAAAGTCGGTTTACACGCCGTTGCCCAAGACCGTGCTTTAAAAGACGGTAAATTGAATTTTTACTGGGTTATGTGTAACAACAACATGCAAGCGGGCCCGAATATCAACCAAGAGCGTATGCCTGGTTGGCGTGACCCACGCAACTTTATCGTGGTTTCTGACCCCTATCCAACGGTCAGTGCGTTAGCCGCTGACTTGATTTTACCGACGGCAATGTGGGTAGAAAAAGAAGGCGCTTACGGTAATGCGGAACGTCGTACTCAATTTTGGCGCCAACAAGTTAAAGCACCAGGCGAAGCGAAATCTGACTTAATGCAGATGGTGTTGTTCTCAAAACGCTTTACAACGGATGAAGTGTGGCCTGAAGAGTTACTCGCGAAAAAACCTGAATTACGCGGTAAAACGTTGTATGACGTGTTATTCGCTAACCAAGCGGTAACAAAGTTCCCTGTGAGCGAGTTAGCAGAAGACCAACTTAACGATGAATCACGTGAATTAGGCTTCTACTTACAAAAAGGGCTATTCGAAGAGTACGCAGGCTTTGGTCGCGGTCATGGTCATGACTTAGCGGATTTTGATGACTATCACAAAGCGCGCGGTATCCGTTGGCCAGTGGTTGATGGCAAAGAAACTCAGTGGCGTTACAGCGAAGGAAATGACCCTTATGTTGAAGCTGGTGCTGGCTATCAATTCTACGGTAAACCCGACGGTAAAGCGGTAATTTTTGCACTGCCATTTGAGCCTGCAGCTGAATCGCCAGATAAAGAATATGACTTATGGTTATCAACAGGTCGTGTTTTAGAACATTGGCACACCGGTAGTATGACTCGTCGTGTTCCTGAACTACACCGTGCTTTCCCTGAATCTCTAGTGTTTATTCATCCAATCGATGCAAAAGAGAGAGGTTTACGCCGTGGTGATAAAGTCAAAGTGGTTTCACGTCGTGGTGATGTGACAACAATTGTTGAAACACGCGGCCGTAACAGACCACCAAAAGGCTTAGTTTACATGGCGTTCTTTGACGCTGCGCAGCTAGTGAATAACTTAACACTGGATGCAACCGATCCGCTTTCAAAAGAAACGGATTACAAAAAATGTGCCGTTAAACTGGAAAAGGTGTAATTGCTCATGCCCCAGAAAGCTAAGTCTCAACAGGCTAAGTCCCAGAACAGCCGTCGTCGCTTTTTACGCGATGTCGCCCGCACTGCGGGCGGGTTGGCGGCTGTTGGTGTGGTGCTGGGGCTTCAGCAACAAACGTCCCGTGCGAGTGGCGTCAAGCTCCGCCCGCCGGGCGCCCTTGATGAAAAAACATTTGCCAGTGCATGTGTCCGTTGTGGGCAATGCGTTCAAGCCTGCCCGTATGACATGTTGAAGTTAGCGACATTGGCATCAGGCTTGGCTTCTGGAACGCCATACTTCATCGCTCGAGAAAACCCGTGTGAAATGTGTGAGGACATTCCTTGCGCTAAGGTTTGCCCAAGTGGCGCATTGGATAAAGACATTGAGTCGATTAACGATGCACGCATGGGGTTAGCCGTTTTACTCGATCAGGAAAACTGCCTGAATTTTCAAGGGCTAAGGTGTGATGTATGCTACCGCGTATGTCCACTGATTGATGAAGCCATCACATTGGAACTGGAACAAAACCACCGAACCGGTAAGCACGCGCGCTTCTTACCCACAGTCAATAGCAACTACTGCACCGGATGCGGTAAATGTGAACAAGCCTGTGTATTGGAAGAGGCAGCTATCAAGGTATTACCAAGGTCGTTGGCAAAAGGTGAGTTAGGGCACCATTACCGCTTTGGTTGGCTGGAGGGTAACAATGGCGAATCGTAAACGTGATGCCGGACGTGAAGCTCAGGCAAAAAAAGGCTGGTGGCAAAGCCACAAATGGTTGGTGTTTAGACGCATAAGCCAATTGCTGGTGTTAGCGATGTTCCTAAGTGGGCCTTGGTTTGGGGTGTGGATTTTACATGGTAACTACAGCAGTAGCTTATTGTTAGACACCGTACCTTTGACTGATCCCTTAATTACGTTAGAGAGCTTAGCAAGTGGTTACTTACCGGGGATCTCCGCGCTAATTGGGGCTGCTATCGTATTTGGGGTTTATGCACTGTTGGGTAAGCGCATTTTCTGTAGTTGGGTCTGCCCTGTAAACCCAGTGACGGATGCCGCAGCGTGGTTAAGACGTAAGTTTGATTTTAACCAGTCTGCAACCATACCCCGCAATATTCGCTATGTATTGCTGGTGGTGATCCTGATCGGCTCTGCGATTACAGGCACCTTACTTTGGGAATGGCTTAATCCCGTTTCATTAATGGGGCGCAGTTTAATTTTTGGTTTTGGCAGCGGTGCATTGGTTTTAGTTGCACTGTTTTTATTCGATTTATTAGTTGTGGAACATGGTTGGTGCGGTCACCTTTGCCCATTAGGTGCGCTATATGGCGTAGCTGGGTGTAAAGGCGCATTGGTTGTTACAGCGGAAAATAAAGAAAACTGTAGCCGTTGTATGGACTGTTTCCACATTTGCCCGGAGCCGCAAGTTCTGCGCGCACCGGTCCTAGATAAACAAGCTCCAGCGCAGATATCAGATAAGGATTGCATCACTTGCGGTCGTTGCATCGATGTTTGTTCTGAGGATGTTTTTAAAATAACACTAAGATGGAGTTCGGGAGCGAAATCATGAAAAATCCTGTCCTGAAAAAGACGATCAGCCGTTGGGTGGCTGGAATGGCCTTTGTTGTAAGCAGTCTTGTTTGGGCTGCTAATGGTGTAGACCTGACCCAATCACCAGAAGTATCCGGTACGTCAGAAGGAAGCATTCATATTCCGAAAGAGCAAGAAAGAATGGCATTAAACTATGTGAATCAGCCACCAATGATCCCACATAGTGTTGAAGGTTATCAAATTACCACTAATACTAATCGTTGTTTGCAATGCCATGGCGTGGAAAATTATCGTACCACAGGGGCACCAAGAGTTAGCCCAACGCACTTTATGGATGCAACAGGCAAAGTCCTCGGCGAAGTCGCACCAAACCGTTACTTCTGTCTACAGTGCCACGTGCCGCAATCAGACACAGCACCGATTGTTGATAACACATTTACCCCATCCAAAGGTTTTGGGAAATAAGGGGGAATTATGTCAAATAACAATGATAAGCAAACACATGATGACAAGCCGAAGAAAAAGGGTTTGTTTGGGCTAATCGGCCGAGTATGGCGGTGGTGGCGTAGGCCAAGCCGTTTAGCATTAGGAACCTTATTACTGATTGGTTTCGTGAGTGGTGTTATCTTCTGGGGCGGCTTCAATACGGGTATGGAAATGGCCAATACGGAAGAGTTCTGTATTAGCTGCCATGAAATGCGTGAGAATGTCTATGAAGAATATATGGATACTATTCACTATACTAACCGTAGTGGTGTCCGTGCAACTTGCCCAGATTGTCACGTACCGCATGAGTTCGGCCCCAAAATGGTGCGTAAAATTCAAGCGAGTAAAGAGTTATACGGAAAAATTTTTGGCATCATTGATACGCCACAAAAATTTGAAGACCATCGGTTAGCGATGGCGCAAAGTGAGTGGCGACGAATGAAAAATAACGACTCACAAGAGTGTCGTAACTGCCATAACTTTGAGTATATGGACTTTACAGCACAAAAAGGAGTTGCAGCCAAAATGCATGACCAAGCCATCACGGATGGTAAAACCTGCATTGACTGCCATAAAGGGATCGCCCATAAGTTGCCGGACATGCGTGAAGTTGAACCTGGCTTTTAATTCAAGGTAATCATTTTATGATGAGTTACATCGATGAATTATAAGTAATGATCAATAAATAGGCTGGTTATGCGTTTGAGTATGATCAGCCTAAGTTATATTTGTGTTAAATCAATATATTTGCTTTTTTAATGTGTATTGTATGATGCTGTCACGCAGCATTTACTAACAATATAATAAATCAGGGTAATTAAACTATGTGGAAAAAGCTTCATCAACTTGCCATCCCAGTTAACCTTTACCGGTTATGTGGGCGTCTAATACCGTGGTTTATCATATTGAGTGTAATTTGTTTAGCAGTGGGATGGATTTGGGGATTTGGCTTTGCGCCAACCGATAAAGTCCAAAGCCAAAGTTATCGTATTATGTATATCCATGTGCCTGCTGCAATGTGGTCAATGGGGATCTACGCCACCATGGCGATCACCGCTTTTGTCGGTCTCGTATGGCAAATGAAAGTCTCTGAATTGGCGATAGCTGCAATGGCGCCTGTCGGGGCGGTATTTACCTTTATCGCATTGGTTACCGGTGCGACATGGGGTAAACCAATGTGGGGGGCATGGTGGGTATGGGATGCACGTTTAACTTCTGAATTAATTCTGTTTTTTCTGTATGTGGGGATTATTGCTTTATGGCATGCGTTTGATGACCGCCGTACAGCAGGAAAGGCCGCTGCAATTTTAGTATTAATTGGTGTAATTAACTTACCTATCATTCATTATTCAGTTGAATGGTGGCAAACCTTGCACCAACCTTCGACTCGCATGCAAGAAAGCATCAACCCTGCTATGCGTACGCCACTACGTTTAGCTATCCTTGGTTACCTGTTTCTTTTTATCTCATTAACGTTAATCCGTTTACGTAGTCAATTATTGATGTTAGAACGTAACCGTCCATGGGTATTAGATATTGTGAATAAAAAAGGACGTCAATCATGACTAGCGCATTTGCATCTTGGAGTGAGTTTTGGGCGATGGGCGGCTATGGTTTTTATGTATGGCTGGCGGTTGCGCTGACATTAATACCTATTTTGTTACTCTGTTTGCATACATACATACAAAGAAAAATGATAATAAATGCAATTATTCAACAGCAAGCTCGTGAAGTAAGACAAAAAGCAGCAAGAGCGCGTAGGGAGGGAGTGTGAATATTCGTCGTCGTAACCGACTTTGGTTGATCTGTTCCATATTGGTTGGCGTGGGGTTAACCCTCGCATTAATTCTCTACGCATTGCGCTCAAGTATTGACTTGTTTTATACCCCCGGTGAAATCATCTACGGTAAGCGGGAAACTCAGCAAATCCCTGAAGTTGGGCAGCGTTTGCGCGTTGGCGGCATGGTGATGCCCGGTAGTGTGGTACGTGATTCTGACCCCGTCTCTAATGCCGTCAATATTACCTTCACAGTTTATGATGCCGAAGGTGAAGTGGACGTAAGTTATCATGGAATTTTGCCTGACTTATTCAAAGAAGGGCAAGGTGTTGTTGTTCAAGGGGAATTACAAGAGAATAATCATATTTTAGCGAAAGAAGTGCTTGCTAAACATGATGAAAACTATACGCCACCAGAAGTTGAAAAGGCGATGCAGGAAAACCATCGCAGGCCAGCTGCTGCCTATAAGGACAATGCATCATGATCCCTGAAATTGGTAGCGTTTTACTGTGTTTGGCATTAGGTCTTGCCGTTTTGCTGTCTTTTTACCCGCTATGGGGAGTGGCACGCAATGATGCCCGCCTGATGGCATCATCGCGTCCATTAGCATGGTTACTTTTTCTCTGTGTAACAGGGGCATTCCTAGTATTAGTGAATGCCTTTGTTGTTAATGATTTCTCAGTCACTTATGTTGCCAATAACTCGAATACGCAATTGCCAATTTGGTATCGTGTTGCTGCAACATGGGGAGCTCACGAAGGCTCATTATTACTTTGGGTATTATTAATGAGCGGCTGGACATTTGCGGTAGCAATTTGCAGTTACCGAATGCCTCTCGACATTGTCGCCCGTGTTTTGGCCGTCATGGGGATGGTTAGCGTTGGTTTCTTACTGTTTATCATCTTCACTTCAAATCCGTTTTCTCGCACGCTGCCGGCCTTTCCGATTGAAGGGCGTGACCTCAACCCATTACTACAAGACCCCGGGCTGATTTTCCACCCACCATTGTTATATATGGGCTATGTCGGCTTCTCAGTGGCATTTGCCTTTGCGATTGCGGCATTGTTAAGTGGCCGGTTAGATAGCTCTTTCACGCGCTTCGCTCGCCCTTGGACGATGGCAGCATGGTTCTTTTTAACACTGGGGATCATGTTAGGTTCCGCATGGGCTTATTATGAATTAGGTTGGGGGGGCTGGTGGTTCTGGGACCCAGTGGAAAACGCTTCCTTTATGCCATGGTTAGTGGGGACGGCATTGATCCACTCACTTTCCGTTACTGAACAGCGAGCCACGTTTAAAGCCTGGTCACTATTATTGTCGATTTTTGCTTTCTCACTGTGTTTACTCGGGACTTTCTTAGTCCGTTCAGGGGTATTGGTTTCTGTACACGCCTTTGCCTCAGACCCATCTCGAGGGTTATTCATCTTAGCCTTCATGGTGTTAGTGATTGGCGGCTCTTTATTGGTGTTTGCACTGCGTGGGCACAAAGTACGCTCAAGAGTTAACAATGCGCTATGGTCTCGTGAATCCATGTTATTGGGCAATAACGTTATCCTAACAGCAGCGATGTTAGTCGTGTTACTCGGTACATTGCTACCGTTGGTCCATAAACAAATTGGTCTGGGTACGATTTCCATTGGTGAACCGTTCTTTAATACCATGTTTATCGCGTTGATGGTGCCATTTGCCTTGTTACTTGGAATTGGCCCACTCGTACGCTGGGGGCGTGACCGCCCTGCGGCTATCAAAAAATTATTAATCATTGCAACGGTATTAACCGTTATTCTCTCTTTTGCCTTGCCATTATTAATGGAAGATAGGGTAGAAGCGCTGACGGTTGTCGGCTTAATGATGGCGTGCTGGATAGCTATTCTTGCGTTCGCGGAAATGCGAGTGCGCATCAGTAAGAAAATCAAGCTCACGCCAAGTTATTGGGGAATGGTACTGGCGCACTTAGGTTTAGCGGTAACCATCGTCGGTATTGCCTTTAGCCAAAATTACAGTATTGAGCGTGATGTGAAAATGAAGCCGGGCGATAGCATTTCAATTCGTGCTTATACCTTTGTATTTAATGGGGTAAAAGAGGCTGATGGCCCTAACTACCAAGGCGTTATTGGCAGTATTTCAGTGAAAGAGAAAGACAAAGTCATCGGTGTTTTAATGCCAGAAAAACGTTTTTATAGCGTTAGCCGAGCAGTTATGACCGAAGCCGCGATTGATGGCGGTTTTACTCGCGATTTATATGCCGCATTGGGTGAGGAAATTGCTAAAGATACGTGGACGATGCGTTTGTATTATAAACCGTTTGTTCGTTGGATCTGGTCTGGTGGCGTATTAATGGCTATCGGTGCGTTATTTTGCTTGTTTGACCCACGTTATCGTCGTCGTAAATTACAAGGGGAAACAGCATGAACCGCAAAGTCTTCTTAATTCCTTTTATTATTTTTGCAGGAATTGCTGCGGTTCTGTTATGGCAATTGATGCGTAATGCAGAAGGGGATGACCCTCGCTTATTAGAATCCGCTTTAATTGGTAAGCCAGTGCCCGTTTTTCGCCTTGAGTCACTAGAAAACCCCGGTCAACATTATGAATCGGATGTGCTAACACAAGGGCAACCTATCTTGTTGAATGTTTGGGCGACATGGTGCCCAACATGCCGTGCAGAACATCAATATTTGAATAAATTGTCTGCACAAGGTGTCCGTGTGGTCGGGTTGAATTATAAAGATAAACGGGATAAGGCCATTGTGTGGTTACGTGAGTTGGGTAACCCTTATGCTCTGAGTTTATTTGATGGTGAAGGTATGTTAGGCCTTGATTTAGGGGTATATGGTGCACCTGAAACGTTCTTAATTGATGGCAATGGAGTGATCCGTTATCGTCACGCAGGGGCAATGGACGAGCGCGTTTGGGAAAAAGAATTTAAACCCCTTTGGGAGCGCTATAATCAGGAGGCGAACCAATGAGGTATTTATTGGGTTTATTGATGTTAGCGTTAAGTGCAACGGTGACATATGCATCGACAGAAGTGTTTACTTTCGATAATGAACAGCAAGAGCAGCAATTCCGTAAGTTAACCGAAGAGCTGCGTTGTCCTAAATGTCAAAACAACAGTATTGCGGATTCTAACTCAATGATTGCACTGGACTTGCGTCAAAAAGTGTATGAGTTAATGAAAGAAGGCAAAAACCGCGATGAAATCGTTGATTATATGGTTGCTCGCTATGGTTACTTCGTCACTTATAACCCACCACTGACACCGCTCACGGTGATGCTATGGGGGTTACCATTTGTTGCTATAGCGGTAGGCGGCTGGATCATTTTTGCCCGTTCTAAAAAACGCGTTAGATTAAAACAGGTTGAGCAGGGTGATGAGGAAGCATTGCCTGAGGCCTCTCGTACCAGCAATTGGGTTTATTTACCCGGGTTTATCATCGCATTAGGTGTTGCGGGTGGGGCTTATTATCAGGTAGGCAGTTACGAGAAAGTGGCAGATTGGAATAATGCCTATCAACAAGCCCCTGCTTTGTTAGATAGAGCACTAGACCCATCTGAGCCGCCACTCAATAATGCGGAAATGGAACACCTTGCTTTAGGGTTACGCACTCGACTGCAGGAAGATCCGCAAAATGTAGAAGCGTGGGAAATGCTAGGCCGTATTGGTATGGTGTTGGGGAATGCTACTATGGCAACCGATGCCTATGGCCGTGCTTATCGCCTAGCCCCTAAAAATGAAAATGTAGTGATGGGATATGCGGAGGTTTTGACGCGCTCTTCTGATCCTGAAGATAACCGCCAAGGTGCAGAATTACTTAAAAAGCTGATCGCAGAAGACCGCACTAATGTGAAAGCGTTGAGTATTTTTGCATTCAATGCATTTGAGCAAGAACGCTACGCTGAAGCCATTTCTGCTTGGCAAATGATGCTAAAACTGCTGCCAGAGAATGATCAACGTCGTCCTATTATCGAGCGCAGTGTTGAACAAGCTCTGATGATGGTGCATGAAAAGAAAGGGCAGCCTTCCGATAAGTAAGTTTTTTCACTGATAGTGTTATACAGGTGTTCGCCTGTATAACACTCCCTTTCATATTATAATCCACGATTTTGATTACTTCGGTTTGTTAAAGATAGCTGATATCAATTCTTTTAATATAGTTTGAGTTTATAACTAGATAAAAGGAAGCAATATGGCCACTCGACTAATGCGTAATTATCATCAAACCAATATCTCTCACCCAGTCGTATCAGGTTTGAATAAACGCCCATTAGATAAAGAAGTTAAAAGAAAGCTTGTGAATCAGCAGCTAGAATTAAATAAATTTGCTGAAAGTATTAAAAAAAAGCAGATTGACCGGAAAGGGTCAAAAATTCCCACTCGTGTTTTTACTTTAAGACATGCCTATTCAGATCCTTCAAATATTCATCAAAAAAATATATCAGGGGCATTGGCATTAAATCGGTCGGTTTCGGAGCCAAGCAATCTAAATCGCTCCCACAGGACGCCAGTTCAAAAGAGGACATTAGCGAGAGCGCAACCTAATTATCAGCCAAGTCAGGCTCCAAGAAGCCCACAATATATTCAAAAAGCAAAAGACGACAAGATTGCCGCATATCAATCACTCCCCGATGTGGTTAAAAGTTTTCTTAACGAAAATCTCAGCTATAAAATTTTGGTCACTTTCAGAAAAGGGTTAGCTGGTAAGGAAGTAAAAAAATATATAGTTGCTTATGAAGAATTTAAACAAGGTGTTAGCGATAAAGAAAAAGAGCAATATTTACAGATTAAATTGAGTGGTTTGACGCCAGATAACCGATTTCAATCAACCAAAACGGTTTGGATTGAACTGGATAAACTCAAGCCAATTCAAACTAAAGAAGAGATAACCAAGGTAATGGTTAACACAAAATGGTCTCATCTAAATCGCTAGGGTTAGATGGTTAATAGCCAAATAATGTTAAAGTAAATAATGAGCTTATTATTTACTTTAATTTCAATCTGTTGTATTGAGAATAGAGATTTAATCAATAGATTGATTTTAATCAGCAATTGTCTGTTTTTTAGTCTTTTGTATGCGATGCTGCGCTGTGGTTAACATTAATTCTGAAAATAAATAACAACACCCTTCCAAATAAGATACAATTCCGCACTATAAAATTCATACTGAGATGACGGAAAAACGTTGCACCTGCGCCCTTTTATCAAACAGCTATCCGCTTATCTTGCTTTGCTTGCCATTGCAATGTTGTTTATTGCACCTTTGGTTTCTAAGTCCATGGTGCATATGGACACTTGTACAGATATACAAAGTGAGAGGGTAGACTCTTCTATGCATTCGCATCACAGTATGCCTATGTCTGAAGGCTGTGACGTTTCTATACCAATGAACCATATGTTAATGACGGGGATAGGGCAGTCTCCGATGGAAGATATTGCATGTGGTTACTGCCAATTATTGATCCACTTCCCATTTCTTATCTTACTTATTGCTGCGGTTATTCGGCAATTTGCCACGCTAACTCTATTTATTCCCTTTGAGAGTTGCACTCACATTTGGTTATTTAGACCATGGTCATTACATCTCGCTCGAGCCCCACCAATCTCCTGATTTCTTAATATTATAAATTTTCAAATTAATTAAATTGCTACTTTTGCTTTTATTGTGCAAAGCGTTTTCGTTCATCTTGAATTTCTTTGATTTTTAAGAGGTTCCCCCTTGAGGGCTGAAAATGTATTTGCAAGCTAAGAGGCGAAAGCAGCGTAGCTATACTCTAAGAAACAGGTAAAAAATGAACACACACGTTTTTAAAGTGGCTCCTATTGCAACACTGGTAATTAGTGCAATTTTTACGGCATCTACAGCCGCTAAAACTGAAATCAACCAAAGCCCAATTTCAGATAGCTCAGTGATGATTGTGACTGCGCCAGTTGATTCACCATTAACGATTACGACATCACCTAAAACACCAAGGCAGCCCGTCCCTGCGAGTGATGGTTCTGATTATCTCAAAACTATTCCGGGTTTTTCACAAATACGAAACGGTGGGACTAACGGTGATCCTGTTTTCCGTGGCATGTTCGGCTCGCGTTTGCGTATTTTGACCAATGATAGCGAGATGTTAGGTGCATGTCCTTCTCGTATGGATGCGCCTACATCTTATATCTCACCGGAAAACTTTGATGTACTGAATATGATTAAAGGCCCTCAAACTGTTTTATGGGGGCCTGGGAACTCTGCGGGAACCATCCGTTTTGAACGTGAAAAACCGCTATTTACTGAAGCAGGAATGAAAGGAAACGCGAGTGTTTTAGCCGCATCTAATGAGCGTTGGGATGGCAATGCAGATGTGAGTTTAGGTAATGAGTCTGGCTACATTCGCGTTATTGGCAATAAGTCACGTTCTAATGATTATAAAGATGGTAATGGGGACAAAGTACCGTCTAAATGGGACAAATGGAATACTGATATTGCGGTTGGTTGGACTCCTGATGAATACACATTATTAGAGTTGACTGCAGGTAAAGGCGATGGGGAAGCTCGCTATGCGGGGAGGGGAATGGATGGCTCTCAGTTTAAACGCGAAAGCTTAGGATTGCGCTTTGAGAAAAGTAATCTCAGCGATGTGTTAGATAAAATTGAAGCGAATGTCTATTACAATTATGCCGACCATATAATGGATAACTACTCGCTTCGTTCTCCATCAGGTGGCGGAATGAGTGGTGGTCATATGGGGCATGGTGGCCATGGTATGATGAATATGCCAATGAAAATGCGAGTTGACCGTGAAACCATGGGGGGGCGAACGATGGGAACATGGTTATGGTCAGACTATGAACTGCGTGTCGGCGCAGACATGCAAACCAATAAGCATCGAAAAAACAATCACAATAGCTGGAAAAAAGATGCACAATTTCAAGATTATGGTGTTTTTAGCGAGCTAACTTGGCATCCAACTGAGCAAGGCAAAGTGGTCAGCGGGGTACGTTTAGACCGCGTGATAGTTGAAAATAATACAGGAGTAGGTTCTTCAGGGCGTAATACTGTGATGCCAGCAGGCTTTGCGCGTTATGAGCATTCTTTATCGGGTACGCCTGTTATGTTATATGCAGGTGTCGGTTATACAGAACGCTTTCCTGATTATTGGGAATTATTCTCGCCTAAACTCGGCCCGGATGGTAGCAATAATGTGTTTGATAAGCTAAAAACTGAAAAAACGACTCAGCTAGATATTGGAGCTAAATATAGCCATGAAGACACCAATGCATGGGTTTCTGCATATGTAGGGCGTGTTGATGATTTTATTCTCTTCCGTTATAGCGCAACAAATCCAAGAATGAGCCAGGTGGAAAATGTGGATGCGTTAATTATGGGAGGAGAACTCGGTGTTGCACAAAAACTCAGTGATGAGTGGAAAGCGGATGCAAGCCTTGCGTATTCATGGGGCGAAAACCGTACAGATGGAAAGGCATTACCGCAAATGCCACCGTTGGAAAGCCGATTTGGCTTATCGTGGGAAAAAGGCGATTGGACCACGACAGGCTTAGTACGAGTCGTGAGCCGCCAAAATCGCGTTGCCATTAATGATGGTAATGTAGTGGGTAAAGATTTTAGCAAAAGTGCGGGTTTCACAATTTTTTCATTAAATACAGCGTATAAAATTAATGAAAACATGAAATTAAGCGCAGGTGTTGATAACCTTTTTGACAAAACCTATAGCGAGCACCTTAATTTAGCTGGAAACAGCGGTTTTGGCTATTCATCCAACGTGCCAGTGAATGAACCAGGGAGAAATTTCTGGGCAAAGATGAATGTGACTTTTTAATTATTAGCTCAACAACCCATACAACTTTTGTGTGGGTTGCTTGCTGGCTGGTTGTTAAATAGCTAGTTGTTAAATATCTAGTCGTTAAATAATAACGGGAATATAATAATTTAGTTCTTGAATGAAATGGCGTGAATCATTAATGAATGCCTCATAAGAGGGTTTAGACTTTAGGACATATTGCTCAACATCTGGCCCTTCACCACGGACGATATCCATTTCAGCAAGCACCTTCCCATAAGCAGTATAGATAATATCATTATAATCTATACCATGAAGGCTACTAGTGATTTTGATTTCTAAATAATTTCCTGAGGGTAACTGTAAGTTAGTTGCTTGCGGAAGCGCAATACTAACATCTTGTTCATCTAGAGCCGTGGTATATAGGAAATGCCCTTCTGCATTAGCGCTTTGGTCAATACCATGGATAGCATATAAATGCTGCGTGACATAAGGGTTTTTCTCAAAAAAAGCCCTCCAATAGTATCGGCGCAGTTCATCGGTTTTTAGGTTCCACTCATTAATATCTTTAGTATAACGATGCTTAGTTCCGAGTAAGTTGATTGCGGGTAACTGAGCCAATTTAACTTGAACACTGAGCTCTTTACTCTCTCGTAAAGGTAAACAGAACCCTTCAACTTTCCATCCTTCTCGTTTTCTATATTCAGAAGGGGTCAGATTAAATTGCTTTTTAAACGCGCGGCAAAAAGTTTGTTGCGAGTCAAAGCGGTATCTTAGAGAAATGTCCATTATGCTGTCATTTGTTAGCCGTAATGCGACAGCAGAACAAGAAAGACGTCTTGCTCGGATATAGGAGCCAAGTGCGAGTCCTGTTTGGTTTTTAAATAGGCGCTGAAAGTGCCATTTTGTGTATCCTGATTTATCGGCAACAGTATCTAGGGATAGGCGAGATTCTAAATTTTGTTCTATCCAGAGAATGATTTCCCTGATAACACTTTCTTGTAGCATGATTATCCTTTCAGGTCTCTTTTACTTACCAATAAAATAAGAGGTCATATAATAACTCAGTGTGATGACTGGTAAGTATTCATAGGTGCTCGTAATAGGATAGCATGCTAACTGACAATTTTATTAAAAAGATGTGAAGTTAAGTAAGTTTTGATAAGGGAGGGGTTAGATTGAATGCTTAAATACACTTGTTAGGCGTTTACGTAATTTGCCTAATTTTTACATACTGTGTATAGACTGAAAGTAATGAATATGGCATAAGTGTGAGACATAATTTTATTTACATCTAAGACGATCTGTTATAGTAATCTATTTTAGAGATTCAAAATAAGATTGAAATAATGTAACTTACTAATCTTAAAAGTGCTTTAACCTTATAAGCGTAATATAGAATGTCTTATTATTATTACCTGAATCTAATCTTGTTATTTCGACTAATAAATAAAAAAAAACGTCTTTTTTTATGATGAAAAAAAATTTTCTTTATTATAATTGCTTTGTGGAAACTTATTGATACGGATGAATACAAATTGTCACGAATTTCCTAAGGTTATAACATTAAATTTGGCAATATAGTTTTATCAAATTGGAAATGTAAGCTAGAATTTAAATTAAATTGGAAATACAATTTATTAGCTGGTGACTGACTATAACCTAGTTTCTATCTTTATTGGGTCTTAAAGTGTTATGTGATGATCATCACAACTAAAATGTAACAATGAAATAGATATAATCTAATTATATCATCTGCTTATCTGGTTTTTCTGTTTGTTTTTCATTAATGGATTGTCTTAAAACGATTCATTTAATCAGAGTTTTATTATTTTAAGTCAATTTATAAATTTACGGTTGGTGATAATTTACGCACCGGTTGATAATATTCATTTTAATATTTAGTAGAGGTTATTATGGGCAAGGAAAGCATTGCTAAAATGCTAGGGATAAAAATCCGAAAACAGCGAGAAAACCATAAAATATCGATAGAAAAAATGGCAAGCTTAATCGGTGTAACAGAAGAAGAAATGAATCGATTCGAGACTGGCGAAAGTTGCATTGATGTTGATTCATTATTTCAATTTGCTTATCTTTTCAATGTTGATCCTACGTCTTTTTTATATGGCGTCGTAAATGTAAATGGTGGTACATATAGCTCAATACATTGATTATAAGTGATTTAGGTGTGTTACAAATAATATTGCATTATTTACTTGTAGAATAATATTACTTGTTACTATTAGGGTTATCTTTATATTTTATAGAAATCAAATATATCCATAGGTATTTAGCTGTTTTATTACTTTATCTGTTAGTTCATTAGCGCGACTCCATTGATTAATCTTAGCTAACTTTGTGTTGCTACCGAGTCTTAAAACAAATTGGTCGAGTTGCTCTACAATAAAATTATTTTGATTAATTTCTTGATTTCTTTCATTAAAAGGGAGATTTTTCTCTACTTCATATCGGTTATTACATTGTTTTAAAGACAGTTTGTCTGAAACCTTTCCTGTATTGAAAAAGATTTCAAATGAAATCAATAAACCACCTTCTTGGCGAAAGTTAATCATCAATACATCGCCATCAGCTCTTTTCGTGAAGGGATGTGAGTATTGGATCGCAGGGTTTGAAAGTACAACATCAGGTATTAAAGATAACAATAGTTCTATATTTTTTGCGATAGTGTTTCGTAATGTATTGAATGGCAATTGGTTTTCAGTCTCTAATATTCTGTGTGTTACGATACGTAATAACCCTGTTTCTGTGCCACGTTTAGACATTAATGACGTTTTTATTTGGTTGAACTGGTAATCAAAGCTAAGAGGCTGGCTATAGTTAATCAATGTGTCATGGAATATTGCTTTCTTTAATACTTCCTTCAATTCGCTTTCACTATAGTTGGGGATATCATTTAATAGGATATCTTTTCCTGCTGTTACAGCCATCTGAATAGCAAATTTTAGTAACTCATCACTGCAAGTGGATGTCATTATGATGCAATCAACATCATCATTATTGATCAGTTCTTCTATCTTTTTCTTTTGGCACATAAAGTCAGTCATAGAAGGGAGTGATGGAGTCAAATGGCAAATTGACTTTAGCTCACTATGATGGGTGCAGCATTTTATCGCATCAATATAAAGTTGGTTATAAGGTGCTGTGCCGATTAAACCAATACCAGAGCGATTAATTGACGTGACAGAATGCTGTTCTTCAAGTAAACGAAGGTGGCCGAGTAAATAAAGAAAGTGTGTATTTAACATGCTTAGCCCTCATTCTTGGTTTTATCTAACGCGAGATATAATCCCAACATAGCAGGGTGAAATAATAATTTCATTTGATTGTCTTTTTAGAATTTGTATTTTCTGATGAGATTCACAAATCCAAGAAAAAGATGAAACTTAATTAACATTCAATAAATACGTTTATGTTAATGAGGGAGAGGATTGGAAGGGGCTCTGAATTAATGGAGGTGTTTAATTACAGAGCCGTATAACTTAGACTAAGCTGCTGCCCTGGCGATAGGCTAATGCCACTGTCAGTGATTGTGCTAAACATAAGGTGGCTGATTGCGAACGAAATGCATCTACTTGGGCTTCTTTGATAACAAAACAAACATCACTGAAACTTGCCAACGGGCTGATTTGGCTGTCAGTAATAACGATCTGTTGTGCGCCTGCTTGAGCTGCTTTCTCACTTACCATGACCGTTTCCGAGGCGTAAGGTGTGAAACTGATTGAAATAACAACGTCATTTTCACTGATCCGGCTGATCTGCTCCTTGAACATCCCACCAAGTCCATCAATGAGTACTGGGCGACATTCCAAATGGCTAAGGGCGTAGCTCAAATACGTTGCAACGCTGAATGAGCGACGCAAACCGATAATGTAGATATTTTGTGCGTTCGCTAATAACGATACCGCTTTTTCGATATCATCTGCGGGAGTTCTAGCTGCCATTTGTTGCAAAGCTTGGGCGTTAGAGTGCGCGAATTCCTTCAAAATTTGTGAAGGATCATCACTTAGTTCTTGAGAGCCATCCATTTCACGAAACATGCGCGCTCTATCGGTGTAGCTGGCGGTTTCTTCAACAAGGTTCATACGAAACAATTGTTTCATTTCATTAAACCCACTGAAATTAAAAGCATTTGCAAAACGGATCAGCGTCGAAGGCGGAACTTTCGCTTCTTTTGCAATGACGGCGACAGTATCAAATGCGACGCTATTCGTATTGTCTAATACGTAGCGTGCCACTTGCTGTAGCCGTTTACTTAATTCGTCGTATCGCGAGCGAACCTGCTCTTGAAACTCATTTAAATTTGATGCACTTGACATATAACCTCCAGAATTTGGCTCTAATTGTAGTTGTTTTACGGCGTTAGTCGAATCTTTTTGAAACACTTAGTTCATATTTAAAAATTTTCTTTTCTTGAAATCTCAAAATAATTTGAATTTGGGATAATAAATTGAACAGCTTACATCAATTTGTTCTCTTGTTTTCTTGATTGAAAGCAAGACATATTTTGCTCAACACAACAGCCAAATAGCCAATAAATAAGTGGTGAAAGTAAGTTTAAGTCTGGTGTTTTTTCGTCACTATTAGAAATTGCATAAAAACTTTGTCTAGATCACATAAATTGAATGTTATTTCAAATTTAGTTGTAAATGAAACAAATATTTCATATACATTGAGTAACTAGGTAACTCTGTCAGCTAAAGAGAGGCAACATGGAACAGATTCATAATTTTATTGGTGGTGAAATAGTATCCAGTAAAAGTGGGCGTTTTGCGCCCGTATTCAACCCAGCAACGGGGGAGCAAAGTGCTCAGGTTGTGCTTAGCAGTGCCGATGAAACAAAAAAAGCCATTGAAATTGCGAATAAAGCATTTCCTAAATGGTCAAAACTTTCTCCTTTGAAACGTTCTCGGATCTTATTCAAATTTAAAGCATTGCTTGAAGAGAATATGGATGAACTGGCGCGTTTAATATCACAAGAACACGGTAAAGTTTTTTCTGATGCGGTAGGTGAATTAACTCGTGGCTTGGAAGTTGTTGAATTTGCATGTGGTATTCCTCACTTACAAAAAGGTGAGCACTCAGCCAATGTTGCTACAGGGGTTGATAGCCACTCATTAATGCAGCCTTTGGGAGTTTGTGCGGGGATCACGCCATTTAATTTCCCAGCAATGGTACCGATGTGGATGTTCCCTGTGGCTATTGCAACAGGAAATACCTTTGTTTTAAAACCGTCAGAAAAAGATCCTTCTTTAGCTTTAGCATTAGCTAAATTGTTAAAAGAAGCTGGCTTACCTGATGGCGTATTTAACGTTGTTCAAGGGGACAAAGAATCTGTCGATGTGCTCTTAACTGCGCCAGAAGTTCAGGCAGTTAGTTTTGTTGGTTCAACGCCTATTGCTGAATATATTTACACGACGGCATCTGCTCATGGCAAGCGCTGCCAAGCACTCGGTGGTGCGAAAAATCACTGTATCTTAATGCCGGATGCGGACATGGGGCAGGCAGCTAATGCTATTATGGGCGCGGCATTTGGCGCTGCAGGTGAGCGTTGCATGGCATTATCCGTCGTCTTGGCAGTCGGTGATGAAACAGCAGATGCACTCATTGCTAACTTGAAAGGCCAAATTGCTAAAATGTCCGTTGGTCCTGGTATTACCGAAGGCAAAGAAAATGACATGGGACCCGTCATTTCAGCACAGCATAAAGCTAAAATCTGTGACTATATTACCAGCGGTGAAAAACAAGGTGCGACTTTATTGGTTGATGGCCGTGATTTTAAAGTTAAAGGCTTCGAAAATGGTTATTTTGTAGGGCCAACATTATTTGATAATGTCACCCCTGAAATGGACATTTATAAAGAAGAAATTTTTGGGCCTGTATTAGCGGTGGTGCGTGTTCCAGATTTCGAAACAGGTTTGAAACTAATTAACCGACATGAATATGGTAATGGAACAGCGATTTTTACCCGCGATGGTGAAACTGCGCGTGAATTCCAAGAAAATGTCCAAGCGGGAATGGTTGGCATCAATATTCCGATTCCAGTACCGATGGCATTCCACAGTTTTGGTGGTTGGAAACGCTCTATTTTTGGTCCATTAAATGTACATGGAAATGATGGTGTTCGCTTCTATACTCGCATGAAAACAGTCACTAGCCGTTGGCCTGCAAGCGTTCGCTTAGAACACCATGAAAGTAGTTTCACAATGCCTACCATGGAATAAACGGAGACCCGTATGAATAAGCAGAAAATGACGACAGCTCAAGCGTTGGTTAAATTTCTAAACCAACAATACGTTGATGTTGATGGTGAGCAGTATCCGTTTATTCAGGGGGTATTTACGATTTTTGGCCATGGTAACGTTGTGGGGTTAGGTCAGGCGCTCGAAGAGGCGCCTGGGCATCTACGTATTTACCAAGGTTGCAATGAGCAAGGCATGGCTCATATTGCCACAGGCTTTGCAAAGCAAAAAAAACGTAAACAAATTTTTGCGGTTACGTCCTCTGTTGGCCCTGGTGCTGCGAATATGATCACAGCTGCAGCAACAGCAACGGCGAATCGCATCCCACTGTTATTACTACCAGGCGATACCTTTGCAACACGTCAGCCAGATCCCGTTTTGCAGCAAGTTGAACAGTATGGTGACGGAACAATAAGCACCAATGACTGTTTTCGTCCTGTTTCACGTTATTGGGATAGGATCTCACGGCCTGAGCAATTGATGGCGGCCATGATCAATGCGATGCGAGTGTTAACTGACCCTGCAGATACTGGTGCAGTAACCATTTGCCTTCCGCAAGATGTTCAAGGTGAGGCGTGGGATTACCCCGATTACTTTTTTGAAAAACGGGTTCATCGTATTGAGCGTAGGCCACCGACGACGGTGAGTATCGAAGAAGCCGTAAATTTGATCCGCAGTAAGAAAAAACCACTGCTTGTGTGTGGCGGTGGTGTACGTTACTCTGAAGCTCACGAAGCATTTTTGCAATTTGCTGAAGATTATCAGATTCCATTTGGTGAAACCCAAGCGGGTAAAAGTACTGTGGTTGCCTGCCATCCCTTGAATATGGGGGGAATTGGGACAACAGGTGGGTTAGCCGCAAACTTGTTAGCTAAAGAGGCCGACTTAGTTATTGGTGTCGGTACGCGTTTTACTGATTTTACCACCGCATCAAAGTCTTTATTTAGTCATCCAAATGTGAAGTTCTTGAATATCAATGTTGCGGAGTTTGATGCAAGTAAGTTAGATGCATTGAAAGTGGTTGCGGATGCCAAAGAAGCATTACAAGCACTGAGTATAAAATTGAAAGATCCTCACTATGAAACTCAATGGGGGGATGAAATTCAGCAGGCTAAGCAACAGTGGAAGGATGAGCTAGAACGATTATTTAGTATTCAGTATCGCCCATTGGATTTTGTTCCTGAGATTGCAGGCCATCTTGATGATAAGCTCGAAGAATACAGTAAAACTTTAGGTACAGAGCTGGCGCAAACACGGGTATTAGGTTTGATGCAACAATACATGGAAGACGATGCCATTATTGTCGGGGCAGCAGGTTCATTACCGGGTGATTTACAACGTATTTGGCTACCAAAACAACGAGATACCTATCATCTTGAATATGGCTATTCATGCATGGGGTACGAAATTGCGGCCGCTGTTGGGGCTAAAATTGCTGCGCCGAAGCAACCTGTTTATGCGATGGTCGGAGATGGTTCTTATTTGATGTTACACAGCGAATTACAAACCGCGATTCAGGAGAATATCAAGGTCACCATCTTACTGTTTGATAATGCAGGATTTGGTTGTATTAATAACCTGCAGATGAGCCAAGGAATGGGGAGTTTTGGTACAGAAAACCGCTACAGGAACCCACAAACGGGCTTGATGGATGGGCCGTTAGTGAAGGTGGACTTTGCCAAAAATGCAGAAAGTTATGGCTGTAAAAGTTATCGGGTACATGATGAGAAACAATTGATTGCGGCCCTGGAAGACGCTAAATCTCATTCAGGCTGTGTATTGATTGATATTAAAGTACTCCCAAAAACAATGACAGATGGCTATGAAGCGTGGTGGAGGACAGGAACAGCACAAGTTTCTAAAAAGCCTCAAATAGTTGCTTCCGCTGAAAAAATTAAACAAATGATTGAGCATAAAGTTCGTCTTTATTAATCAATCTATTGCGGTAGTGCTTTATATTATCGAAATAACTCGACGGTGTTTTACCGTCGAGGAATGTTCTTCGTTTTCTTAATGAGTCTGATGTAACTAAGTAGGGTAGTTATTGGAAATTTAGCAAGGATTGCTTTGGTTTTAATTTACATTTTGGTTTTAATTTACATAGTGGTTATTACTTGTCGTTCTATATTTGTCATACTTCAAGTTGCATGGGGAACTGCGCTACGCTAGTCGCCTACGTTTAACTCGAATTATTTGGATCATATACCCAGCTTAGGTTGGGTTTTTTATGATTCTTATAGTTTAAAAAATGCATAATTGAAATATATGTTTTATTTGGGGTGAGTGAAAATTTAAAAAAGAGGCTATGAAAAATTAATATGCCAGCAAACACAGACTTTATTGTTAAATGCTTCTCGCTTACATTGTCAATTTGTGATCTGAATAACACTAAAAATACACTTTAATATAACATTTGTTATCCAGAGCCCAAAAATATAACTTTCAAAAAATTATAAATTGAAATGAATGTTTTATTTGGTATATTCCATAATATCCAAATAGTGGATTTAAGGTATCAAGGAGCATTTGAATGTTCAATATAGCACTATTCGGCGCAGGACGTATCGGACAGGTTCATGCTGTTAATATTGCCGGCCATAAAGAAACTAAACTTTATTCTGTCATCGACCCTTACCAACCGAATGCGGTTGCCTTGGCTGAAAAATACCAAGCAAAAGTGCAGACGACAGAAGAAGCGATGCAAGACCCTAATGTACAGGGTGTCTTAATTGCATCAGCCACAGATACTCACGCTGATTTAATCGAACTAGCCGCTAAACATAAAAAAGTGATCTTCTGTGAAAAACCGGTTCATCTAGACCTTGAGCGTGTGAAACAGTGTTTAAAAAGTGTGAAAGACCATAATGTTCCACTGTTCATTGGTTTTAACCGTCGCTATGACCCTCAATTTCGCCACTTGAAAAATTTATTCCAACAAGGCGCGATTGGTAAAGCAGAATCTTTAATTATCACGTCTCGCGACCCATCACCACCACCCGCAGAATACGTCAAAGTCTCTGGTGGTATGTTCAGAGATATGACTATTCATGATTTTGATATGGCTCGCTTTATGATTGGTGAAGAGCCTTGTTCTGTCTACGCACAAGGCAGTAATGTTGTAGACCCTGCTATTGGTCAAGCAGGTGATATTGATACCGCGTTTATTATCTTAAAATTCCCATCTGGTGCAATGGCGACAATTTCTAATAGCCGTCGTTCAGGTTATGGTTATGACCAACGGATTGAATTGCATGGTGAAAAGGGCTTATTAACGGCAGGAAATATCAAAGAGAATAGCGTTGCGCTTTTAAGTGAAGTTGGGTGCTTATCTGCTAAGCCAGAATATTTTTTCCTGCAACGTTACCACGAAGCATACAAAGCAGAGTGGCAGCATTTTGTTGATATCTTAGCAGGTCGTACGGTGCCTGAAACGACAGGTACCGATGGCGAGCTAGCTTTATATCTTGCAGACAAAGCACTGGAGTCACTCAAAACAGGTAAAGAAGTTAAATTGTAATTAATACGATAATACTATTTAACTTGGTTATAAACTTGCGGTTAAAAAACGCTTTTTGGCCGCAATAGTGAATATATTTATTTATCAATGAATATATAAAATATTGACCTTACATTTTATTTAATACTCTTTAGGCTTTCAATGAACAGAGATTAATTGAGGCTGTTGTAATCTTATTTTTTTAATTTAGCTGCTGTATTTATTATTTTAAATTTGCGAAAACTATTTTTAATAAGTTTATAGAACAGGCCTAAAGCTAGCAAAGTAGCGATTCAAACCAGAGTGCCAGAAATCATTTCATTATTTAATCTTTAACATTAAACATTTATTTAAATATTGAAAAATTGTTTTTTTGGTAAGACATAATGATTCAAATAATAAGGTAATAATATGTCATTAATCATGAATCTCAATCAACAACAGAGAAAAAGGTTGCACCAAATAACCTTGGTTGCAACCTTTGGTGGATTACTATTTGGTTATGATACAGGCGTCATTAACGGTGCATTTTCATCATTGAAAGAAAACATGAGCTTAACGCCAACCACGGAAGGGCTGGTGATGAGTGTCCTATTAGTGGGCGCGGCATTAGGCAGTGTGTGTGGTGGACGTGTAGCAGATTTTATTGGACGTCGGACTTATTTGCTTTATCTCTCATTTCTGTTTTTATTTGGGGCATTTTTATCTGCAGCAGCCCCAAATATTGAAATTCTTCTTATTGCTCGGTTTATATTGGGCTTTGCGGTGGGGGGGGCCTCTGTGACGGCACCGACATTTATCTCTGAGGTGGCTCCGACTGAAATGCGGGGAAAACTCACCGGGCTAAATGAAGTTGCTATTGTTATCGGGCAGTTAGCGGCATTTGCTATCAATGCGATTATTGGTTCAATTTGGGGCCACCTTCCTGATGTTTGGCGTTATATGCTGTTAGTACAAGCTGTGCCCGCACTGTGCCTGCTATTTGGTATGTGGAAAGCGCCTGAAAGCCCGCGTTGGTTAATGAGTAAAAACCGTCGTGAAGAAGCCTTGAAAATACTAAAGCAAATTCGCCCTGAAAAGCGTGCCATTCAAGAATATGAAGATATCGTGACCTTGTTAGATGTTGAAGCTGCGGAAGCTAAACGTCATCCGAATGCCAATAAACAAAATTTAGCGTTAATTTTTAATACGCCTTGGATTTTTAAATTGGTATTAATTGGGATGGTGTGGGCGGCATTACAGCAAACGACCGGGGTTAACGTTATTATGTATTATGGTACAGAAATTCTCAAAACAGCGGGTTTTTCTGAGCAAACCTCTTTAGTTTTCAACGTATTAAATGGTGTTTTTTCTGTTGGTGGTATGGTGATAGGGGTGTTATTCCTTGTCGACAGATTTAAGCGTAAAACACTGATAGTTGGTGGTTTTGCACTAATGGCATCGCTACACTTATTGATTGCAGCAACAGATTACTTCTTAACAGGGGATGTTAAAGCCACATTAATTTGGTTACTTGGTGCGGTATTTGTTGGGGTTATGCAAGGAACGATGGGCTTTTTAACGTGGGTGGTTCTTGCCGAGCTATTCCCACTTAAAATCCGCGGGTTATCCATGGGGATCTCGGTCTTCTTTATGTGGATTATGAATGCGATTGTGAGTTATTTATTCCCTGTATTACAAGCAGAACTTGGTTTAGGCCCAGTATTCTTAATTTTTGCGGTAATAAACTACTTAGCTATCGTTTTTGTGGTGAAGTTATTGCCAGAAACATCAAACAAATCATTAGAGCAATTAGAAGAAGAGCTCTCATCAATGTAATTATTACTTATTGGTGGTGTGAATATACCTAATTAACTTAATCGAGGGTTGGATATGATAGAACAACTAACCACAAGTAATTTGCATTTAGGTTGTCAGGCAAGAAATAAAGCTGAAGTACTCAAAATGGTTGGTACGGAATTTAAAAATAAAGGTTATGTTGATAGGGACTGTGTCCATTTCTTAACGGAAAGGGAACAACAGATATCAACATTCTTGGGGAATGGTATCACATTGCCACATCTCCCTAAGTCGGCCAATGATATTATCTTGCATACTGGTGTTGAAATTTTTCAATTCCCTGATGGTGTGATATGGGACAGAACCAATGTGATGTTTATCGCAATAGGTGTGATTGCAAAATCAAGGGAACATATTGATGTACTTAGGGAAATAGCATTGATTTTTAGTGATGAATTTATTGCCAATGCATTGTCTCTGACGTCAAGTAAGGAAGAGTTTTTAAGTATTCTTCATCGCTAGTTTTTGCTTTTGAAGAGAGTATGGGATTTTTGCCGGATCCCATACTCAATAAATTTCATTTTTAGTTATTCTATTTCATTTCATTCCGCTCTATTACGTCCCTATTGTTTTCTATTCCTCTGAATTGAATGTTTATTTTCTTATATATTAACTAATTACATCAAAAGTTAACGTCAGATCACATAATGAAATTAATATTTCCAATAATATTGAAAATGAAATGAATGTTCCGTATAACATGATTATTGAAATAAAATCTGGAACGAATATTGGGCCAGCCATTGCACTACAGGAAATGAGCGAGAGGTAGAACAGATGAAAGAGATCCGTATCGGGATGATAGGTACTGGCTATATAGGGCGAGCTCATGCCATTGCTTATGCACAAGCTCCAACCGTTTTTCCATTGCAGGGGAAATTGGTTCGCGAAATGATTGCAGAAATTACCCCTGAGCTAGCACAAACCCGAGCTCAGGAAATGGGGTTTAACCGTGCAACAGATGACTGGCGCAAATTAGTTGCAGATCCAAATATTGATGTAGTGGATATTTGTTCGCCTAATTTCCTGCACAAAGAAATGGCAATGGAAGCTATCAAGCATGGTAAACATGTTTATTGTGAAAAACCATTAGCGCTCAATTCTGAAGATGCCAAAGAAATGGTCGAAGCGGCTAAAAAGGCTGGCGTCCTAACGTTAGTGGGTTTTAACTATATGAAAAACCCCACCTCGCAACTAGCCAAAGAAATTATTGCTAATGGTGAAATCGGCGAAGTTATCCATTTTTATGGCACCCATAATGAAGATTATATGGCTGACCCTAGCGCGCCAATTCACTGGCATTGTTTTAAAGAAAAAGCAGGGTTAGGTGCTTTAGGGGACTTATCTGCACACATTATCAATATGGCGCAATTCCTAGTAGGCGATATTGAAACCGTCTGTGGTGATATGGAAATTGTGATTAAACAGCGTCCTGAAAAGGCGGGTTCAACCGTTATGGTTACGGTTGAAAATGAAGACCAAGCGCATGCCATGGTACGTTTTGCTGGCGGCGCCATGGGCGTCATTGAAACTTCACGCATCGCAGCTGGCCGTAAAATGGGGCTAACCTATGTGGTGACAGGCACCAAAGGAACGCTGTCTTTCACTCAAGAACGAATGGCAGAGCTAAAGCTCTATCGTCATGATGAACCTAGCAACCGCCAAGGCTTTAAAACCATTTTTGTTGGGCCAGAGCACCCAGATTACGCGCCATTTTGTAATGGTGCGGGTCATGGTATTGGCTTCAATGACCAAAAAACGGTCGAAGTACGCGATTTAATTGATGGTGTTGCAACAGGGCAACCAATGTGGCCTGATTTTGAAGAAGGCTGGAAAGTATCACGAATATTAGACGCGATAGCACGTTCATATGATGAACAACGTTGGGTTAACGTTAAAGAAATCAATTAATTCTGTTGTAGTTAAGGGGTAATTAATGGATAAGCAGAAGAAGTTAGATGTTATCTGTATGGGCCGTATTGCCGTTGACCTGTACGGACAACAGATAGGTTCTCGTTTAGAAGATGTGAGCTCGTTTGCCAAATATTTAGGCGGCTCTTCAGGAAACGTTGCATTCGGCACTGCAATACAAGGATTGAAATCATCAATGCTTGCCCGTGTGGGGGATGAGCACATGGGGCGTTTTTTACGTGAGGAATTACAGCGTGTAGGTTGTGATACCAGCCATCTTATAACAGACAAAGACAGATTAACGGCATTAGTTATCTTAGGGATCAAAGATCAGGATACTTTCCCATTAATTTTTTATCGTGATAACTGTGCTGATATGGCGATTACGCCAAATGATTTTACGGAAGAATATATTGCATCCGCACGTTGCTTGGCAATTACAGGAACGCATTTATCTAATCCAAAAACTCGCGCTGCAGTATTGAAAGCATTGGAATATGCTAAACGTAATAACGTCAAAACAGCTATTGATATCGATTATCGCCCAGTCTTATGGGGGCTGACCTCTTTGGGTGATGGTGAAACGCGCTTTATTGCTTCCGATAGTGTCACGCAACAACTGCAAGATGTGTTATCGATGTTCGATTTGATTGTCGGGACAGAAGAGGAGTTTCATATTGCAGGTGGGACAACGGATACTGTACAAGCACTCAAGAACATTCGCCAATTAACGGGTGCGGAACTGGTGTGTAAACGTGGCTCTCTTGGCTGCTCCGTATTTAGCGGTGCGATCCCTGAAACGCTGGACGAAGGGATCACCGTTCATGGTGTGAGAGTTGAAGTACTTAACGTATTAGGTGCTGGCGATGCATTTATGTCTGGCCTACTACGCGGTTATTTAAACGGTGATGGTTGGGAAAAAGCCTGCGCCTACGCGAATGCTTGTGGGGCTTTAGTGGTTTCGCGCCATGGCTGTGCGCCTGCAATGCCAACAAAAATCGAGTTAGATAATTACCTTGAACGTGCTGCGGCAGTTCCTCGCCCAGATCTCGACCCGATGCTTAACCATTTGCACCGTGTAACCACACGCAGCACACAATGGAATGAACTTTGTGTCATGGCATTCGACCATCGCATTCAATTTGTTGACATGGCACGCCTCGCAGGGGTTGATATTTCTTGCATTCCAACCCTGAAAAAATTGATTTACCGCGCTAGTAGTGAAGTGGCCGAAGAGGCAAATCTGCAGGGGAAAGCAGGGTTACTCTGTGATAGTACATTTGGCCAAGACGTATTGAATGATGTGACCGGACGTGGTTGGTGGATAGGCCGCCCAATCGAGCTACCTGCCTCAAGACCATTATGTTTAGAGCATGGCAATATCGGCTCTCAGCTGATTAGCTGGCCAAAAGAGCATATTGTGAAATGTTTGGTATTTTTCCACCCAGAAGACAACCATCCACTGCGCTTAGAGCAAGAAAAAACCGTTCAAGAAGTGTATAGCGCATGCTGCCAATCAGGGCATGAATTATTGCTCGAGGTGATATTGCCCGCAGATATGGAACGCAACGATGAGCTGTATTTACGCGCAATCAAACGCTTCTATAACTTAGGTATCAAGCCTGACTGGTGGAAATTGCCACCACTACAAGCGGAAAACTGGGATGCCGTTGATCAATTAATTCAAGAACGTGACCCTTATTGCCGCGGTGTCGTGCTCTTAGGGCTTGATGCACCACAAGCTGAGTTACAAGCTGGTTTCAATGCAGCAGCAGGGAAATCAATCGTCAAAGGATTTGCCGTTGGCCGGACTTTATTTGGTAAGCCTTCGTTGGAGTGGATGAAAGGTGAAATCAATGACGATGAGCTGGTACAGAAAATCAAAACTAATTACTTAAACCTGATAGCCCTATGGCGTCAGCGTAAATAATATTACTTTTACCTACACAGGAGCTTCATCATGGCAATCCAACTTGGTATCAACCCGTTGACATGGACGAATGATGATTTACCCACTTTAGGGGCAGAAACGTCTCTAGAAACATGTTTAACTGAAGGCCGTCAAGCAGGTTTCGCTGGTTTTGAGTTAGGTAATAAATTTCCACGTAAAGCGGAAATTTTAGGGCCGATTTTAAAACAGCATGACTTACAACTGGTTTCAGGCTGGTATTCGGGAGAATTATTATCTCGCAGTGTGGAAGAAGAAATTGAAGCGGTACAAGAGCACTTAGCGTTATTGCGTGATTTAGGCGCTAAAGTGATGGTTTTTGCGGAAGTGACCCATTGTATTCATGGCGATCAAAATAAACCTGTTCATATGCGTCCATTGTTCCCAGCCGACCAATGGGAAGAATACGGCAAGAAACTGACTGAATTCGCAAAATATACGTTATCTCAAGGTGTGAAAATTGCCTATCACCACCATATGGGAACTGTGATCGAGTCTGCAGAGGATGTGGATAATTTAATGAAGCACACGGGTGATGAGGTCGGTTTATTGCTAGATACTGGCCATTTAACCTTTGCTGGCGCAGACCCTGTTGAAGTGGCAAAACGTTGGGCAAAACGTATCAATCACGTGCATTGCAAAGATGTCCGTGCAGATGTCCTAAAAGATGTTAAAAACCGTAAAACCAGCTTCTTAGATGCAGTATTAGCAGGGGTGTTCACGGTACCTGGAGATGGCTGTGTTAACTATCCCGAAGTGTTTAAAGTATTGAAAAATAGCCAATATGAAAATGGTTGGCTAGTGGTTGAAGCAGAGCAAGACCCTGCGATTGCACACCCATTGACTTATGCCACACTGGGTTATAAAAATCTGTCTAAGTTTGCTAAGGATGCAGGTTTAATCTAAATCGTCGTCATATTTCAGTCTGTGGCGTTGTTGGCTTCGTTTGCCAACTCTAGCCACAAACTGAAATATTTAATTGATAAAAAGGTTAGTGGCTGAAAAGAATTACCTATCTATAACCTAAAAAGTGTCAGAGGAAAGTTATGTCAAAATTACTGTCGAAATACCATGCTCCAGATGCACATAAGCGTACTCAGCATATCACTCCACAAATTGCTAGCTGGGGATATGTTCACTTTGATGTATTTGAATTAAAACAAGGCGAATCAATCTCTTTGCCTGCTTCTGAAAACGAAATGTGCTTAGTGCTGGTGGCGGGGAAAGCGACGATTAAAACGCCTAATCAAACGTTTGAAAATATTGGCGACCGTATGGAGCCTTTCGAACGCAAAAAACCTTATGCGGTCTATGTTACAGCACAAGAGTTTGCTGAAGTCATCGCAGATACTGACCTTGAATTGGCAGTTTGTAAGGCTAAAGGAAAAGGAACGTATCCAACTCGTTTAATTGGCCCTGATGATATTAGTGCGGAACAACGTGGCCATGGTTATAACAAACGCTATGTGCATAATATTTTGCCGGATGATAAAGCGGCTGACAGCTTATTAGTTGTGGAGGTCTTTACAGACGAAGGCTGCACTAGTTCTTATCCAAGTCATAAACATGACACCGATAATGAACCCAATGAAACTTATCTAGAAGAAACCTATTATCATCGTTTAAACCCATCTCAAGGTTTCTGCATGCAGCGCGTTTATACGGATGACCGAGAGTTAGATGAGTGTATGGCGGTGTATAACAAAGATGTTGTCATGGTACCGAAAGGGTATCATCCAATGGCGACTGTGGCGGGTTATGATAACTATTACCTTAATGTGATGGCAGGGCCAACACGTAAGTGGTTATTTACATGGGAAAAAGACCATAACTGGGTGAATAGCGAAGCCTATGCTGCTAAACACCGTGAAAAGTAAGTCAAAACAGTAATATGTGAATTAAGTTCTGTTATCTATCTTTGCCGGTAAATATTTACCGGCTTTTTTTATACCTAAATTTATTTTGTTTCTCTAAATAACTTCAAGATAATACTCGTCATAATGGCGATGGCTCCCCCTAAGGCAGTTTCAAGAACGCGGTCAAACAATAGTTCATAGGTTGGGTGACGCCAATATACAACGAGCTCAAGAATGGACAAAATTAAGCTTGTCACGACAAATGTCATAAATGTATATCCGTGATGAAAACTCATTGGCATTAAAAAGGCGAATACCACAACTGCAATTAAACCGATGTATGGCATAAAGGGTAAATTGAACAGAAAATATAGTAATAAGACAGAAATGAGGCTGCCTAAGACCCTCTGCAAAGTAATTTTAACGATACTTTGTGATTTTGGGTGCAATACAAAAACGAAGGTCAGTAATGTCCAATAAAAGTGCCCTAGATCTATACTGCGTGGAATGGCTAGTGTGAGTAATAACCCGAAAGTATAAATCATTGAACGTGGAATAATGTTTTTTCTTAAGGTAAACAAATTTTGTTCAACTAAAGCACTCGTAATTACGCTATGGCGTGTCATTTTATGGCTAAGGACATAATACGTAATCAACGTGACTCCACTGCCAATAATAAAGCCTAACGCTAAGCTCTTCGATATATCAGGTAATATGGTCCCAATTGTTGACATGATGATCATAAACTTCATGGTTAAATCCATCGCGGGATCTGTGCCATACAGTTGGTAATAAATGAACGAAAAAATAGCGAGATAAATATAATATGCTGTACCGAGACGTAAGGTATCGCCAATAAAAATAGCCACTAAAATCATCAACAAACAACAAGCCGTGTAGGCATAGTTTTTATATTCTTTTGCCGCATTAAATAAATTGAATGAATACAGTGTTGAGAATGTTGCCCACATTGCGGCTTGTGCATCTAAAATCACAAAAGCGGTTGCGGCACTAAAAAACATACAACTGGTAAAAATAACGCCATCGTGGATAGCAGGAAACGTTCTCATAATGCGATGCTCAAAAAAAGATACCTAACTTATTAATTAATAACATAATTAGATAATATATGGTATGAAATTTCAAGGTGAAAACTCAGTATTTATGACAAGTTATCATTAAATGGCATCAGTGAAATTGTTGGTTGCGATATTCTGTTTTTATGTGACAAAAAAGGCATAATAGGGGGGAGCAGTCGTAGCAATCATAAAGGGAATAAAATGCAAATAATTAATCCGCATGATTTTGTTTGGGTTGGTAGTAATGAAGACGTTGCGCTAGATACACTTCCAGAATGGGTCGCCTCACAGTGGAATAATAAACTCCCTCTAACTGTTTATCGAGATAAAGCAGAAAATAACAAGCTAACAGTTGCTATCAGAGGCATAAAACCACATCAACGTGTGACCACTCAGATTGAAAAATCGGCGATCACTCATATCATGAATGTTGAGTCACTGGTTGCTAATTCAGTTGAATTACAACGTTCTATGTTTATTGCATTACCGCCAGTTCAAGTTTTATGGATAATTTCACAGACTAAATGGCCTTGGCAATGGGGAGTTACAGGGAGTTGTGCTTACACTTTAGCGACAGATATTCAAAGTATGTTGTCAGACTGCGACCTTGATGTGGTCATTCGCTGCCCACATCCTCAAGAAAAAGAAGATTTTGCTGAGTTTGCTATTAAGGCGAATACTCCTTATTGCCCAATTGATATTCATATCGAAACCCCTAAAGGTGGGTTTTCATTAGCTGAGTGGTTTAAAAATGAACAAGTTACATTACATACACCACTTGGCGACGTGATGACGTCAGACCCTTGGGATGAAAAGCTATAGGCGGTTAATTGTCTGTTAAATAACCTATCGTGGTTTGAATAGCCAGCAAATTGGTTAAATATTAATTTTGATGTTCGAGCAGGTGATTTTTTTCTAATCAAATAAAATGGAGGCACATATTGCCTCCTTATTCGCCCATTTTAATGCTCAATATTCGGCTCTTGTAAGCCGGCTTCATGCCACTCTTTCATTGCGGGTAAAACTAAAATTCGGTCAACCCATTGTTTAGCCGCTGGGTTTACAGGTAAGTGATAACTGCGAATTCGGAAGGCAACTGGTGCAAAAAAAGCATCTACAGCCGTAAATTCACTACCTGCAAGCCAAGGGCCACCAAATTGGTTTAGCCCATCTTGCCATAATTTCTGCAAGCGGTTTAAGTCAGTTTGTAATTCAATTGAAATATTATTAAGTGGTGCATTATGAGCACCATCCATAGGACACTGCTGGCGTAGTGCACTAAAACCTGAGTGCATTTCTGCGCTAGCACTTCGAGCCCATGCTCTGGCTTTGCGATCTTTTGGCCAGACTTGAGGAAAGTCTTCTGCAATATATTCGCAAATGGCTAAAGAATCCCATATTGTTTGGTTTTCATCGATTAAACAAGGGACTAAACCGGTAGGGGAAAAACGACTGAATTTTTCATGGCTGCTTTTACCGTTTTCAAATAAACACAAATTTTCTTCAAACGGGATTTGTAATACCTTTAGTAAAACCCATGGGCGCAATGACCATGAAGAGTAGTTTTTATTTGCTATCCAAAGTTTATACATAGTATTTAACCTATCAGTCAGTTCGCAATATTAAAAGGAAGAATACCAATGTATGGGGAAAAAGGCAGACCTACAAATGTTATTTTATCGAAAATAGCTTATATCTATTAGGAATAAGTTAGATTTAATTGAAATTAATAAATAAATGAACTAAGTATTTAGTTACGACCATTTACAAAAGTGGAAGAATCTTTATTCAACTTTTATAATTAAAACTAGACAAAATCAAATAGTAATCTATTTTTTATTATGTTGATCGTATTTGAATATCTTCAACAAAATATTTGTTTAACTTTGGGATAGGAATAAAATTAATTTCACCTTATGATTATTACGGCTTAGTTAATAAAATATTACCTTCTTCTCTAAATGGTTTTTATCATGCAATGGAAAAATAATGCAAGCCGCTATGGGCATATCTCTTTGCTCGTACATTGGCTGGTCGCAATTGTCGTATATGGAATGTTCGCTTTAGGTTTATGGATGGTGACACTAGGTTATTATGATAGTTGGTATCATCAAGCTCCAGAGATACATAAAAGTATAGGAATATTATTATTTATTGTTATGGCATTTCGTGTGATTTGGCGATTTATTTCACCGCCACCGAAGCCATTAGCAAGCTACAGTAAATTAACGAAAGCTAGCTCTATTATTGTTCAAATTCTGATTTATATTATTTTATTCAGTATTTTGATCAGCGGTTACTTAATCTCAACCGCTGATGGACAGCCTATCAGTGTATTTGGTTGGTTTGATGTACCTGCACTATTTACTGGTGCTGCAACACAAGCGGATACCGCAGGTGAAGTTCATTTATATTTAGCTTGGGCAGTGGTTTTATTATCAGTGTTGCATGCTTTTGCAGCTTTTAAACATCACTTTTTTGATCGTGATATTACATTAAAAAGAATATTGGGTTTTAACCCCGATAAGTAACGTGGAGATAATTATGTTGAAGAAAACGGTTCTTGGTCTGGCTACTGGTGCACTTTTTTTAACGGCAGGTTCAGCATTAGCAGAAACTTACCAATTTGATAAGCAAGGCCAACACGCGTTTATTGAATTTCGTATTCAGCATTTAGGTTATAGCTGGGTATATGGTAGTTTTAAAGACTTTGATGGGACTTTTACTTATGATGCAAAAGATCCATCAAAAGATAAAGTTGAAGTGACTATCAAGACTGGCAGCATTGACACTAACCATGCAGAGCGTGATAAACATTTACGCAGTGGTGATTTCTTAAATGCAGCAAAATTCCCTGAAGCGAAATTCGTTTCAACAGAAGTGAAGAAAGACGGTGAAGCATACAAAATAACGGGTGATTTCACGTTAAACGGTGTCACTAAACCGATTACGTTAGATGCTAAATTAATGGGCGAAGGTAAAGATCCTTGGGGTGGATACCGTGCAGGTTTTGAAGCTCAAGGTAATATCAAGTTGAAAGAATTTAACATCAAATCTGATTTGGGGCCTAAATCTCAAGAAGCACAACTGTTAATTTCAGTTGAAGGTGTTCAAGTTAAATAAGATTTTTGCCATAAAAAACCTTCGGGCTTTCGAATCCTGAAGGTTTTTTTATATCCAACGTATTATAAATTGCTTCTTTGTGGCAAATTCCCTCGTCTTAACCTCGCAATTTCCTTTATTCCTATAGCTAGACGACTTTGATACAAGCTAAAATAAGCATTATCACTTTTTATAGATCAATTCATGGATTAGCGCTTTAGATACGTGAAGATTAGCGTTTTTAGATGCCATGACATTATATTCAATTAGTTTTGCAATCTATAATCAGCTTGAAAGTGTTTGTGGGGAACCGTTTTACCAAGAAAAGGCAGGGTAACTTTGAATACAAATAACTCACGTAAAACCGCATTAATTGTTAGCATTATTTTTATTGCATTTGCATTCGGTTTTTATTGGTTAAGTAAAGATAACAATGTGTTATCTACAGAAAATAATAGTGCCATTCATTCAGAAGCACTTGCTCAAGTAGAAAAAGAACTGCCGATTATCGCGACGGTTAAGAAAATAAGCCCTGAAACCTACCAAAGTTTTGAGCACTTAATTACACAGTACGACCCAGCTAATGAAGACTTACGCCGCCAACTGTTTGATCAGGTTGTTGGAAATGTCATGAAGTTAGTACTCGAACGAATGGAATATGCCTCTGATGATTCCGTGATTAATTTTACCAGTAGAGTGAATGATTACCTGAAAGTCTTATTGGAAGAAGATCCAACAGGAAAAACATGTTTTTATTCATTGTTTCCGCACCTAAGAGAAACAGCAGAAATTATTCCGCCACAAAAAAGCCAAGCTGTTTTGCTGAAGCAAATTCAGGCAACTAATGAACTCTTAATTTCCAGTGAGGAAGGCGTAAGACAGACGTTGATGTCCTCTAAAGAGTATTCGGATGAGTTAACGCAACTTGCTAGCGGTCTTTCTGCAAAGTATGGTGCAGATACTGCAATCCTTGGGAATTTAGAGGCTGGGAAGAAATCTCCTGCACTAGCTTGCCGTATTTCTATCAGCTTTTATGATGAAATATTATCGATTCCAGATAATCCGAAAAAAGCCGCATTGTTACGTTCTTTATTTTCATCAGTAAATAATTAATTCTTTCTCGCAAAATGGCACTGGTTAATATGGGTGCCATTTTGTGTCATTATTTATTATATTTCATTGTGTTAATCGCACTTTTTTTCATACATTATTCTTTGAGCATAAATAGTTCGTATTTATGTAGTATGCTTATTATGTAAATTTATTTTTAACTATTTTGGAGATGGCATGCAATTTATTAAGAAAAGTATCGTAGCACTTGCCGCAACTGCAGCGATATCAATGCCGATTACAGTTAGTCAAGCTTGTACTCGAGTTGTTTATTTAGGTGAAAATAAACAAATAATGACCGGAAGAACAATGGATTGGAAATACGATATTGGTACCAATCTATGGATCTTTCCTCGAGGCATGGAGCGTGACGGTATTGCAGGGCCTAACTCTTTAAAATGGAAATCAAAATACGGTAGTGTGATAGCCTCGGGTTATGACATTTCAACAACTGATGGAGTGAACGAGGAAGGCCTTGTTGCTAATTTACTCTGGCTTGCGGAATCAAAATACCCTCAACTCGATAACAAGCAACCTGCATTGTCGATATCTTTATGGGCGCAATATGTTCTAGATAATTATGCGACAGTAGAAGAGGCGGTAGCTGACCTAGAAAAAAATCCACTTGTCGTCGCAACGGATAATGTTCCAGGACAAGATAGACTAGCAACGTTGCATTTATCATTATCAGATGCGAGTGGCGATAGCGCAATTATTGAATATATTGATGGTAAGCAGGTCATTCATCATAGCCGCAAATATCAAGTGATGACTAACTCACCGGCTTATGAAAAGCAATTAGCAATGCAGGAATATTGGCAAGGTATTGGTGGCACTGTCATGTTACCGGGGACTAACCGTTCCGCTGATAGATTTGCTCGTGCTCAGTTTTATATTAATGCAATCCCTCAAAAAACAACACCTAATAAAGCGGTAGCTAGCGTTTTCAGTGTGGTACGTAATGTGTCCGTTCCTTACGGATTGACGTCCGAAAGTTCGCCTGAAATTTCATCTACACGTTGGCGAACATTAGTTGACCATAAACGCCAGCTCTACTTTTTTGAATCGGCATTAACGCCAAATATTTTTTGGACTGATTTAGCAAAAATTGACTTTTCGGCTGAAACGGGAAAAGTGAAGAAATTGGACCTTGGTGAAGAGCAGAGCCATATCTATTCAGGGGATGCGACCAACAGTTATGTAGTTTCAAAACCTTTTGAATTCTTAGGATTAAGCGCGGAACAATTAAGTTATTAATATCGCTTATAAAGCATATCAGCCTTCTTTACCTTTAGGGGGTTGATATGAATCAAGTCCTCGATAGTTTATTCATGAATATTTTGCAGATAGCAAACTAACGGTATAAGATGTATTTAAAATGCAACTTATTGGTGGTGATGATATGAATGATCTCGTGTGTTACAAAACTATGCCAGTTTGGAATAAAAATTCCTTACCGTTAATGTTCCAAGAGCGCCATAATACAAAAGAGGATACATACGCACAGTTGAAAGTGCTAAAAGGCTCTTTAGACTTTATCATTTTTAATGAAGATGGCAGCGAGCAACACTTTACCTTTGATATTCATAACCAACCGCCTATTATTGAGCCTCAGGTTTGGCACCGCATTTCCGCGTGTAGTGATGACATGGAGTGCCAACTCGATTTTTTATGCAAATCAGAACTGAAATTTTATAAAGAGCACGGGCTAACGACCCCACATTCAGAAGTGCGCTATTTGTGTGAGAATCACCTTAGTAAGCCATGTAAAACATTGGACTTAGGTTCAGGACGGGGCCGCAATAGTTTTTATCTTGCCTTGCAGGGGTACGACGTGACCTCGGTAGATATTAACCCTCAACATATCCAAGCGATTGACTTTGTTAAAAAACAAGCCGGAGTTGAAAATATTCATACAGCGGTTTACGACATTAATAGTCACCAGATACAAGAGGATTACGAACTTATTATTTCCACTGTTGTACTGATGTTCTTGCAAAGAGAAAAAATTGCCAATGTTATTACTAATATGCAAGAACATACTCTGCCAGGGGGAGTTAACGTTATTGTGTGTGCTGTTGAAACGCCAGATGCACCACTGGATTTAGTGCCATTCAAATGCTTCTTAAAACCAGGCGAGCTAGAAGGGTACTATAAAGATTGGGATATTTTGAAATATAATGAAAATCCTGGTCACTTACATCGCACGGATTCACAAGGTAACCGTATTAAATTAAACTTTGCGACACTCATTGCCAAGAAAAAATAAGTAAGAAACTAGCATAGGTTATCTTAATAAAAGAGTTGCCACTGTCGGCAACTCTTTTTACTTCTACTATTTAAGGTTTGTCAGTGGCGGGGGGAGCGGTTTCTTTTTCGCTACGGGCTAAGGTTTTTTCTAACAACACAGAGTAAAGCGGTTTGCCACCTAAAAATTGAGCCACCATTGTGGCGCCAATGCAGGTAATAATCATAGGTAAGATTAACTGGTAGTTATTTGTCATTTCTAAAACTAAAACTATTCCCGTTAATGGCGCTCTGACGGTTGCGGCAAATAAAGCTCCCATGCCAGCAATAGCGAAAGTAGCCACTTCAATTTGGTAATTAGGGAATATTTCGAGGGCAGCATAGCCGAAAACACCACCAAATAAGGTCCCAAGGGCGAGTAAAGGGGAGAAAATGCCCCCTGGAGCACCAGAGCTAAAGCTGATCGTTGAAGTCAAAAACCGTAAAGCAAAAAATATGAATAACAATGTGATGGTGAATTGGCCTGCAACCATCTGGTGGATCACTGAATAACCACCACCAACAATTTCAGGCAGGTAAACACCAACTGCACCACAGGCACCACCAATTAACCCGCCCATCAAGACAAAGCGAGAAATTTTATTTTGGTAAAATGCTAAAAATTTGCTTTGTAAGTACAATAAAAAGCCATTAAAACAGATACCGATGACACCAAACATTAATCCTAAAATTAAATAAAGCCATAAAGTATTCATTGGCGCAGAAGAAAATTGGCCAATATTTAATACAATAGCTTCCCCATTAATTAACCGATAGACAATCGTGGAGGTAACAACACCGATAAATACCGCTTTAATTGAAATTAAACTGTATTTAAATTGTGGGCGCATTTCTTCAATAATAAATAAAATACCGGCTAAAGGGGCATTAAATGCAGTGGATAAACCCGCGGCAGCACCAGAGGCAAGCAACGTATGGCGTGACTCATTGTCTTTTAAACGAAATAAATCATAGAACATTTGGCTAAGGTTCGCACCAAGTTGCACGGTTGGCCCTTCTCGTCCTAACACCATGCCTGAGCCCAATGTCCCTAATCCACCAATAAACTTAACCGGGATGACTCTCCACCACCTTACAGGGCGTAAATCCTGTAATGCACCTTCAATTTCTGGGATCCCAGACCCACCTGATTCAGGAGAGAACCGTTTAACAAGGTAGTAACCTAACATGGCAAGAAGTGCAGAGATAAAAAACATCCCCACAACCATCAACCATTTAGGGGCAACCCATTCACTCACCGATTGAATGCGATAGTTGCTAATCCAAGTTGTTCCTAATTCAAATAGTGAGCCGATAAGACCGACTGCTGCACCAATCAGTGCGGCGAGTAGTAAGATTTTTACAGGTGTTTTATCTGACTCTTTTAACCGTTTAAAAATCCGCAATCTATTTTTCATCATAGATTTACTTACTGAATTTACTTGGCTCATCTTTATTGGATTCTCTTTATACGATGGAATAACAAACACTTATAGGTAAGTATAACAAGAGTTATCGTAAGAACGTTATCAGGAATAAAATAAAATGCAAAATAGGGAATTTAAGCAAGAAAGGTGAAAAATAAAATTAATCAGCACGAATAGCATACTTTTAATATTGTTAATAGTTCTCATTTGCAATGAATATTAATATAGATCAATAAACCGTTAGATAACGAATAATTCCACTTTTTTATTCTAATAAAGAGCGTAGTCTTAATGTTGTATTTGAAATGCAACTTTAAGAGGCCAACAACATGTACTGTGTGCAATGTGAACAAACAATTAGAACTCCAGCTGGAAATGGCTGTGCATACGCGCAGGGTATGTGCGGTAAAACAGCAGAAACATCTGACCTACAAGATTTATTAGTTGCTGTATTGCAAAGCTTATCTGCAAGCGCAGTCACTGCTCGCTCACTGGGTATTATTGACCATGATATTGATAGTTTTGCTCCGCGCGCATTTTTCTCTACCTTAACCAACGTCAACTTTGATTCAGAGCGTATTATTGGTTATGCCCGTGAAGCTATTTATTTACGTGATAAATTAATCAAACATTGCCTATCTGTGAATAGTGCAGTGGCTTTCAATCACCCATTAATTAATTTGCAATTAAATGGGACTGATATTCCAACCTTGCAGGAACAGGCGGCTCAATTTTCATTAGATATTGATAAAGCTGAAGTCGGTGAAGACATTCACGGTTTACGTATGTTATGCCTGTATGGCTTAAAAGGTGCAGCAGCCTATATGGAACACGCCCATGTTTTAGGCCAGTATGATAATGATGTTTATGGTCAATATCATGAAATTATGGCTTGGCTTGGAACATTGCCATCAGATATGAATGAGCTGCTTGATAATGCCATGGCAATTGGTTTGATGAATTTCAAGATCATGGAAATTCTGGATGCAGGTGAAACGAGTGAATTTGGTCATCCAACACCAACGGAAGTCAACGTTCGCCCAGTCGCTGGGAAATGTATTTTGATTTCAGGCCATGACCTGAAAGACTTAAAAATGCTGTTAGAGCAAACCGAAGGTACGGGTATCAATATTTATACTCACGGTGAAATGCTGCCAGCACATGGTTACCCAGAACTGAAAAAATACCCTCATTTAGTCGGTAACTATGGTAGCGGTTGGCAAAATCAGCAAGTGGAATTTGCAAAATTCCCAGGGTCTATCTTGATGACCTCTAACTGTATCATTGACCCTGATGTTGGAGATTATAAAGACCGTATCTGGACGCGTAGTATTGTGGGTTGGCCGGGTGCAAAACATTTAGTTGGCGATGATTTTTCTGCAATGATAGCTCAAGCTCAGTCGCTTACCGGTTTCCCGTATACTGAAATCGAGCACAAAATTACCGTTGGTTTTGGTCGTCAAACACTGTTAGGTGCGGCAGATGCGGTGATTGATTTAGTTTCACAGAAAAAATTACGTCACGTATTCCTTGTTGGTGGTTGTGATGGTAGCCGCGGTGAGCGTAGCTATTACACAGATTTTGCGCGTAGTGTGCCTGAAGATTGCTTAATCCTGACACTTGCTTGTGGTAAGTATCGTTTTAACAAATTAGATTTCGGTACATTAGAAGGGCTGCCACGCTTACTGGATGTAGGACAATGTAACGATGCGTATTCTGCAATCATGCTTGCAGTGAATCTATCAGAAAAACTTGGTTGTGGTATTAATGATTTGCCATTGAGTTTGATTCTGTCTTGGTTTGAGCAAAAAGCGATCGTTATCCTCTTAACATTGTTAGCGTTGGGTGTGAAAAATATTTATACCGGCCCAACAGCACCGGGTTTCTTAACTGAAAACTTATTAAATGTGCTAAATGAGAAGTTTGGCATGCGTAGTATTACGACGGTTGAGCAAGATCTAGCAGAAATCTTACCTGCATGATCAATAAAACGATAGAAAAAGCTTAAAAACGATGTGAAAGACGGGGGCTGCGACCCCCTTTAAAGGAGTAGCGCGATGACCATGCCAAGCAGTTTATGTCCAAATAGAATGCAAGTTCATTCGATTATCCAAGAAACATCGGATGTCTGGACAATCAATCTTATCAATCATGATTTTTATACATATTCACCTGGTCAATATGCCTTGGTCAGTATTAAAAATAGTGATGATGTCATGCGTGCTTACACTCTTTCATCATCACCCGGGCAAAGTCGATTTATATCCATTACAGTCAGGCGTTTAGATGATGGTCAAGGGTCAAATTGGTTAACACGTTCGGTTAAAGAGGGCGATTATCTTTGGCTTTCTGAAGCTCAAGGGGAATTCACATGTGCTAATCTAAAAAATACTCAGTATTTGATGTTAGCAGCAGGGTGTGGTGTGACACCGATTATGTCAATGACTCGTTGGCTGATGGTAAATCGTCCGAGTTCTCATGTAAAAGTACTCTTTAATGTTCGCGATGATAAGCAAGTTATTTTTGCGCAGGAGTGGCAAAAGCTGGTTCAGCTATACCCAGAACGATTGCAGTTGTGTGTCATGCCAGAAACTCCCGATAATGGCGATGTTGCTCAAGGGCGTTTAACTGAAGAGAAACTAAAAGCTTTAGTACCCGATATTGATTCACGAATTGTAATGACATGTGGGCCTGTGCCTTATATGAAAAATGCACAGCAATTTGCTGCGAATTTAGGTGTTCCTACTGAACATTTCTTTATGGAGCGTTTTTCTACTGAACCAGATATTGTTGATAGTGAAGATATTCTTACGTTAAAAATTCGTCAACGATTGGTCGATTTTAAAGTCCCAGTAGGTACTTCTTTATTATCTGCACTGGAGCAAAATAAACAGCCCGTTATTGCGGCTTGCCGAGCAGGGGTTTGTGGAAGCTGTAAAACAAAAGTGCTATCAGGGAAATACACAACAACAAGCACAATGACATTAACTGAAGCAGAAATCGCTGAAGGTTATGTTTTAGCTTGCAGCTGCCAATTACAAGGTAACACTGAAATAGCGTAAAACCATTTAATATACGCAAACTGTCTCATTAGATTATTAATGGGACAGTATTATAAAATAGATCATAGTAATTATTTACAGTACTCAGAATGAGAGTGTAATTAATGTTCTGGTAGTGAACCACGTAAAAAATAAATAGATAGCTTACTTAGTGTATTAATCGCTGATACAGCCACTTCTTTGTTTGGATCTTGACATAACTCTATGATCCGAATGATGGCATCATTATATTCAATCGTTGCTTTGAAATCACCTAAAGCGGAAATAGCTGCAATTTTGATTTCATCGTTTACGCGAAATGTTAAATTTGTTAACATCCCAACAATTACTTTATCCATAATAAAACTTTCACTGTTAAATAAAATAAAAAATATTCTAAGATAATTCCCGTAATATTTAATACTAAATTGATGCTTGATATTAAATATTAACAATCTAAAAAAATGCTTTCCAATAACAATGTCGATTTAAATAGCGACATAAGTGTATTTTCTTATTTCATTATTTGTTTATTTGCATATTGTTAATATAAAAAACCAATTAGCAGTTGGCATTAGTTATTGCATCTACTCTTATAGAGCGTATTGTTTATATTTAATTATGCTTACTCCTTTATGTTGTTATTTTTGTATTGTAAGGTAAATAGAAGGATAAGTTTTGACTAATTATCGATAAGATTTGTTAAATAATATTACAGATCTTACTTTGATTTATCCAAGGATTGGTTGTAGGGAAGTAACTAAATATATTTATTTTAATTTGAATATCTAATTTTATTATTAGTTACATTTTATTACATTATGTGGATGTAATTCATATGAACTTAAACAGAACTTAAACAATAAGTTTCCCATGCGTAAAAAAACGTAGATATAGGGTGGCAATTAATTCACCAGTGGGTATAATTCGCGCCGCATCCAAAGTGCAGTATCTCGTTAGGCGAGGCTCCTATACAAACATAGGTTACTGATCTGACGACGTCGAGAGACGCCCAAGATCAGGACAGGATATATCGACCGAAGGTATATCCCCATGTAACTTCCTGCTAAAGTCAGGATACGTTGTATAGTGCTAAAACCGAGACGAAGAGATAGCTTTTGCATTCTCTCATCTGGTTTCGCCCCTATGTGAGTACTGTTTGAGTAACCAACAGTAATAGGGACTAAAAAATGACATTCACTACCCAGAACAAAGCGGGAGCAGTTGCTATTGCTCAGTCCGCAATGAAAGGCGCACGCCTCAAAGACAATAATACACAATCACCAAAAGTTGATGATGCAACAGTAAGTGCTTATATGAGCCAATCATATTTGCCAGTATCTGTCGCGGACTCAATAGCTTGCGTGAAACAAAATCTTATTGAGCATCTTGATGGCGAGCAAATCCCAACCTATTTATTTGTTGTCGACAACGACAATTATTTAAATGGTATTCTTTCAGTCAAATCATTATTAGCTTCACCTGAAAATTTATTAGTGTCTGATATCATGCGACACAATTATTTTTCTGTTGCCCCGGAACAGTCGCGTCATGATGTTTATGATCTGATTAATCATAGCGGTTTAGATATGATACCTGTGGTGCAATTTGGCAAATTAATGGGTGTTTTGCGTCCGCAAGATATCGCCGAACTGATTGAAGATGAGAATACACTTGATGCGCAGTTACAAGGCGCGACCACCCCGTTAGATGAGCCTTACTTAACGACAAGCCCTGTAACTCTATGGCGTAAACGTGTCGTTTGGTTGTTGATGCTATTTGTGGCCGAAGCGTATACAGGAACAGTGTTAAAAGCGTTTGAAGAACAACTCGAAGCAGCGATTTCGTTAGCGTTTTTCATTCCACTGTTGATTGGTACAGGCGGTAATAGTGGAACGCAAATTACATCGACATTAGTCCGTGCAATGGCGCTCGGCGAGGTGAGTTTACGCAACCTTGGTACCGTTCTGAAGAAGGAGGTCTCCACCTCATTTTTAGTGGCGGTGACTATCGGTGGTGCAGCATTAATCCGTGCGTGGATTTTAGGTGTTGGCCACGAGGTCACTATTGTGGTTAGCTTAACCATCGTTGCTATCACAATGTGGAGTGCGGTTGTTTCTTCAATTATTCCAATGGTATTGAAGAAGTTAAAAGTGGACCCAGCAGTTGTTTCTGCACCGTTCATTGCGACTTTTATTGATGGAACTGGCTTAATTATCTACTTTGAAATCGCAAAATTAGTGATGACGGAGTTTGCTTAAGCGCACACCTCAAACTTGATGCGGCAGAAAAGCTAATTTTCTGTCGCAGCGATAGAAATCTCTTCTTGTTTTAACACTTCCCCACATTTTCGACATAAATATTGGTTCTCACCCCGTAACACTTTGTTATGACGGCGTATGGTTAATTCATGGGTCATTTCACAGGCACAACGGTAGCGAAATGTTCGACTTTTTACTGTTGTAACCGCAAAGTTGTGTGTACGTTTCGCAGTGACTTCCAGTACATGTTGCATCATCCATTTCCATTCTTTGCCATGTGGAGCGATACCTTTGCGGCCAAATACATGAAAAACCAACAGATGTGCTAATTCATGAGGCACAACCTCATCAATAAATTGTTCTGTATTTTCGATGAGTAAACTGGGGTTAAGGCGGATTTCCCATTCTTTTAAATAAGCACTCCCCGCGGTTGTCCCTCGTTGCTTGTAATTAACCGTTGGTTCCGAAAATGACTGCTCGAGTTTGTGCTCTGCAAGTGCGAGCTTTTCTCGCAATATGCGCATGACTTGTTGCTGTAAAAAGAGTGGCACACGGATTGTTTTCATGGGGTAAAGGATACGTGAAGGTAATGGACATAAACAAGCAATAATTGACATACATTATACCAAAAGATATATTGTATTTTTATATAATAAATGTCAGACATAGCATATGCACAATAATACCTCTGAACAGCAACTGTTAGCGATGAAGCAGGCCGCGTCAGAAACAGCTTCGTTACTGAAAACACTAGGGAATCCAGATCGTTTAATTTTACTATGCCAGTTAACACAGGGTGAAGCCTGCGTTAGTGAGTTAGAAGAGCAGCTAGGAATATTACAACCGACACTCTCTCAACAATTAACGGTATTGCGTAATGAAGGCTTAGTGATGACGCGCCGAGAAGGAAAGCGTATTTACTATGCGATTGCAGATGAGAAATTATTTACGCTGCTCAATACGTTATATCAGCTTTATTGCCCCGTGAAGGAGAAATGAAATGACCATAGATTGGGCTAATTTTACGCCACTGTCTGCCGCGGTTGGGGGAGTGTTGATTGGCTTAGCCGCTGCAATTTTATTAGTATTTAACGGTCGTATTGCTGGTATCAGTGGTATCCTAGGCGGGTTGTTGAAACCGACTAAGGGGGATACAGCGTGGAAAGTGGCTTTTATTATTGGCCTGATGAGCGCTCCAATGTTATTTACATGGTTGGCGTATACACCTGAAGTTAACATTGCGACCAGCACACCTATTTTAGTTTTAGCTGGGCTGTTTGTCGGCTTTGGCTCACGGCTGGGAAGTGGCTGTACTAGCGGTCATGGGATCTGCGGTATGGCAAGGTTATCCCGTCGTTCCATTGTTGCAGTATTGCTCTTTATGATCGTTGCTTTTGTGACTGTCGCTCTAGCTAACCATTTTGGGATAGGGAGATAAAGCAATGCCTATTCTTATCGCATTAATTTCAGGGATATTATTTGGCCTAGGATTAGTCATTGCCGGAATGGGAAACCCAGCAAAAATTTTAGCGTTTTTAGATATTACTGGAACGTGGGATCCTTCTTTATTAATTACGATGGCCGTTGGAATGGTAATTAGTGGAATGACTTTTTTATGGGTCAAAAAACGTTCTGTTAGCCTACTTAACTGCCCATTACAAATACCCACAAATCAAACGATTGATAAAAAACTAGTCACTGGAAGTGTGTTATTTGGTGTGGGGTGGGGGCTAGCCGGGATCTGCCCAGGGCCTGCATTATTGTTAACAGGAATGGGATTAACGCAAGGAATAATATTCACATTAGCGATGGTTGCTGGAATGGCAATTTTTCAGTTTACGCAAAAAAATTAATCGTTCATTGTGAGCAATAAAAAACCCATCAAATGATGGGTTTTTTTGTATGTAATTTATTTACTAAAGTAATTACAAGCCCGCAGCGGCGCGCAATGCTTCTGCTTTATCCGTTTTTTCCCAAGGGAACTGAGAACGACCAAAATGGCCATATGAAGCAGTTTGTTGGTAAATAGGGTGTAATAAATCCAGCATCTTAATTAAGCCGTAAGGACGTAAGTCAAAGAATTCACGAACTAATTGGATTAACAGTGATTCATCAACTTTACCTGTGCCGAACGTCTCTACCATAATCGAGGTAGGTTCTGCGACACCGATAGCGTAAGAAACTTGGATTTCACAACGGTCTGCAAGGCCAGCTGCGACAATATTTTTTGCCACGTAACGTGCTGCATAGGCTGCTGAACGGTCAACTTTTGATGGGTCTTTACCAGAGAATGCCCCACCACCATGGCGAGCCATACCGCCGTAGGTATCTACAATGATTTTACGGCCTGTTAAACCACAGTCACCCATAGGACCACCGATAACAAAACGGCCCGTTGGGTTAATAAAGTATTTTGTCTCTTTTGATAACCATTCTGCAGGGAGAACTGGCTTGATGATTTCTTCCATCACGGCTTCATGCAGGTCTTTTTGTTGAATATCTTCAGAATGTTGAGTAGATAAAACAACAGCGTCAATACCCACAATTTTATTGTTGTCGTATTGGAAAGTAACCTGACTTTTCGCGTCAGGGCGTAACCATGGCAACGTGCCATTTTTACGAACATCTGCTTGGCGCTGCACTAAGCGGTGTGCATAAGTAATAGGAGCAGGCATTAATACATCAGTTTCGTTGGTTGCATAACCAAACATCAGGCCTTGGTCACCCGCGCCTTGTTCTGATGGGTCAACACGGTCAACACCTTGGTTGATATCGGGCGACTGTTTACCAATCGCACTTAAAACGGCACATGAATTGGCATCAAAGCCCATTTCGGAACTGGTATAGCCAATTTCGCGAACAGTTTTGCGCGTGATTTCTTCAATATCAACCCAAGCGCTGGTGGTGATTTCTCCCCCGACCATTACCATACCTGTTTTGACGTAGGTTTCGCAGGCAACGCGAGCTTTCGGGTCTTGTTCCAGAATAGCATCAAGTACTGCGTCAGAGATTTGATCAGCAATTTTATCTGGATGCCCTTCTGATACAGACTCAGAAGTAAAGAGATGTGTAGCCATGAGATTAATACCTTAAGAATTCGCAAATTTATAATTGGATGTTTTAACATCTAGACGGCTATTTTAGTCCCATACAGTAAAAATTTCTACCTGTATTTATACAAAAAACGAATAGAGACATAAAACAGCAATAGGTAAAGTTTTATCGCAATTTAGTCATTTTGGTTTTGCTTTTTGAGCGTAATAGATGTATAAACTGCGACCGTAACGGATGGTTGTTATTTCCCGTTATATACCAGCAGGATAATATAAAATGACTGCTATCTATCAGGAATGTTTATAAGCTTTTGAATTTCAATAAAAAATAAGGTGATATAGCTTAAATCAACAGGTCAACCTGCCAAAATAGTGCTACCACATTGAAATTTTAAAAGGGTAAACAGTTATATTGGGGGTTAATGGGTAATGATCCATAATCTACTGAATAACAGTATCCAACCGTCATATGCGGACCGCCGCGTGACTTTGGCATTTACTTTCCTGTCATTCTTTACTTCATCACGAAGTTACCGTCACATCTTTAATACACCTTCGAGGCTGAGTCATTAATCTGTCAGCTTAAGGTCGTATATTGTCACTGTTTAGAAGTTCTAAGCACTTTTTATTAAAATCTGAGTATTGCCGTTTCCCCAACATAACTGCCTTGCAGTGTTATGTCTTCACTGACATACATCAGGAAGGAGAACGCGTCACTCACCCCTCCATAAAGGAGTTTATTATGAATGATAATATCGCTCGCAAAATGCGTCAGACGTACAACATCGCGTATTGGGGTGGTGGTTACTATCAGGTGAATGAGCGCGGAAATGTCTGTGTTTGCCCGAACCCTGAGAACCCTGACACCTTTGTTGATTTAGCTGACCTTGTTAATCAAGTGAAAGAAGAGCAGGAGCATTTACGCTTACCTGCACTGTTTTGTTTCCCGCAAATCTTACAGCACCGTTTGCGTTCAATAAACGCAGCATTTAGACGCGCACGTGAGTCTTATGGCTATAAAGGCGATTACTTTTTGGTTTATCCAATAAAAGTTAACCAACAACGCCGAGTCATTGAATCATTAGTTAATTCTGGGGAACCGTTAGGGCTTGAAGCTGGCTCAAAAGCTGAGTTAATGGCAGTTTTAGCGAACGCAGGTAAAACACAAACCGTTATCGTCTGTAATGGATATAAAGACCGTGAATATATCCGATTAGCGTTAATTGGGGAAAAATTGGGTCATAAGGTTTACCTTGTTATCGAAAAAATGTCTGAAATTGAGATGGTGTTAAAAGAAGCGGAAAGCTTAAATGTCACGCCACGCTTAGGGGTTCGCGCCCGTTTGGCTTCTCAAGGCTCAGGTAAGTGGCAAGCAAGTGGTGGTGAAAAATCTAAATTTGGTTTGGCTGCAACCCAAGTATTACAGTTAGTGGAAATTTTACGCAATGCAAATCGCCTAGATAGTTTGCAGTTGCTTCATTTCCATTTAGGCTCTCAGATGGCCAATATTCGCGATATTGCCACTGGTGTCCGTGAATCAGCCCGCTTTTATGTGGAATTGCATCGCTTAGGTGTCAATATCCAGTGCTTTGATGTGGGCGGTGGCCTTGGTGTTGATTATGAAGGCACTCGTTCTCAATCCGATTGCTCCGTCAACTATGGCTTAAATGAATACGCCAACAACGTCATTTGGGCGATTGGGGATGCGTGTGAAGAGTTTAATTTACCGCACCCAACGGTGATCACGGAGTCTGGCCGAGCACTTACCGCTCATCATACCGTTTTAGTCTCCAATGTGATTGGGGTTGAACGCAATGAATTTACCAAAACAACACCGCCACATGAAGATGCACCGCGTTCATTAATTTCCTTATGGGATACCTGGGAGTCGATGCAGCATCAGGGCAATAGCCGTTCATTACGTGAATGGTTGCATGATAGCCAATTCGACTTACAAGAAGCGCACACTCAGTATGCACATGGCGTGTTAGATCTGACTCAACGTGCATGGGCAGAAGAGCTATACCTAAATATTTGTCGTCGTATCCAGCAAGATCTCGACCCAAGCAATCGTGCTCATCGTCCAATCATCGACGAACTGCAAGAGCGCATGGCTGATAAGTTTTATGTGAACTTTTCTTTATTCCAATCGCTGCCAGACTCTTGGGGAATTGACCAAGTGTTCCCAGTATTACCGATTGAAGGGTTAGATAAACCATTAGACCGCCGTGCGGTATTGTTAGATATCACCTGTGATTCTGATGGTATTATTGACCACTACGTTGATGGTGATGGCGTTGAAACCACAATGCCAATGCCGGCTTATGACCCTGAAAACCCGCCGATGATAGGTTTCTTTATGATTGGCGCGTATCAGGAAATTTTAGGAAATATGCATAACTTATTTGGTGATACTGCCGCAATAGATGTCTGGGTTGATAGCCAAGGTAACCTGCGTTACTTGCAAAGTGAAGAGGGCGATTCTGTGGCAGATATGCTGCAATACGTTAAATTAGTCCCTGAAGTCCTATTAGAAAGTTTCACAGAGCAAGTAAAAGGCACGGGTTTGAGTGAGCAGTTGCAAAAAGACTTTGTCGAAGAGTTCGAGAATGGTTTGTATGGGTATACTTATCTCGAAGATGAGTAACCAGTACTGAAAGGTTAGGTGCTAATATAGTACCTAACCTTTATTTTCAATGTGTTATGTGAATATTCGCGTGCTGATGGTAA
>NZ_JAALBT010000049.1:0-2831 GCF_011077905.1 Providencia sp. M-27 | reverse complement strand
CTCAGCAATCATATTTTTAAATTATATAACTCCCAACTGAGCTTTTGCTCCAACGATAAGGCTTTCATTTTGAGTTTCTAAGGCAAATAAACCATACATCAAAGGAGAGGCCGCTGCTCTTTCTAAAGTCTGTTCATATAGTTTATTCCAAACTTTACCCCCTAGTTTTTCATACTCGATGATTAGAGTTTTGAGGCTTTCTTCTCCAAACAAAGTTACATGCCCAGCAAAATCAATCGCTGGGTCATCTATATGGGCTGTTGACCAATCAATAACGCCTGAAACAGCTCCATCCTTTGAAGCTAGTACATGCCCAGCATATAAATCGCCATGTATAAATTGGGTGAAATCTGCCCATAGAACATCATTATCCAACCATTTTCTGTAGCGGGTTTCCAATTGCTCACTTATACCAATTTCAGATTTTACTAACTGCAAATTGTTTGCTATTTCAGGTCTTAAATCTGAAGGTTTCATAATTTTCAAATCATTTTCCCGAACTTCTTTTTCAGGAATACTATGGATTTCAAATAAGGTTTTTGCCAAAGATGTTATGTATTTCGGGCTATCTTTGTCCATATTCCAAATTATTTCATAGGTTTCAGCATCCAAATTTAAAACAGGATTATCTTTAAGTATGGGATAAGCCACTAATTCTGTAGATGAAATTCTCCAATCAGGAACCTCTACAGAAAGATGTTTTTTTACCAATTCTAAAATGCGTTTTTCTTTCTTGATTTGTTCCCTCATGCCATCACGACGAGGAATACGCAGCAACCATTGTTGCCCCTTTGTATCAAGAGCAAAAACGACCTTAAAATCAATGCCCATTTCATTGAAATTCATTTTGTCCGTAAGCAACAAGCCGTGTGCTTCAGCAAGTGATTGAATATCTTGAATTGTCATTTTTAATTTCCTTTAAAGAGTTCAATAATTAATGTTCGGATTAGATTGGCTATCATTAACAATCTCTCTCAAAAGTCTTGATGATTTTGTGGTCTTTGATCTCGTAGATAATGTCAGCAATATTATCGACCAATTGCTTGTCATGAGATACGAAGATAATAGTTCCTGCATAGGACTTCATCATTGTTTCTAATGCGGCAATACTTTTTAGGTCAAGATAGTTTCCTGGTTCATCCATAAGCAAAATATTATATTTTCCTAAAAGCATTTTGGATAAAAGCAGTTTGATGATTTCACCTCCCGATAAGTCGGATAAGTTTTTTTGAATATCATTCGCTCCGATCCCCATTGAAGCCAATACTGCACGAATTTCCGCAACTGTGTACTCGCACTCTTCCTGCATAAAGGAGAGCACAGATTTATGCGTGTTAAATTTATATCCTGTTTGTGTAAAGTAGCCAATTTCAGCTTTTGGAGATATGGTTAATCCATCAGCACGTTCTGATATCATTTTTAACAAGGACGTTTTCCCTGTTCCATTCGATCCAGTTATAGCGACTTTAGCGCCAAGCGGTATTATAAAGTTAGCGTCATCAAAGATAGTACGGCTACCAAATTTTAAGCTCAGACCATCTGCCGTAATCGGGAACTTATTGTGCAGTTCTAGGGCTGAACTTTGACGAAAACGAATAGAACGCAAATGCTCTGGTGCTTGAATATCTTCTAATGCAGCCAAACGCTTTTCCATACTCTTAGCTGCCTGATACAGTTTTCTTTGCTTGGTGCCAGTCATTTTTGCATGCCCAAGTCGTCCAGCACTTTCGGTAGAGTTTTTGGATTTTTCTCCTTTTTTCTTATTGTCTAATCGATTAGCTTGCTGGCGTTTTTCTTGCACAGCAGATTCTAATCGCTCCCGTTCCTTCATCATCAGCTCATATTCTACGGCTTGGTGTTGTCGCTCTTCTTCTTTTTGACGCAAGTAATCCGAGTAACCACCCCAATATTCCGTAATTTTACCGTCTTTTAACTCCCATATCTTGTCTACAACCATATCAAGAAAATATCGGTCATGACTGATAACAAGTAATGCTCCATCAAATGCTTTAAGTTGACCAATAAGTAGATCTATTCCATTGAGATCAAGGTGGCTGGTTGGTTCATCCGCTAGAATGCCATGTACTTGTTGGGAAAATGCGGCAGCAATTTTTGCACGAGTTTCCTCTCCGCCACTCATTGTGTCGTTTTGTACATTGGAAACACCAAGGCGAGATAACATTGCCCGGTCTTCGACCGTTTCTATTTCGATTCCGCCCAGTTGGCTGATATGTGCAAAATCACCAAAACGCTGTAATGTCGCTTCGGCTAAAACAATTTCGCCATTAAGTACTTTGAGTAAACTACTCTTTCCTGCTCCGTTATCACCCACAAGACCAATACGGTCATAAGAGTGAATTTCCAATTCATCAATATCCAAAACATCACGCCCAGCATAATCCAAGCGTATGTTTCTCGCTTTAATAATTAAACTCATTTTTATTTACTCCTGTTTAGCTCTTGAAATTTTTTATGCAGCAAACAGGATTTAGGTGAAAACAAAAGCTAGCATCACAGTGTCCTCCCAAAAAAAAAGCTATTCATCCACAGGGTGGACAAATAGCTAGTCAATTAAGTTATAACTGGAAACTATGCACTAAAAGCATACTTATAAATTAAGCATACTTTTACTTTATATATCCGCATATATTCTTAAAGACACAACAAAAGCCCACCATTATAAAATAGTGTCACTATGCAAATAGTTGTGTCTTAACGAATGCGGATAGAATGCATAAACTTACCTAAAAAATAAAATTCAGTTTTATGATAACTTTACTGTTAAAAGAAGTCTAGACAACCTTGTTTTATGCTTGGATATAAGGCTTATT
>NZ_JAALBT010000048.1:0-2986 GCF_011077905.1 Providencia sp. M-27 | reverse complement strand
AGGGTATCCGGAATTTCTGGTTGATAAAATGCCAAAGATGTAAAGAAGAAAATCTTTCTCAGCGGATTATCTGATTGATCCTCTTCAGCCTACTCTACTGCCAATTTTCTGTTTCCACCTTCGCCTGAGTCTTCATAGCGATGCTGACTAGGGAGGACAGCGAGAGCTGGGCAAGCGTCAAAGCGGTTCTGGTTCATGCGCAATCCGGACACCTGCACAACATTCCTCTTGTAAGAAACCGATCAAATTCTCTAGGTGCCCATACTCGGGTATACAGACAATCGTGCGGCTATGTTTCTCCTGCCGGATCAGCCCTACCTTGGCCATGCGCGCAAGGTGATGTGATAGCGTCGAAGCAGGAATACCCAGCCCCTTCTGGATATCTCCGACCGAAGCCCCATCATGGCCAGCTTTGACCAGAAAGCGGAACACGGACAGTCGGTGACTATTCCCTAGCTCAGCTAAGCTGGCTGCAACCTTTTCGTGATCCATAGCACGCCCCAATAATTCGATGTTTCTAGAATTATAGTTGACAGGTCGGATAAACGCAAGTAGACTGCGTACATCATTTCGATAAAACTAGAAATATAGGAGTAATATTGAATGTCACCTCAACTCCAAGACGCTCTAGGCATGTTCGCCTTTCTCGCTATCGAGCTATCGGTTTTATTCATTGGCATTAGCTTGCTGGTCGGAGTTCTTCAACGTCACATCCCACCATCCAAGGTGGAAGCGTTACTGACTTCCAGTGGGAAGCGAGGCTATTTTCTTGCTGCTGGTTTAGGAGCTATAACGCCCTTCTGTAGTTGCTCGACTGTCCCCATGTTGAAAGGGTTGATTCGGGCACGGGCCGGTTTTGGGCCGATGATGGTGTTTCTTTTCTCATCTCCGTTGCTGAATCCTATCGTCGTCGGCCTGCTGGTTGCCACGTTTGGATGGACACTTACTGCTATCTATGTGCTCGCCGCTTTGGTGGTCGCGGTAGGTGCCGGATGGCTGCTTCACACGCTTGGCTTCGAGCGTTATGTGCGCCGGACGGCGACACAAGAGAGCAGTGGATGTAGTTCATCAGCAAGCCCGTGCAGTGCTACATCGACCGCATCGAGTTGCGGCACCAACAGCTGCGACACCACTCCGAAGACGGCTTCTTGCGGGGCTGATAGGAAGACAACAGTCTCTACGTCTAGCGAATGCTGTGACAGTCAACCCACTGTCACGGTTAAGAAAGAAGGGAAGTACAGTGGTGTGTGGCGGGAAGCTTGGTCGGACTTTATCGATGTGTTGCCTTACCTGCTCATCGGTGTTGCGATTGGCAGCGTGATCTATGGTTTCATGCCCACTGACTTATTGGAGCAGTATGCAGGCCCAGATAATCCCTTTGCCATTCCAGTTGCCGCTGTCATCGGCGTGCCGTTGTATATTCGCGCTGAAGCCGTCATACCTCTGGCAGCGGCTCTGATGGCCAAAGGCGTGGGTGCCGGGACGGTGCTAGCGTTGATCATCGGCAGTGCCGGAGCCAGCCTGCCTGAGCTCATTCTGTTGCGCTCTTTGTTCACGCTGAAGCTTTTAGCGGCGTTTTTAGCAGTCATTTTTGCTATGGCGATGATTGCCGGTTACGCCACCTACCTGTTTTTCTGATCAAGGCGGGAGATGATTAATTCGTTAAGCCTTCCTGGGTACCAGTTGGTGGATTCTGATGAGCAGAATGAAGACATACATTTTCGGCTTGAAGCACCTACACCAGTAGCCTGCGAGGGGTGCGGCGTGCAGGGTGAGTTCGTGCGGTTCGGCAAGCGTGATGTTCCCTATCGTGACCTGCCCATCCACGGCAAGCGGGTCACCCTCTGGGTAGTTCGTCGCCGGTACACCTGCCGGGCCTGCAAGACCACCTTCAGGCCCCAGCTACCGGAGATGGTGGACGGCTTCCGCATGACGCTGCGGTTGCATGAGTACGTGGAGAAGGAAGCCTTCAATCACCCCTACGCCTACGTGGCTGATACCACGGGCCTGGACGAGAAGACGGTACGCGACATTTTCAACGCCCGCGCCGAATTCCTGGGGCGCTGGCACCGCTTCGAGACGCCCCGCATTCTCGGCATTGACGAGTTGTACCTGAACAAGCGCTACCGCTGCATCCTGACCAACATCGAGGAGAGGACCCTGCTCGACCTGCTGGCCACCCGCCGTCAGGACGTGGTGACCAACTACCTGGTGAAGATGAAAGACCGGCAGAAGGTCAAGATCGTCAGCATGGACATGTGGAATCCCTACCGAGCAGCGGTCAAGGCGGTGCTGCCACAGGCCCGCATCGTGGTCGATAAGTTCCATGTGGTGCGCATGGCCAACGATGCCCTGGAGAAGGTGCGCAAGGGCTTCAGGAAGGAGCTGATGCCCTCCCAGAGCCGAACCCTCAAGGGTGACCGGAAAATCCTGCTGAAACGCGCTCACGAAGTCTCAAACCGGGAACGCCTCATCATGGAGACCTGGACCGGCGCATTCCCACAACTGCTGGCCGCCTACGAGCACAAGGAACGTTTCTACGGCATCTGGGACGCTACCACACGGCCCCAGGCAGAAGCCGCCCTGGACGAGTGGATAGCCACCATCCCGAAGGGCCAGAAGGAAGTCTGGAGCGATCTGGTCAGGGCTGTAGGCAACTGGCGCGAAGAGATCATGACCTACTTCGAGACGGACATGCCCGTCACCAACGCTTACACGGAGTCCATCAACCGACTGGCCAAGGACAAGAACCGTGAAGGACGTGGTTACTCCTTCGAGGTGATGCGGGCACGAATGCTCTACACCACGAAGCACAAGAAGAAGGCCCCGACCGCGAAGGTCTCTCCGTTCTACAAGAAAACCATCGGTTACGGACTGCCGGACTTCGCAGAGGAACTCAACTACGGGGTCGATCTATCAACCATCTGATAATGGTATCAGGTTGGTGGGGTAAAGGTGCCCCATCAACCATTAAATCCGTATACCC
>NZ_JAALBT010000047.1:0-3449 GCF_011077905.1 Providencia sp. M-27 | reverse complement strand
CACCCAACGTAATAAAGGCTATACCTCAGATAAATGGGTTTTACCTGCATTGCATATTGGTGGAAAACTAACAGTTGATGCGAATAAAGGGATCACTGCAGATGTTAAAACTAAAGAAGGGCAGTCATTCGAACAGGCACTAGCAATATTAAGTCATACTCCTGGGTATGAGTGGCTCGGGGACATTAAAAATAACAAAAACGTCAATTGGGCTGTTGTAAAAGATGCTTATAGCCAGTGGGATATAAAAACTGAAAGCCTTAATCCAGTCGTAGGTGCTGTGATTGCCATTGCTGTAGCGGCTGCTACTTATGGAACCTCTACAGCCGCCAGTGTTGGTGGATTAGCGAGTTCTACTGCTACAACTATGGGGGCTTCAGCGACAACAGCGTCAATGGCTTCTGCTGCGGCACAGGCGGGGTTTGCCTCACTCGTTTCTCAAGCTTCTGTCGCGTTAGTTGAGAACAAAGGAAACCTGTCAAAAACCTTATCCAGTCTAGGGGAAAGTGATACCGTAAAATCAATTGTGACCAGCATGATTATTGCAGGTTCACTTGAAGGATTTGATATTGCGTTATATGGCAAAGCGACTGATCCAGCCAAAGTGACCTTACCAAAACTCAGTGATGGAAATTGGACTCAAGTCGCACAGCGTGTAGCAGGGCAAAGTGCTATCAGCTCAACCATCGGAACAGCGATCCAAGGTGGGAGCTTTAGTGAAAACTTTAAAACAGCCCTACTCAGTAATGTGGCAGGGCAAATTCAAGCTGAAGGGGCTAACCTGATAGGCGATAAATTCCAGTATTTATATGTAGATAAACAGGGAAATATTCTAGGACATACAGGAAAAGCTCTTAGTCATGCGGGTTTGGCTGCACTAAGTGCAGAAATTAGTGGTGGCAATGTAAAAGGAGCCGTTGTTGGTGCATTAGCCGCTGAATTGGCTGCACTATCTCTTGATAACAAAAGTAAAAATAATTTAAATGCAGATACTCAAATAATCAAGGTGGTTGGGGCTTTATCTGGCGGTATTTATACAGGTGAAGCGAGTGGTGCATACAGTGGTGCTAATGCCGCAGAAAATGTATTTCTTTTTAATCACCATTACCATAATTTTTTTGGAAATACGGGCGATAACTTTTTCGCAAGTGGTTTTGAACTTGAAAAAGTATTAGCGAGTGATAGCAGCCTTACGGAGCAAGAAAAACGTAGTATTCGGAAAAATTATCTTAACGGTGCTGGGGGAGAAGACCCTGTAAAGTTAATATTAGAGCATCTTCCCGTTTCAGATACTATGATGGCATTAGAACAGGCCAAGGATACTAAAGATTACGCAATTGCACTATTAACATCGTTACCATTAGAACGAGCTGTAGCCGTTATGGGGCGATTGATCAAAACAACAGGCACGGCTCTTCAGCGGAAACCATTAAAAGGAGGGGCTGGAGGTAACTGGAATGTCATGAATGAAATCGTTGACCCAACTGTAGTGAAACAGGTGACGCCGACTAGTTGTGGCGCTGCATGTGGGGAAATGATATTAAAAGATCGTGATATTTTCACATCTCAGATTAAATTAGGTACAGAATTAACATCAATGAATTCACTTGCCAATAAACTAAATAAAGTTGATAGCGGTTGGGTTGCTAATAATGTTTCTTCCTCAAGTTTTGAGTCATTAAATCGTACCGGTTCTTGGAGTGCAATGATGTGGGACTCAGGTAATAAAGTTGGTCATTGGGTTGTTGTTAAAGGCGTAGACAATGGAGGTAATGTAATAATCAACGATCCATTTAAAGGAACACGGTACACAATGAAAGTTAACGAATTTAAGGATGCATGGAATGGACATAGTGTCTACAAACCATAATATATTTTTATTATCAATAGATTATGATAATACAACGAAAAACATTAGCTATGGTTTTAGTGTCAATAAAGAAACTAAATTTTTCATGGCAAGTATATTTGAGGCTAAAGGAATAAAAGGTATAAATTATACGGATGAACTCGATAAATTAATAATGTCTATAATGCCATATAAACCAGAAATATCTAAATTTTTAAGTGAGATAACTTGGGATTATATCGAAGGCAGAAATATATCTCTACCAGCTAATTTAATTTAAAACATGGTTCTACGCTAGAATCATTATTCAAGTTTTGTAACAGTCTCCTATTGATAACCTGAGTGAGCTTGATGAGGCTTCCAGTATTTGAATGGGTTTGTTGGATCAGCGAGGCCATTTGAGCAGAAATATACGGTTCATCCACTGTGAGGTGTTTTGACTTGAAGGAGGGTTTATCCGACGAAGCCTTATATGTATTAGCTCAGACCTTACAGTTACCGGTTATTTATAAGGTGTCTGTCAGGTCAAATCTAGTTCAGTTTTTTCTGCCGGGGGGAGGGCGGCCTAGACTGTAATTTAAATTGTGTACTTGCCTGCTTTTGATATGTTAATCCCAACAAAAAAGCACGAGCTATCAAATGACACTACGAGAATTTTTAGAGGGGCCTTGGAATGGAAATGCCGTTTTTAGTCAGTAGTGTATATCTTAATAATATACAATATATTAATGGAAAGGCTTTTTTAACTATATCGATAAACGGTGTTAGTCACGTTTTTATAGCGTATCCTGAAGGGGGGAGATATCAGTCATGAGATCATCGGATGAACTATCAAAACTATTAATGCACCTATCACAATATGAAAGCTCGATATATAAAAAGATATTCACCTTGGTATGGGATTATGTTAAAGGCAAAGACGTAATACTTCCTGCAAAATTATTATAAGAAATCTGGTAATAACAATCAGTAAGCCCTAATGATAGGGGGTAGATAGCTCTAAGTTCAATAGAATTGAGCAAAAAAGATTGAAAACACAGGCGGTTATGATTTTAGCCGCCTGTGTTTTCTTATCGACACATTTTAGGTAATGTTTCTTTTTTAGGACTACTTACCCAATAAGTGTAAGAAATGAATATGTTTTTCATACTGATCAAGAATATCGTGGATGATTTGCTCTTTTGCCCAGCCCATCACATCGTAGTCTTGCCCACCTTCTTTTAAGTGAATTTCAGCGCGATAGTAGCGTTGTTCTTCGCTTTTTTCTTCATCTGTTTCAGTACCCATACCCGATAACGCAAATGACGGTTGAATATAGTAACGGAGGCGAACTTCGTATAAAAAATTCATATCTTCGCCTAAATCCACTTCAAAGCTAAATTACCAGTCCTTCCCACATGATTTAAATAACAGAGCAGTCGGTTTCTATATCACAATCAGCAACAGCAGCAATAATGCGAGGCTCAAGTTGCGTTTTAAACTCATCGCAAATGGCAATATCACGTTAAATGCAGCCCGTGATATTGACTTGCAGTCGGCTAACCTTCAGTCCAAAGACAAAATTATTGCACTTTCTGGCCGTGATCTTAAATTAACCGCT
>NZ_JAALBT010000046.1:0-3593 GCF_011077905.1 Providencia sp. M-27 | reverse complement strand
AATGCACCACTTGATTGACTCGGACTTAGCCCGGTCTCCGAAAGGATAAACAGGCAAATTGTGGTAGTAAAACGTACCGGAAAACGAAATTCCGGCTCTGCCTCCGAATCACGCTGCGGTATCGAAAGATTACAGTGCGTACCTGATAAGAGCACCAATCAACGGACTAGGGATTTCTTGGATTGCGAAGTGTCAAAAGAAGCCCAACTTAACCAGACTTAGCCAGATTAGCGAGCTAAGAAGCCATGACCCAAGAACCGATCATGGAGAAAAGCAAAGACAAGATGACGCTGTCGCTTCGCTCCGTTTTTGATTAGTACCACATTGGGGCATATAGGTTTTTTTTACTTAAATTTGACAAATGAAGGGACCTGGAGCATGATCTGTTATGTGAAAGGGCTTCTTTAGAAAACAACCCAGAACTAGTTTTCTAATGCGTAGTCACCAAGCTTAACTGGGATAGCTTGCTGATAGCCACATATTCATATATGAATATGTTCTCTGACCCCTAAGAGCTAAAGAGAAGCCACGAGCTATCAACCTAACTAATTACCTATATAGGTGGTAATAAATTACCTATTAGCGTTCCTTTTGCCACCCTGCTTCCATATGCTGAAATAATCGAATAAGCGCAACTACCTCCAATATTTTTTTTCTCAATAACAACACGGCCTATAGCCGAATTTAAGATAACAGGTCTAGTTATTGATGCTGAAAAATCAACAAATACATCAACACCTCCCTGTAGAATATTACAAATAACCAAAGCAATTTCTTCTGGTGAATTTATTGCTAAATCCCGCTTGTGCTTATCCCAAATATGCCTTGCTCCATATCCTCCACGTCTCTCACGACCAAAACCTACATCACCTAATTTTAAATATATATCACCCTCTATTATGTTTGAGTTATTGGGGGGTATCCGACCAAATGAAACATCACCTGTTAATGGATTTTTTATTAAAGAATTCTTTGTTGTTTTAGCTGACATCACCCCCTCAGTAAGAGTACTGCTATCAATCAAATCCATTACACAACAGTCCCCACGTCAGACATTCTACTAATAAGCCCATAATAAAGTTCATCTTTTTCCATATCCTTATATAGCTCCTCTACTGCATGAAAAGGATCTAAAATAAGAACGTAACTAAATTCATCATACATACCTAATTTAGATTTAATGAACCCCATAGACTCAAGCTTCCTCATGCGTCCATGCCAAGCAGTTAAAGCCCGTTGACCAGAAAACCCAGATTCAAATGCAAATCTTTTTTTCTCTTTTATTTCAATAAAACTATGACTAAAAACATTACAGAGTAATGATAAATATGTAGTCGACACAGGAAATCCTTTCCCTGAAAATTTATCCATAATTCTTGATAACTGAGGTAATGTTCTCGGTACAGAAGCAAAACCCTTATAAACTTCTTTCTCCCATAACGATAAAGATTCAATTTCATCACCCCATACTTGGTTCCTTATCGCCAAACGTTTTTCATCTTGTTTTTTCTTACCAATTGCTACTGACAATTTAGACATAACAAATCTCCTTAATACAACCCATAATACAATTAAATACTTAAAAATCAATGAGTTAATAAAATACCCAATTGAAAAACTAGCAATCAAACAACAGTCAAAACCGCACTCCAGAAGAAATATAAATTACAACTTAAATATTGAAGTGCAATATATATTACACAAAACTTCCGCAAGAATTTGATTTTAATATGTTTATTTCAAAATCTACGTTATCCCAGTTATCACCGTTATCTTGGTTATCACGGTTATCCCTGTTATCCAAGTAGAGGGTTGTAAGGGAGAAGGGGGGAATTGGCGCATTAGGAGATAAATATTTAATATTGAGATCAAATTTACGTTCTTATAATCCCTTTTATGTTAAACGGGCGAGTTAGTTAGCGAAAACCGCCCGTTCATCCCCATTAAAGCCCCTCAAAACGATTTTAAGACACGATCACCCTATAAAACACCCAAATCCACGCTGAAAGTTTAGAACGGTTTTGCGAGCTTCTGAGTGCGTTTTTAACATCATGCAAACTGACAAGTAAAACGATGCGAAATCGCTGAAAGTCACAAACTTGTTTTGTGGCAAGAAGCGATTTGACCAACTGAGTGAAACGAGGGCGGTAGGCTTTTTGTTTTTCTCCTGATGAGCGTCCAGCGAAGAAAGGGAAAAACAGGGGGAGCCGAAACGAAATGACACGCCCCAGCGATGGCAAGTGAACCCCAGTGAACGTTTTTCGTTTTGGGGGCAAAGCCCCCCGTCAAGCGAAGCGTCTGACCACCACATTTTTGAGCGACCAAATATAGGGGCGAAAAAAGGGGGTGGTCAGACGAACGCAGTGAGTTTGACGGGCTTGGGTGAATGGCTTTTTTCGCAGGCGTCCAGCCGAAGAAAATAGCCAGAGGGCGGAGCCTTATGTCATTCATTTTCGTCCAGAAAATGAGTGGCATTGATACTGAAAGTATCATGGGGTGTAAGTTAGTAAAACTATGATTTTACCCATTATTTTAATCGTTATTCTGCCCGTTATACCTAAATTGGGTGCAATAACGGGTAAAGTAATAGGTAGAATAACGGGTGGATTAATGGGTAAGAAACAACACAACGTCATCTTGTGTCTATCTCTTATTTTGTATCTTATTCTATGTATTATTCTACCTATTACAGACGAAATAGATAAAATAAGAGATAGAATAATAGATAGGATAATACATAAAATAATAGGTAAACCTAACGTCAGCGCACCTTTTCTTCGAGCTGTTTTAGCATCGAAATATCACCTAATAACCGTTGATTTTTACCCGTGAAAAAGATGATCGGACTGACATTTGCATTATCAATACTTCGGCTTAACTGAATCCCCATCGCCTGATAGTCATCATCGTTTGTACAATGATATAACGCTAAAACAAGCTGACATTGTTCGGAGGTTCCGCACTCTATTGCCCAGCGGATCAACTCCGAAAAGGTCAATCCGTTCGGTTTCCAGCGTTTTTTGTGCCGTGACGCTAACGCCTTAAATTTTTCACGCCCTTGATTATATTTTTCCGCCCCGATCATCGGATCTTCACAACGAACGCCCTGCACGGGTCGCTTATCAAATGACAATTCCCATAAATTTAATTCTTCGATGTATTCGTAATCTGCTGGCGATGCCAAACGAAATAATTGAGACATAGAGATCCCCTCCGATGATGTGTGAACGGAGATAGTATAAGGCTTTCGGGAAATTCCGCTTCCTCGACGTGAAACAAGTTCACGCCTTGCGGCGAGCGTTGCGATTTGAAAACATAAAGGATTTTTTTATAAACTCTAGAAGGTGCAGAGCCGAAATGATTGTGACATCACTTCGGCTCTGCTAATCTAATTCGCGTGCATTCGTTGCTTCGATTAGACCTCGACAATCCAATCTTAGCAATGGGAAGCTAGCTTGTCACTACTTCCTTAAAACCATTCAACGACATTAACTCAAATGCACCACTTGATTGACTCGGACTTAGCCCGGTCTCCGAAAGGATAAACAGGCAAATTGTGGTAGTAAAACGTACCGGAAAACGAAATTCCGGCT
>NZ_JAALBT010000045.1:0-4170 GCF_011077905.1 Providencia sp. M-27 | reverse complement strand
TCGCGCTGACGTTCGCGGATCAGGGCGCGCTCGAACTCAGCGAAGGCTCCCATGACCGACAGCATCAGATTGGCCATCGGTGAGTCCTCGCCGGTGAACTTCAGCCCTTCTTTGACGAACTCCATGCGCACGCCCCGTTGTGTCAGCCCTTGGACGATGCGGCGCAGGTCATCAAGGTTGCGTGCCAGCCTGTCCATGCTATGCACCACCACGGTGTCGCCCTCGCGGACGAAGGCCAGCAGCCTTTCCAGCTCGGGACGCTGGGTGTCCTTGCCAGAAGCCTTGTCGGTGAACACCCGCGCCACCTGAACACCCTCCAATTGCCGTTCCGGGTTCTGGTCGAAGCTGCTGACGCGGACATAGCCGATGCGTTGACCTTGCAAGATGCCTCCAAAGGCAAAAGTGTCAGGATGAAATCTATTACCTTTGACGGAATATGTCAATCAATAGGAAATTTAACTCTATTCTGACATCGTTTGCACATGGTGTCGTTTTCAGAAGACGGCTGCACTGAACGTCAGAAGCCGACTGCACTATAGCAGCGGAGGGGTTGGATCCATCAGGCAACGACGGGCTGCTGCCGGCCATCAGCGGACGCAGGGAGGACTTTCCGCAACCGGCCGTTCGATGCGGCACCGATGGCCTTCGCGCAGGGGTAGTGAATCCGCCAGGATTGACTTGCGCTGCCCTACCTCTCACTAGTGAGGGGCGGCAGCGCATCAAGCGGTGAGCGCACTCCGGCACCGCCAACTTTCAGCACATGCGTGTAAATCATCGTCGTAGAGACGTCGGAATGGCCGAGCAGATCCTGCACGGTTCGAATGTCGTAACCGCTGCGGAGCAAGGCCGTCGCGAACGAGTGGCGGAGGGTGTGCGGTGTGGCGGGCTTCGTGATGCCTGCTTGTTCTACGGCACGTTTGAAGGCGCGCTGAAAGGTCTGGTCATACATGTGATGGCGACGCACGACACCGCTCCGTGGATCGGTCGAATGCGTGTGCTGCGCAAAAACCCAGAACCACGGCCAGGAATGCCCGGCGCGCGGATACTTCCGCTCAAGGGCGTCGGGAAGCGCAACGCCGCTGCGGCCCTCGGCCTGGTCCTTCAGCCACCATGCCCGTGCACGCGACAGCTGCTCGCGCAGGCTGGGTGCCAAGCTCTCGGGTAACATCAAGGCCCGATCCTTGGAGCCCTTGCCCTCCCGCACGATGATCGTGCCGTGATCGAAATCCAGATCCTTGACCCGCAGTTGCAAACCCTCACTGATCCGCATGCCCGTTCCATACAGAAGCTGGGCGAACAAACGATGCTCGCCTTCCAGAAAACCGAGGATGCGAACCACTTCATCCGGGGTCAGCACCACCGGCAAGCGCCGCGACGGCCGAGGTCTTCCGATCTCCTGAAGCCAGGGCAGATCCGTGCACAGCACCTTGCCGTAGAAGAACAGCAAGGCCGCCAATGCCTGACGATGCGTGGAGACCGAAACCTTGCGCTCGTTCGCCAGCCAGGACAGAAATGCCTCGACTTCGCTGCTGCCCAAGGTTGCCGGGTGACGCACACCGTGGAAACGGATGAAGGCACGAACCCAGTGGACATAAGCCTGTTCGGTTGGTAAGCTGTAATGCAAGTAGCGTATGCGCTCACGCAACTGGTCCAGAACCTTGACCGAACGCAGCGGTGGTAACGGCGCAGTGGCGGTTTTCATGGCTTGTTATGACTGTTTTTTTGTACAGTCTATGCCTCGGGCATCCAAGCAGCAAGCGCGTTACGCCGTGGGTCGATGTTTGATGTTATGGAGCAGCAACGATGTTACGCAGCAGGGCAGTCGCCCTAAAACAAAGTTAACCCAGGATGAGAACCTTGAAAGTATCATTGATGGCTGCGAAAGCGAAAAACGGCGTGATTGGTTGCGGTCCAGACATACCCTGGTCCGCGAAAGGGGAGCAGCTACTTTTTAAAGCATTGACCTACAATCAGTGGCTTCTGGTGGGTCGCAAGACGTTTGAATCTATGGGCGCACTCCCCAATAGGAAATACGCGGTCGTTACCCGCTCAGGTTGGACATCAAATGATGACAATGTAGTTGTATTTCAGTCAATCGAAGAGGCCATGGACAGGCTAGCTGAATTCACCGGTCACGTTATAGTGTCTGGTGGCGGAGAAATTTACCGAGAAACATTACCCATGGCCTCTACGCTCCACTTATCGACGATCGACATCGAGCCAGAGGGGGATGTTTTCTTCCCGAGTATTCCAAATACCTTCGAAGTTGTTTTTGAGCAACACTTTACTTCAAACATTAACTATTGCTATCAAATTTGGAAAAAGGGTTAACAAAGCTATGCAATCGACGGCAAAAAGCTTCGTTCGCTTCGCGCACTACGCCTTTTCCGCGATTGATAGCGACGTTATGCAGCCAAATCCCAACAATTAAGGGTCTTAAAATGGTAAAAGATTGGATTCCCATCTCTCATGATAATTACAAGCAGGTGCAAGGACCGTTCTATCATGGAACCAAAGCCAATTTGGCGATTGGTGACTTGCTAACCACAGGGTTCATCTCTCATTTCGAGGACGGTCGTATTCTTAAGCACATCTACTTTTCAGCCTTGATGGAGCCAGCAGTTTGGGGAGCTGAACTTGCTATGTCACTGTCTGGCCTCGAGGGTCGCGGCTACATATACATAGTTGAGCCAACAGGACCGTTCGAAGACGATCCGAATCTTACGAACAAAAAATTTCCCGGTAATCCAACACAGTCCTATAGAACCTGCGAACCCTTGAGAATTGTTGGCGTTGTTGAAGACTGGGAGGGGCATCCTGTTGAATTAATAAGGGGAATGTTGGATTCGTTAGAGGACTTAAAGCGCCGTGGTTTACACGTCATTGAAGACTAGTCCTTTGCATAACAAAGCCATCAAACCGGACGCCAGAGATTCCGCGCCTGTTGCGCATGGCTTCGCCATTTTATGCGCAATAGGCGCGCCACCCTGTCGCCGTTTATGGCGGCGTTAGGCCTCGCCGAAGCGAAAGATCGCTACTTGAAGTGTTGACGCCTTTGTTTTAAAGTTTCGCGTCTATCTTTCTGATTTTGTTAAAAAATCAGACTTTGATTAATCATGTTAGACGTCAGAGGTATTTTGACTTAAACGCCTCTGAGGTCGAATTAACGTTAGCCACCAAGAAGGTGCCATGAAAACATTTGCCGCATATGTAATTATCGCGTGTCTTTCGAGTACGGCATTAGCTGGTTCAATTACAGAAAATACGTCTTGGAACAAAGAGTTCTCTGCCGAAGCCGTCAATGGTGTCTTCGTGCTTTGTAAAAGTAGCAGTAAATCCTGCGCTACCAATGACTTAGCTCGTGCATCAAAGGAATATCTTCCAGCATCAACATTTAAGATCCCCAACGCAATTATCGGCCTAGAAACTGGTGTCATAAAGAATGAGCATCAGGTTTTCAAATGGGACGGAAAGCCAAGAGCCATGAAGCAATGGGAAAGAGACTTGACCTTAAGAGGGGCAATACAAGTTTCAGCTGTTCCCGTATTTCAACAAATCGCCAGAGAAGTTGGCGAAGTAAGAATGCAGAAATACCTTAAAAAATTTTCCTATGGCAACCAGAATATCAGTGGTGGCATTGACAAATTCTGGTTGGAAGGCCAGCTTAGAATTTCCGCAGTTAATCAAGTGGAGTTTCTAGAGTCTCTATATTTAAATAAATTGTCAGCATCTAAAGAAAACCAGCTAATAGTAAAAGAGGCTTTGGTAACGGAGGCGGCACCTGAATATCTAGTGCATTCAAAAACTGGTTTTTCTGGTGTGGGAACTGAGTCAAATCCTGGTGTCGCATGGTGGGTTGGGTGGGTTGAGAAGGAGACAGAGGTTTACTTTTTCGCCTTTAACATGGATATAGACAACGAAAGTAAGTTGCCGCTAAGAAAATCCATTCCCACCAAAATCATGGAAAGTGAGGGCATCATTGGTGGCTAAAACAAAGTTAAACATCATGAGGGAAGTGGTGATCGCCGAAGTATCGACTCAACTATCAGAGGTAGTTGGCGTCATCGAGCGCCATCTCGAACCGACGTTGCTGGCCGTACATTTGTACGGCTCCGCAGTGGATGGCGGCCTGAAGCCACACAGTGATATTGATTTGCTGGTTACGGTGAC
>NZ_JAALBT010000044.1:0-4561 GCF_011077905.1 Providencia sp. M-27 | reverse complement strand
TAGTGATAGCTGCTGTCAGAGTAGTTTTACCGTGGTCAACGTGGCCGATAGTACCAACGTTAACGTGCGGTTTTGAACGTTCAAATTTTTCTTTAGACATTAGATTGTCCCTCTAAGACACGGAATCGGTGGTTAAACCACATCAACCAAGCAAGAATTTATTTTCGCTTGTTTTTTTCAGGAGACAAATCAGGGAGATAATTGAGAACATGAAGGAAGTGGTGCTGATAGGCAGATTCGAACTGCCGACCTCACCCTTACCAAGGGTGTGCTCTACCAACTGAGCCATATCAGCACATCTTGGAGCGGGCAGCGGGAATCGAACCCGCATCATCAGCTTGGAAGGCTGAGGTAATAGCCATTATACGATGCCCGCAATGAACTCGGCTACCTGAGTTATCAGCTGTTAAACTGTTCCTCAAAATTTTCATTGAAGAAAATTTCTTGGAGATGGTGGTGGGAGAAGGATTCGAACCTTCGAAGTCTGTGACGGCAGATTTACAGTCTGCTCCCTTTGGCCGCTTGGGTATCCCACCTATCCAAATTTTTAATGGTGCCGGCACCAAGAGTCGAACTCGGGACCTACTGATTACAAGTCAGTTGCTCTACCAACTGAGCTATGCCGGCATCAAGTGCTGCGCATTCTAGGTAGAGTCGGCGCAGGTTGCAACAAAAAAATTAACTTTTTTGTCTGTTCGCTCACATTTTGTTCGCTTTTTGCATTTTTGTTGATTTTTTAACTATTTTAAGCTTAAAACATCAACAACAGCTGTTAACTATAGTCCATTACCATTTAGTCAGTAAAGGGAGAAAAAGACTTAAAATTTTTAAAATTATTATTTTTTATTCGATATCATAATTTTACCCTTTCATTTTTAGGTGTTTTTTTCGTCACTCAGTATCATTTTTTCTGCGTTTATCAAAAAAAACTCATAAAAAATAGAAAAAAACCTACGCCTACCCACTTTCACTCGCTATGATGCTAGCAAATTTTATGGATACGGGTGTTTAGGCAACCTGTCCAACCTGCACAAAATAGGCAGATGTTGGTTTATGAAAAAGAAAGAAAATTTTATTACTACGCCATACTTAGAGTTTGATAGAGAACACTGGGCAACTTTACGTGATTCAGTTCCACTTACATTAACATCGAGCGAACTCCTAGAGTTAAAAGGGATTAACGAAGAGCTCTCTATGGAAGATGTTATAGAGATTTATCTACCTTTATCGCGTTTATTGAATTTTTATATCAGTTCAAACTTACGTCGTCAGGCTGTCTTAGAGCAGTTTCTTGGAACTAATGGCGCAAAAGTGCCTTATATTATTGGTATAGCGGGTAGCGTAGCTGTTGGTAAAAGTACAACGGCACGTTTGCTACAAGCACTACTCACTCGTTGGCCAGAACACCGTAAAGTTGACTTAATTACGACTGATGGTTTTTTACATCCTAATCAAGTATTGAAAGATAGGAATATCATGAAGAAAAAAGGGTTTCCGCAGTCTTATGATATGCGAAAACTTGTCAACTTCGTGTCGCAAATAAAATCAGGTGCACGTAACGTTAAAGCACCAGTTTATTCACATTTAACGTATGATATCGTTCCTGACCAGGAACAAATCATTGATCAACCTGATATTTTAATACTTGAAGGGCTGAATGTCTTACAAAGTGATATGGATTACCCACAAGATCCTCATCATGTCTTTGTATCTGACTTTGTTGATTTTTCTATTTATGTTGATGCTGCACCTGAATTATTAAAACAGTGGTATATCGGCCGGTTTCTTAAATTTAGGCAAGGTGCATTCTCAGATCCTGATTCTTATTTCCATAATTATTCTAAACTAAGGGAAGAAGAAGCAATTAATATTGCAGGCTCTATCTGGGATGAAATTAACGGATTAAATCTTGAAGAAAATATATTACCAACAAAGGAAAGAGCAAGTTTAATTATGACTAAAGGTGAAAACCATTCTATTCAGAGTGTTAGACTAAGAAAATAATTATTTATATTGGCCGGCTTATTGCCGGCCAATAATATATAATCAATTAGGCCGCAATGATATTTCACCACCTATATACGGTATTATTTCATCATTATCTTTTTGTAATAACAAAGCACCTTGATCATTAATACCACGTTCAACACCCGTTATTATATCATTACCTATCAATAGCTTAACAGGTCTATTAAGAAAGTTGTCTAATTTAAACCACCGTTCTAAAAATGGTTTCAGCCCTTCTCGCTCAAATATAACCAAGGACTTTCTTAATGACTTAATAATATTTGCAGATAATTCATTACGCTCTATATTCTCAACTTCATCTCTTAGTGATGACCATTCTTGTGTTATTGTATTAGCGTCTTCAATATTGTTTTTATTCATACCAATATTAATTCCAATCCCAATAATAATGTGAGCGGCATCTCCTGTTTTACCTGTTAATTCAACTAGAATTCCGGCAAGTTTTTTATCATTCATATATAAATCATTAGGCCATTTTACTTTTACTTTATCTTGGCTTATTTTATTCAATGCTTCCGCAATGACGATACCGACAACAAGGCTTAGTCCTACTGCAGCGGCAGGGCCTTGATCTAATTTCCAATACATAGAAAGGTAGAGATTACAGCCAAATGGTGAAATCCACTGGCGCCCTCTTCTACCACGCCCAGCACTTTGATATTCGGCTAAGCAAGTATCCCCTGACTTCAGGCTATTAATACGCTCTAACATGTATTGATTCGTTGAATCAATAACTGGCTCAACAATAATATTCACGCCATCAACTTGTTTTTTAATAACTTCTTTGCTTAATAAATTGATTTGATATGGTAGCTTATAGCCTTTGCCAGCTATTGTTTCTATGTTTAGTCCCCAAGAGCGCAATGTTTTGATATGTTTATTAATTGCAGATCTTGTCATTCCTAATTGTTCACCGAGTTGCTCCCCCGAATGGACCTGAGCATCAGCTAAGATATCAATTAGCTGTAAAGGAATATTAGTTTCTTTCATCGAATATAATCCATTGCATTAACTTCACCCCTTCTGCCTATAAACCTGACTTCTGGCTCTAAGATAATATCAAAACGCTTTGCTACCGTTTGACTCACATATTTCGCCAAGTTAGCAATATCTTGCCCTGTTGCGTGGTGCTTATTAATTAGCACCAACGCCTGTTGGGTGTGAACGGCAGCACCACCGATTTGATGACCTTTTAAACCACACTGGTCAATTAGCCAGCCTGCGGCTAATTTAATACTGCCATCAGCTTGTTCATATTGGGGACAATTAGGATAAGCTATTTTTATGGCCTGTGCCTTTTCTGCCGAAATAACGGGATTCTTAAAGAAACTCCCCGCATTGCCTGTTACTGTTGGGTCAGGTAATTTACTTCTACGTGTTTGGCATACAGAGTTGAATACTTGTTCTGGCGTTACTGTATTGGGGTCAAGTTGAGCAAGGTCACCATACATAAGCTTAGGTGCCCATTCTTTAGCAAGTTTTAACCCAACACTGATAATGACATGACCATATTGATATTCATGCTTAAAAATACTATCACGATAGCCAAACTGGCACTCAGCAGCGGTTAGCCGAGCTACTTTACCTGTTTCTAGAGAAAGTACATCAACATACTCACATATATCTTTCAGCTCTATACCATAAGCACCAATATTTTGAATGGGAGCAGAGCCAACACAACCCGGGATCAACGCTAAATTTTCTGCACCAAAAACACCTTTACTCAATAATATTTCAAGTAATTGATGCCAATTTTCACCTGCTTGGGCATGAACATACCAATAGCTGTTATCTTCTGTTATTTTTATACCCTTCAGCTGATTGATAATTACCACACCTTCAAAATCTGCAACAAATAGAACATTGCTTCCTCCCCCTAATAATAATACGGGAAGTTGCTGATTTTTAGCCTCGGCCCATTGTTGGAGTAAAGATTCTTGATTATCCACAAAAACAATTGATAATGCTTTTGCTTGAATGCCAAAGCTATTAAATGATTTAAGTTCAGACATTAGGTTCATTACAGCCTTCAGTACAAATAAAACTAGGATAGGATAAGTCTATCAGGCTGGATTACGAGTGAATAGCAAGATTAGGAAAATAAGATAATTAGTAAAAATTATTCTATTCGTAGAATGAAAAAAGCCACCCAATGGGTGGCTTCTTTGTATTTAAAACCTAGCAGTTCCCTACTCTCACATGGGGAGACCCCACACTACCATCGGCGCTACGGCGTTTCACTACTGAGTTCGGCATGGGGTCAGGTGGGACCACCGCGCTATTGCCGCTAGGTAAATTCTTTTTAAATGCCGATTATATGGTGCTGATACCCAGATTCGAACTGGGGACCTCACCCTTACCAAGGGTGTGCTCTACCAACTGAGCCATATCAGCAATATGGTGCGGTCAGTCAGTACTGACACAACCTTAAAATTTAATGTCTGGCAGTTCCCTACTCTCACATGGGGAGACCCCACACTACCATCGGCGCTACGGCGTTTCACTGCTGAGTTCGGCATGGGGTCAGGTGGGA
>NZ_JAALBT010000043.1:0-4825 GCF_011077905.1 Providencia sp. M-27 | reverse complement strand
TCTCAATTTGTTCCGGCGTGATAGGGGATGCTTTCGGTGTTTTGCCTGCCCGTTCGTCCCGTAATTGCTTTACCCACCGCGTCAAGGTGGAAAGCCCGACATTCATGGCTTTCGCGGCATCTGCAACTGTATAGTTCTGATCCACAACCAGCTGAGCTGATTCACGTCTGAATTCTGCACTGAAATTTCGTTTTTTCATTAAGGCACCTGTGTTGTTCTGAGGTAAGCATATCACCTCTGTTCAGGTGGCCAAATTTATTAAACCACTACAATCCTATGTGGTTCGAAAAAGCCGAACGTTCCCACGGAGGGCCGGGCTCGAAACACTGGCCATTGCACTTGCAATCAGCCCACCCCGATTTTCGTTTGCATTCCCAGCTATGTGAGTCGCCCGTATTACGTCAATATTATGCCGTCAGTGGAAAAGAACCAGTATTTATCAGCCCTCAAGATGCTAGAGCAAGAGGTATTCACAACGGAGATATTGTCAGAGTATTCAATGAACGTGGACAAGTATTAGCTGGCGCGGTGGTTTCTGACCTATATACCCCCGGTGTAGTACGTATTCATGAAGGGGCTTGGTATGATCCCACTAAAGGTGGCGAAATCAATGCGCTATGTAAATACGGTAACCCAAATGTATTAACACTAGATATTGGTACATCTCAGTTGGCACAAGCCACCAGCGCTCACACTGCTTTAGTTGAAATTGAAAAATATACAGGGCAAATAGATAACGTCAATGCATTTAATGGGCCAATTGAAATGGTAGCTCAATGTGAATATGTCCCCGCACAGCAGGTAAAATAAATGACCAAGTCAACCGCCTTAACGCCGGAACAGATAGCCTGTGTTTATGCATGGCTAGCACAACTATTCTCTCATGAATTAGATACGCAGAAACTCGCTCAAATCCAATCCGCTGAAATGGCGGATTGGTTTTCAACCCTCAAAAGTGAAGCCGCATTATGCACTGAGGTTCAATTATTAGAATCGAAGATAGCTACTTTACATGTCAGACACGATGCACAACTTGAATTGGCTGCTGATTTTTGTAGTTTGTTTTTAATGTCAGATAAACAGTCCGCTTTACCTTATGCTTCTGTTTATCCCCACATGAAGCAAGCAAACGAACACGTTAAATGCTTATTACTGGAGGCTGGGTTACAAAGTCATGACGCATTTAACGAACCGATAGACCATTTATCTATCATTCTTGAACTATTGAGTCATCTGCATTTTTCATCGGGCGAATTGCATTTATCCCTTGAAAAGATTGAAATATTACGCCAAAAGACCTTAGATATGCTACTCCAGTGGCTGCCTGAATTTAACGCTCAGTGTATGCGCTATGATGAATTTGGTTTCTATAGTGCATTAAGCCAATTGTTATACGCGTTAGTTCAATTAGATCAGTGCCCACTTAATTTTGTTAAACCTCGTTGAATACATAATAAATTCAGGATAGTTGAAAGGTAAATATCAACTATCCTGATAAATTTATTGTAATGAAATTAATTCTTCACGACTTAACCCTGTACTTTCCATAATAATTTCCAGGCTAACGCCATTTCTAAGAAAGTTACGTGCCAAGGTAATTCTAGCGTCTTGTATGCCTTCTTTTCGACCTTCTTCTCGACCTTCTTTTCGACCTTCTTTTAGCCCCTCTTCTCTACCTTCTTCTCGGCCTTCAAGAAGCCCTTCTTGGCGACCTTTATTATGTAAGCGTTGCGCTATATTCATGACTGTTTCCTTGTGTTTTTCTGTTTGTTCCTCTAACTTTTGTAAGCCACGTTAAATGCATAATAAATTCAGGATAGTTGAAAGATAACTATCAACTATCCTGATAAATTTATTGTAATGAAATTAATTCTTCACGACTTAACCCTGTACTTTCCATAATAATTTCCAGGCTAACGCCATTTCTAAGAAAGTTACGTGCCAAGGTAATTCTGGCGTCTTGTATGCCTTCTTCTCGACCTTCTTCTCGACCTTCTTTTAGCCCCTCTTCTCTACCTTCTTCTCGGCCTTCTTCTCGGCCTTCAAGAAGCCCTTCTTGGCGACCTTTATTATGTAAGCGTTGCGCTATATTCATGACTGTTTCCTTGTGTTGTTCTGTTTGTTCCTCTAACACTTGAATAACGTGTTCAAAGTCAGTCGTATCCCAAGTAGCAAACAGATAATTGAGGATAGTAATCACATCATTGCTGCTATTATAGTGCTTATTAATCGCCTGCGCCAAGAGTGGGAGTACCCGTTGGATCTCATCACGGATATGTTTATGTTTCATTGCCAATTCCATCACAGCAACCTTTCGGTGATTAACCAGTTCATCATCATCAATCACCGTGACATCAACTAATGGAAATGGCTGGGTATATAAATCATTAGCAATATCAGGAAACGGGAAACAGTCAGTCCACAGCTGTGTATAGGGATACGGTGAACGCCCTCCATGATAAAAAAGGACAGGGATCACCGTCGGTAATGAAGTATTCCCTTGCTGCATATGTTGATTCATGGCTAAAAAAGCATAGTGCATTAAGCGCCAAGCCATGAGTTTATCAGGAGTTGATTGGTGCTCGACTAATAAGTAAATATACCCTTGACCTTGTGTTGTTTGCACGGAATACAGCACATCAGATAAACGAGAACGTAATTGTTTATCTATGAATGATGAATTAGTCAGCGACAACGTGTCAAAATCGCATAAAGAGCGGAGATGCTCAGGCAGGTGGATCTCAAAAAAATCCCGAGCATTTTCTATTTGCGCCATAAATCCTTTAAAGGCCGCATCATGTGCAGCAGCGATATTTTTTTCCATCATCCCACCAGCTCCTGTGAACAGATGCCAGTCACAATAAGATAAAATCTCCACTACGTCATTTCAGAATTTATTGCTGAAAATCATCGACTTTAAAGATTAAATGATTTTTAAAGGTGATGAGTTACCGATAAAAAAACAAAAAACATTCAATTTTACAGCCCCATATTTTTCAAATTTAAGTTATCAATAAGCACTCTAGACATCATAGATACCCGTTATATGTAATACAATTCGCACTCATAAACTTGGAAAATGAATTTAACGTAACGAAGCCCCCTGCGTTTGGACTTATCATTAAAAGTGAGATTTTTTCTATGCCTATAGATTTTCATGATGAAAAAAACAAATCGACTTACGCTACTCGTTCAGTAGCTAAAGAATGGATGGATTTCATTGAGAAACAAGTGGATATAAAGAATAAAATCGTTGCAGATATTGGCTGTGGTGGTGGAATATACAGCCGAGCGTGGGCTGAATTAGGCGCAAAAAATGTCATTGGTATTGATTTTTCTGAACATATGGTTAAAACCGCTAGAGAAAAATCGATAGATTATCCACAAACCACGTTCCAACAAGGTAATGCTGAAAAAACAGGTTTAGCCTCTTCAAGTATTGATTTAGTTTTTGAACGGGCGTTGATCCATCATTTAGTAGATTACAATAATAATTTTCAAGAAATTCATCGAGTTCTCTCCGATAAAGGCTACTTTATTATTCAAGATAGAACCATGGAGAATGTTACCCTCCCGGGTGGAGAACAACACTTACGTGGTTTCTTCTTTGAATGCTTTCCCAAACTGATTGACGTTGAAGCTAAACGCAGACCCACTCAGAAACAAGTCGAAACTGAATTACAGCAAAATGGCTTCAAACTTGTTTCCTCTCAGGTTTTTTGTGAGACTCGACGTATTTATGATAATTTTTCTTCACTAGAACAAGATATTAGCGCGCGTACAGGGCGTTCCATTTTGCATGAGTTAGATGATAATCAAATTACCTTTTTAGTGAATACATTACGTCATCATCTATCCCATTTATCCCCAATTATTGAACAAGATTATTGGCATATTTGGGTCGCCCAGAAAAACCGTTGATTCTATTTACTTTTATTTCTAACGTTTTAAGAGACGCTATGACTATCCAATATTTCGGTCGCCATACATCGCAGTTATCGAATGACCAAAAAGAGACTATCTACACTTTGTTATACCAAAGCTTTGACAGTGATTTTTCTCGAGATGACTTTCAGCACGCTTTAGGTGGCATGCATATTTTAGCTTATGACCAACAACATATTGTTGGCCACGTTTCCATTGTTCAGCGCAATATGGCATTAGGTCATCAGCCCGTCACAGTAGGCTATGTCGAAGCTATGGCGGTCTTAGATAACTACCGCCGCCAAGGTATTGGTCGACAACTCATGTTAGAAACTAATGAGATAATCGCTAATTGTTATCAACTCGGGCTGTTATCTGCTTCTGAAGAAGGCCGCCATTTATATCAATCGGTTGGATGGCATGTTTGGGAAGGGAAGCTCTATGAGCTCAAACAAGGCTCTTACATTCATTCCATTGATGAAGAAGGCGGTGTTTTTGGATGGACAAAAGATAAAACAATTGATTTTTCCCAACCACTCTATTGTGACTTTCGCAGTGGTGATCAGTGGTAATAGATTGAAGATAATTGATAACGATGCAGAGACTCCCCATGAAAGAACAAAATATTTATGATGACCCCATTTTCTTTAAAAATTATCAAGCATTAAGAGTCAATGATACAGGTCTTAATGGCATCATGGAAGAGCCGGCACTAAGGGCGCTATTACCTGATTTAAAAGGTAAAATCGTTCTCGACTTGGGATCTGGCTTTGGTGATTTTGCACGGTATGCGCACAGTAAATGTGGGGGGGTATTCAATATTGCACTGCTAGATATGAGCTGAGGTCAGGCGACGCGCCTTGATATGTCTGGCTTTAGCGGCAATTCATCGATTCTGCAC
>NZ_JAALBT010000042.1:0-4874 GCF_011077905.1 Providencia sp. M-27 | reverse complement strand
GGAAATCGACGAATTTTATAAATCGATTGATGTTGAATAATCGATGCATAATAGCTTAAATTACCTAATGATAATCCCAATTCACCAACAAGACGTTTTACGTCGGGATAAACACTTTTTATGGCATTATGCGTTTCAATTTCACTTGCGAGCTCTGTCGGTGTAAAATCTTTAGCTGCGCCTTGTTGGCCAGATAGACTATTTAAAACCCCTTTTGTATGCAGTATCTTCTTTAATTTTTTATGTATTATTGGTGGCACGCTATTTGAAAGGATCAACTCGGTACGATGCCTCTCATTAGCTAAAACCGTGGTGATCATATTTTGCAAAGTGGAATAACCCACTAATCCAATTCTGTTTTGACCTAAAAAAGCGAGGCATTCATCAAAAATATATTTGGGGTATGTACAGATTGTTGCGACATCACCCAAACGCTCTATCAAGGCTTGTTTATCTTGTCTTAATAACCGCGAAAAACCCAGTATTTCATGCATTTTAGCGATCAATGTTGCTCGAGTACTTTTAGCAATAAAGGGGTATTTCGGCTTTCTATTTGGAAAATGTGTCGCATAAATATAGTCGACATCTTGTTTAACCTCTCGTAGTTTAAATTGAGCGACAACAGGCTTCGCGCGAAAATAACCAATCAGAAGAATTAAATATATTTTCGTTTCAATTTTTCCCATTTTAGTGAGGATTTTTTTTATACTCGGATCTAATGAAAAATATTCTTCACGCTCAATTTGATTAAATATTGGACGAGAATAGAGCTCATGAATCTCCTGTTCTGTCAAAATTTGAATACGGCCTGATTTAATCTCTTTCATTGTGGTTATGTTCTATCCTCTAAAAATAAACAACATCATATAATGGACGCGCGCGTAATCGATATAAAAGTGCAATTTAAGTCTACCTTAACTACACTAGGTAAACTCTAGTGTAATAAGTATAAAAAATAGATGTATAATGCACTACTATAACAACACCAATGTATAGTGCACCGATGAAGACAAATATACGAATTTATGGATATCTACGTGCTTCTACGCATGAACAGGATGCGTCAAGAGCAAAAAATGAACTGTTGAAATTTGCTGAAGGAATGGGGCTACAAATTGCCTGCTGGTTTGAAGAAAATGAGTCAGGCGCTCAGCTTCACAGACCTGAACTCTTTCGCTTACTCAATGTGGCCATGCCCGGTGATATTATTTTAGTTGAACAGGTAGATAGAATTAGCCGCTTGAATGCCGATGACTGGGAAAAATTAAAATATCTCATTGGACACAAAGGGTTAAAGGTCGTTTCTTTAGACCTCCCAACCAGTTACCAGTTTATGAGTCGCACCGATGAATTTACAGAACGAATGCTTGCTGCCCTTAACAGTATGATGTTAGACATGCTGGCAGCGGTTGCAAGAAAGGATTACGAAGATAGACGGCGTCGTCAAGCGCAAGGAGTGCAAAAAGCCAAACAAGAAGGGAAGTATAAAGGCCGTCCGATCAACAAAATATTACACCAAAAAATTGAAGGCCTTCTGATGGAGAAAAAAAGCTATAGCCAAATAGAAAACCTGATAGGTTGTTCGCGGCATACTATTTCGAAAGTATCAAAATCGATGAAAATAGCGCAATAAATGTCCCTCTATTCGTTTATCAAGTTTATGTTACTCAACAATGAGTCATACCGCGTGGAATGACATGAGAGAGATATTTAAGTATAAACAAGTGATTGGATACTTTTTAATTAAATAACTTATATTTATCACAATAAACCGAGCTTCATGACAATCATGAGCACGCATTAAAAGGGAGATTGAATGTCATTATCACCACAAAAGTCTCAAACGTGGGGGAAGATAAATCCGCCCGTTTTCTTTGTTTCCGCTTTTATTATTATATGTGTCGTTGCAATAGCCGCTATTTTTCCTCAACGTTCTGAAATTTTGCTCAAAGCTCTACAGGCACAACTTTTTGAGAATGCCAGCTGGTTTTATATTCTGGCTGTTGCCTTAATTTTATTGACTGTCGCCTATTTAGGCCTCTCTCGATTTGGTGAAATTAAATTGGGTCCTGACCATTCCCAGCCCCAATTCAGTTATCTTTCCTGGTTTGCTATGTTGTTTTCTGCTGGAATGGGAATTGGGCTTATGTTTTTTGGGGTCGCAGAACCCGTGATGCATTATCTTGCTCCTCCCATTGGAGACCCACAGACAGTTCAAGCTGCAAGAGAAGCGATGGAAATTACGTTTTTCCATTGGGGACTACATGCTTGGGCGATTTATGCGATTGTCGCCTTAATTCTCGCTTTTTTTAGTTATCGACATGGCTTACCGCTCACCTTACGTTCAGCACTTTACCCGATCATTGGTGAACGGATTTATGGACCTATTGGTCATGCTGTCGATATTTTTGCTGTTGTCGGCACCGTTTTCGGGGTGGCGACATCATTAGGCTTTGGTGTTTTGCAAGTGAATGCAGGATTAGCACACCTCTTTGGTTTTCCCGTTAGTCCAACGATGCAAGTGATTTTGATTGTGGTGATCACGGGATTAGCCACGTTATCGGTGGTCAGTGGTTTAGATAAAGGGATACGAATTCTCTCTGAGATCAATCTCAGTTTAGCCGGATTGTTACTGCTATTGATTGGGATTTTAGGCCCGACCGTATTGTTACTCAAATCTTTTGTCCAAAATACAGGCGCTTATCTTTCAGATATTATCAATAAAACCTTCAATCTTTATGCTTATGAACCGCAATCCAGTGAATGGTTGGGGGGATGGACATTATTGTATTGGGGATGGTGGCTTTCATGGTCGCCTTTTGTCGGGATGTTTATCGCCAGAATTTCTCGAGGGCGTACCATTCGCGAGTTTGTCACTGGCGTTCTGTTTGTCCCTGCCGGGTTTACGCTACTTTGGATGACTTTTTTTGGCAATAGTGCCATCCATCTGATCCGCGATAATGGGGCAGAAATGTTGGCGCAAGTGGTTCAAAAAGACGTTGCTCTCGCTTTATTTGAATTTTTAAATTACTTTCCGTTTTCATCTGCCCTTTCTTTTGTCGCGATGCTGATGGTCATTGTTTTTTTTGTGACATCCGCGGATTCCGGTGCGATGGTTGTCGATACGTTAGCCTCCGGTGGTGAAATTCACACGCCAGTATGGCAACGTATTTTTTGGGCCTTTTTGATGGGGGCCGTTGCAATCACACTTTTACTGGCCGGAGGATTAACGGCATTACAAACCATGACAATTGCTACCGCGCTACCCTTTGCGATTATTTTATTGACTGCTATCGTCGGATTGCTAAAAGCCTTACGTATTGATGTTTACAAAAAAGACAGTCAACAGCTTGCCACTTTAGCACCGAATACAGGACGTGGGGGGTTATCATGGGAGCGTCGATTACGTAAAATAGCCTTCTTCCCTAAACGTAATCAGGTTAAACGTTTCATGACAGAAGTGATTGAGCCCGCTATGCAATCTGTCATCACTGAGTTGGAAAAGCAGAGCACAGAGGCCGCTATCCATAATAAGGACGATAGGGTGACTCTGGAAGTGCAATTTGGTGAGAGTCTCAATTTTCTCTATGAAATACGATTACGGGACTACCTGACGCCGTCTTTTGCATTAGTGGGGATGGATGATGATGAAAATAATGAACCTCAGAAATATTACCGCGCTGAAGTCTATTTAAAGGAAGGTGGGCAGGACTACGATATTATGGGATGGAGTGAAGCGCAGATTATTCATGATATCCTCGATCAATATGAAAAACACATTCACTTTATTCATATTGTGGATAAATCGTAGCCACTTATTATGATAGAGAGGTGACGAAAGTGAGTCACCTCTCTTGGTAATAATGACAATAGACGAAAAAACTAACGAATGATGAGTAATGACACGGGCGTTTTATGTATCATCTCTGTCGTATGACTTCCGGTAAAAAATTGCTTCACTCGCGAATGACCAAAAGCCCCCATGATGATCAAATCAATATGGTGTTGTACTGCAAAGTTACACAATTCATCAACGATGCTATCGGCACCCTCAAGTAAATTGGCTTTCACCTTAATGTCGGCTTGATGAAGTCGGTTTTGTGCTTTTTTGAGTTGACTGTCTTGGTTACCGTGCATTACCAGATAGCAATCACTACCGGCTAATAATTTCACTTGTGTTAACCGATGAATGACGCGTTCACCTTCCTCACTTCCATCAAACGCAATCATCATCTTTTTTGGTGGGGTAAAATTTTGCTTACAGATAAGCACTGAGTTTTTTTGAAGACGAATAATGCCTTCGAGTTGACGGCCAATATGCCCCGTTAATTCAGATTGCTCGCCTCGACGACCGAGTACAACAATATGCGTATCATCTTGATTTAGCACTTCGGCTAAAGCTCCTTGCCGCTGAAGTGTATTAACATCAAGAAGACCTAAATCTTGAGTGATTTCTTTTGCACTCATCAATAATTGTCGGCCTTCCTCACGGGTTAAACGCGCCCGCTTTTCCTCAATATCCACGAGTTCATTCAATAAAGTTTCTCGGGTATCAAATCCAATGACCCCACTTAAATCATGGTGTGCTGATGTCGAGATTTTTTCATTCATGTGTAACAGTGTCAGCGGAAGTTTGAGTGTTTGAGCTATCCAAGTACTTGCGTGACAAACGGCAATCGCCGAGGGCGAACGGTCAATACACCCAATTACGCAAGTTTTTTGAATGATATCTGCTGTCATAATTAATGACCTCCCATGAATTTTTCAATTTTTTCCGGGTCGTCATGAATACCAAACTTATCAACCAACGTTGCAGTGGCTTCATTCATCCCCTTAATTTCAATATCAATGCCTTCACGTCGAAACTTAATCAC
>NZ_JAALBT010000041.1:3707-5702 GCF_011077905.1 Providencia sp. M-27 | reverse complement strand
TTAATGTCTGGCAGTTCCCTACTCTCACATGGGGAGACCCCACACTACCATCGGCGCTACGGCGTTTCACTGCTGAGTTCGGCATGGGGTCAGGTGGGACCACCGCGCTATTGCCGCCAGACAAATTCTATTTGTTCCCGTTTAGTGTCACTTTCGTCCACTGAACCAGAACATCAATCTCAAACAAGCTGTGTGTCCTTCGCCTCTCGGCTTCTCACTTTCTTGAAACAACTCTAATCTCTCAATCCCTAAAACACCTTCGGTGTTGTCAGGTTAAGCCTCACGGTTCATTAGTATTGGTTAGCTCAACATATCGCTATGCTTACACACCCAACCTATCAACGTCTTAGTCTTAAACGTTCCTTTAGGACCCTTAAAGGGTCAGGGAAGACTCATCTCAAGGCAAGTTTCCCGCTTAGATGCTTTCAGCGGTTATCTCTTCCGCACTTAGCTACCGGGCAATGCCATTGGCATGACAACCCGAACACCAGTGGTGCGTCCACTCCGGTCCTCTCGTACTAGGAGCAGCCCCTTTCAATCTTCCAACGCCCACGGCAGATAGGGACCGAACTGTCTCACGACGTTCTAAACCCAGCTCGCGTACCACTTTAAACGGCGAACAGCCGTACCCTTGGGACCTACTTCAGCCCCAGGATGTGATGAGCCGACATCGAGGTGCCAAACACCGCCGTCGATATGAACTCTTGGGCGGTATCAGCCTGTTATCCCCGGAGTACCTTTTATCCGTTGAGCGATGGCCCTTCCATTCAGAACCACCGGATCACTAAGACCTACTTTCGTACCTGCTCGAGCCGTCACTCTCGCAGTCAAGCTGGCTTATGCCTTTGCACTAACCGCATGATGTCCGACCATGCTTAGCCAACCTTCGTGCTCCTCCGTTACTCTTTGGGAGGAGACCGCCCCAGTCAAACTACCCACCAGACACTGTCCGCACCCCGGATAACGGGGCAACGTTAGAACATCAAACATTAAAGGGTGGTATTTCAAGGTTGGCTCCACGCAGACTGGCGTCCACGCTTCGAAGCCTCCCACCTATCCTACACATCAAGGCTCAATGTTCAGTGTCAAGCTATAGTAAAGGTTCACGGGGTCTTTCCGTCTTGCCGCGGGTACACTGCATCTTCACAGCGAGTTCAATTTCACTGAGTCTCGGGTGGAGACAGCCTGGCCATCATTACGCCATTCGTGCAGGTCGGAACTTACCCGACAAGGAATTTCGCTACCTTAGGACCGTTATAGTTACGGCCGCCGTTTACTGGGGCTTCGATCAAGAGCTTCTCCTTACGGATAACCCCATCAATTAACCTTCCAGCACCGGGCAGGCGTCACACCGTATACGTCCACTTTCGTGTTTGCACAGTGCTGTGTTTTTAATAAACAGTTGCAGCCAGCTGGTATCTGCGACTGGCTTCAGCTCCATCCGCGAGGGACTTCACCTAGCGCCAGCGTGCCTTCTCCCGAAGTTACGGCACCATTTTGCCTAGTTCCTTCACCCGAGTTCTCTCAAGCGCCTGAGTATTCTCTACCTGACCACCTGTGTCGGTTTGGGGTACGATTAATGATAATCTAGAGCTTAGAGGCTTTTCCTGGAAGCGGGGCATGAGCTACTTCATCACCGTAGTGACTCGTCATCGAACCTCAGCATATAGTGAACCGGATTTGCCTAATTCACCTGCCTACATTCTTAAACCGGGACAACCGTCGCCCGGATAGCCTAGCCTTCTCCGTCCCCCCATCGCAATTATCACCAGTACGGGAATATTAACCCGTTTCCCATCGACTACGCATTTCTGCCTCGCCTTAGGGGTCGACTCACCCTGCCCCGATTAACGTTGGACAGGAACCCTTGGTCTTCCGGCGTGCGGGTTTTTCACCCGCATTATCGTTACTTATGTCAGCATTCGCACTTCTGATACCTCCAGCATACCTCACAGTACACCTTCACAGGCTTACAGAACGCTCCCCTACCCAACA
>NZ_JAALBT010000041.1:2129-3587 GCF_011077905.1 Providencia sp. M-27 | reverse complement strand
AATATCGCTGCCGCAGCTTCGGTGCATAGTTTAGCCCCGTTACATCTTCCGCGCAGGCCGACTCGACCAGTGAGCTATTACGCTTTCTTTAAATGATGGCTGCTTCTAAGCCAACATCCTGGCTGTCTGAGCCTTCCCACTTCGTTTCCCACTTAACTATGACTTTGGGACCTTAGCTGGCGGTCTGGGTTGTTTCCCTCTTCACGACGAACGTTAGCACCCGCCGTGTGTCTCCCGTGATAACATTCTTCGGTATTCGTAGTTTGCATCGAGTTGGTAAGTCGGGATGACCCCCTAGTCGAAACAGTGCTCTACCCCCGAAGATGAGTTCACGAGGCGCTACCTAAATAGCTTTCGGGGAGAACCAGCTATCTCCCGGTTTGATTGGCCTTTCACCCCCAGCCACAAGTCATCCGCTAATTTTTCAACATTAGTCGGTTCGGTCCTCCAGTTAGTGTTACCCAACCTTCAACCTGCCCATGGCTAGATCACCGGGTTTCGGGTCTATACCCTGCAACTTATTCGCCCAGTTAAGACTCGGTTTCCCTACGGCTCCCCTATACGGTTAACCTTGCTACAGAATATAAGTCGCTGACCCATTATACAAAAGGTACGCAGTCACCCCACCCCAAAGCACATTCACTGCTTGTTTTGTGTGTTGGACGTCGCAAAAAGCGCTCCGTCAACGCGTGTTGAATGCCACTTCAAAGTTGTCCTCAACACCAGAAAATGCTTTGGTGGTGGGGCTCCCACTGCTTGTACGTACACGGTTTCAGGTTCTATTTCACTCCCCTCGCCGGGGTTCTTTTCGCCTTTCCCTCACGGTACTGGTTCACTATCGGTCAATCAGGAGTATTTAGCCTTGGAGGATGGTCCCCCCATATTCAGACAGGATAACACGTGTCCCGCCCTACTCGTCGAGTTCACAACACTAACACCTTCGGATACGGGGCTATCACCCTTTACTGCCGGACTTTCCAGACCGTTCTCCTGATGCTAATGCTGATTAAGACTCTGGGCTGCTCCCCGTTCGCTCGCCGCTACTAGGGGAATCTCGGTTGATTTCTTTTCCTCGGGGTACTGAGATGTTTCAGTTCCCCCGGTTCGCTTCGTTTGACTATGTATTCATCAAACGATAGTGCAACGAATTGCACTGGGTTTCCCCATTCGGAAATCGTCGGTTGTAACGGTTCATATCACCTTACCGACGCTTATCGCAGATTAGCACGTCCTTCATCGCCTCTGATTGCCTAGGCATCCACCGTGTACGCTTAGTCGCTTAACCTCACAACCCGAAGGTGTCTTTTTTGTCACTCGACACGAAACCCGACGGCTTCTGTCTGTTGACGACATCTTCAAGTTGAGATTTTTGAGAGACTCTCACATTGTTTAAGCGATAAACAATGTGCGTTGTTTTCAATTTTCAGCTTGTTCCAGATTGTTAAAGAGCATAATTGT
>NZ_JAALBT010000040.1:0-6440 GCF_011077905.1 Providencia sp. M-27 | reverse complement strand
TCCCACCTGACCCCATGCCGAACTCAGCAGTGAAACACCGTAGCGCCGATGGTAGTGTGGGGTCTCCCCATGTGAGAGTAGGGAACTGCCAGACATTAAATTAGTGAAGAAGCCACCCATTGGGTGGCTTTTTTGCGTTTGGGGATATCCTCGGTATTGTGCTAACATGCTAACTATCTTATGTTTTTTCTCTTTTCTCTTTTCTCTTTTCTCTTTTCTCTTTTCTCTTTTCTCTTTTCTTTTTTTTATTTCTTTATTCCTGTATTTCTTATGCTATTTCCCCTTCCCCTTTTCATCTCTTTGGCTTATGGGAAGCCATTAATATATCTTTACCGCTGATCGTGGTGAATAGAATTGTTGGAACTAAAGTAGTGAGTAACAGCTCACAGATTATTTTGTGGAAAAGAGAATTTTAAGAATGTCACGTGAGTATTATGGATTGGGTGCTTGTTCATCATGGTGATGAATGACATCACTTGAGCCAAAGTAGTAAGTAACAGCTCACGTATTTTTTAATTAAGTGCAGGTAAGTCAATAAAATTAAATGGGTATAGTGATTTGATAATTATCTATTACTCCAGAGAATGTAACTGCTTGAGTCAAAGTAGTAAGTAACAGCTTACGTATTTTTTAACTAGGTGCATGTAAGTCAATAAAATCAAATGGATATGGTGATTTGATAATTATCTATTACTCCAGAGAATGTAACTGTTTGAGTCAAAGTAGTAAGTAACAGCTCACTTATTTCTTAATTAAGTGCAGGTAAGTCAATAAAATCAAACTCAGCTTTACAGTAAGGGAAATAGGGGTGGGTTAGGTGAGTTTATCTCTCCGAGTACAATTGCTGTGTGATTTGACTCTCTGGATGATAGGTAATTTATGATCTATTAAAAAAAATAATGACTTAATGAAACTACCTGACAGAATTGGCCTTAACCTGACCTGTAATGTTTATAACCTTAATGGTTTTTATGGTGTTAATTAAGTGACCCAAAGAAGTCATTTCTTGAACAATAAACTCATTAATATCAATAGATAAAAGTAAATTAATCAATTTTACTCATATGTAAGTTTACTATTTTGTTAGTTTATTTTTAATAAATAAGTGCTCGATTGTTTATTTTTCTATATAAAAATTGTTAAATTGATGTTTCAATTTTTTACATTTATACTGTGTTAAGTAGTTAATGGTATATCCAGCTATCATGTTACCGATGAAGTTTGCTTATAAGTGAAATTTTCAAAGGAAAGAAACTTACATCCCGATATGAAAGATAGGCCAGCTAAGCAAGTTATACCTTTTAATGGATGGTATTTCGTGTAAACAATATTTGTATAGCAAAGGTGGGTCATATGAATAAATCAAAAAGCGCTAATCATCGAATTTTCGACCAAATTATTTCTGTAAACAAACAGAAAGAAAATGAGTTTAATAATGGCCAAGATGGCGCAACGATTCTTTCTTTATTAGTGATGTTTTTTGTTCCTTTTTTACTGTTAAATGCGCTGAGAAATACCCTTGGCATTGACTATAGCTTTGCCACTGTCATTGGAATGCTCGCTATCAGTGGGTTTATTACCGCAGTGCTGTATAAAAAATTAAAACTGGATTCCCAATTCGCAGATAAAAATATTGTATTAGACCAGCTACTTTCTCGTTACACGCCGAAAAACAAGCAAGAATTTAAAAAATTACAAGAAGAAAGAAAAACAAGTTCAGCAGAGTTTTATTCACTAGTAGAAAATTGGGCTGATGTAGAAAGACAACACTATGCAAGATAGTATCGAATAACGAAAACAAAAATAAGTTTTTTAATATTATTAATATCCTTCTTTTCTCTACATAGAAAGAAGGATTTTTTTTACACAAAACTTATGAGTAATAGGGGCAAATTATACTATCAATTCCTTTATGTGAGTTCATTTAGCCTGTTGATTTATTAGATAAAATTAAGAAAATCAATGGTGAAACTAGTGTAGGCTTAAATAAACTATTAATAAAAAACGGCTCGATACACTGAGCCGTTTGGTGTGGCAATAAAGTTAGGTTTAGTGTGATTTACCCTGTTCAATACCTAGTCCAATTTGTGAACGAACAAATTGCTCTTTAAAGCGCTCTCTTTCCATTTTTCCTTGTTCTGAATTATCCGTCACCGAGAATAACCATGAAGCAATAAATGCAACAGCCATGGAGAAAAGTGCTGGATATTCATATGGATATATAGGTTTTTCATGATGAAGAATGCTAACCCAGATGGTTGGTCCTAAAATCATCAGGACAACTGCGGTAATTAAACCGAACCATCCACCAGCCAATGCACCGCGAGTTGTCAGCTTACGCCAGTACATCGACAGTAAAATGATCGGGAAATTACAGCTGGCTGCAATTGAGAAGGCTAAACCAACCATGAAGGCAATATTTTGTTTTTCAAACAAAATACCTAAACCAATCGCAACAAAACCTAAGATAACAACGGTAATTTTAGAGACACGTAATTCATCTTTTTCATCTGCTTTACCATTTTTCATTGCCATCGCATACAAGTCATGGGAAACCGCAGAGGCACCCGCTAGTGTTAAACCGGCAACAACAGCAAGGATGGTGGCAAAGGCAACCGCAGAAATAAAGCCTAAGAAGAAGTTACCACCGACGGCATCTGCAAGGTGAACAGCTGCCATATTTGTTCCACCGATAAGTGCTCCAGTTGCATCTTTAAATGCAGGATTGGAACTGACTAGAACGATGGCACCAAAACCAATAATAAAGGTTAATATGTAAAAATAACCAATAAAGCCAGTGGCATAGAACACACTTTTACGTGCTTCTTTTGCATCACTGACTGTGAAGAATCGCATAATTATGTGAGGGAGACCTGCAGTACCAAACATCAAAGCAAGACCAAGGGATAAGGCGGATATTGGGTCGGAAACCAGTCCTCCCGGGCTCATAATGGCAATACCATTTTTATGAACTTCAACCGCTTCTTTAAACAGAGTGTTAAAATTAAAGCCAACATGCTTCATAACCATAACGGCCATGAATGTTGCACCTGCTAATAACAAGATGGCTTTAATAATTTGCACCCAAGTTGTGGCTAACATTCCACCAAATAGGACATATAGCACCATCAAGATACCCACGATAACAACCGCGACGTGGTAATTGAGACCAAATAACAATTCAATCAATTTACCCGCGCCAACCATTTGAGCGATAAGGTACAGTGCAACAACAACTAGAGAGCCAACCGCAGATAGAATACGAATGGGTCTTTGTTTTAATCGATAAGAAGCGACATCAGCGAAGGTATAACGACCTAAATTACGTAAGCGCTCGGCAATTAAGAATAGAATGATCGGCCAGCCAATTAAGAAGCCAATTGAATAAATCAGGCCATCATAGCCAGAAGTATAAACCAGAGCAGAGATCCCTAAGAAGGAGGCAGCAGACATAAAGTCGCCAGCGATAGCCATCCCGTTTTGGAAACCGGTAATTTTCCCACCCGCAGTGTAGTAATCAGAGCGAGAACGCGTTCTTTTTGACGCCCAGTAGGTAATATATAAAGTGAAGCCGACAAACAGTAAGAACATCACAATTGCCTGAATATTCACAGGCTGGCGTTCAACATCCCCTGTCAATGCATCAGAAAACGCCATTGATGAGGTAAAAAAGAGAATGAGTGAGAGCAATATTTTCATTTTTCTACCTCTTTTAAAATTTCTGCGGTTAAACGGTCGTATTCACCGTTGGCTCGGATAACGTAAAGCCCAGTGAGTACAAATGAAATGACAATTAGGCCGACACCAACAGGGATCCCTCTTGTGATGTATGAACCTTCGGATATCGGTGTTCCTAGCCAGCTTGGGTCAAAAGCGATAAGAAAAATAAATCCAACATACAGCACGAGCGTTATTATTGATAACAACCATGAAAAGCGACTACGTTTCCTAACCAGTTCTTTAAAGCGAGGGTTATCCTCTACCTTTTCGTAAGCAGTAGCATTCATCAGAGTTCTCCTCTGTTATACTCGTCATACTTCAAGCTGCAGCATTGTTGACTGCACCTCGAATTATTTAGAGTAAACCATCTTGTTGGGATGTATGTAAGGCCGCCTCAATGAGTTGGCCTTTTAGCGTTATGACATACTCATAGACTGTTTTTCTTCGAGTAGTTTTTCGACAACACCTGGATCGGCCAGAGTGGAGGTATCTCCAAAATTACTGGTGTCCCCTGATGCAATTTTACGTAGGATACGACGCATGATTTTACCGGAACGGGTTTTGGGTAGTGAATCCGTCCAGTGAAGAACATCTGGTGTAGCAATTGGGCCAATTTCTTTACGAACCCAATTACGAACTTCGGTGTATAGCTCTGGTGATGGCTCAACCCCAGATATTAATGTGACATAAGCGTAGATTGCTTGGCCTTTAATATTATGAGGAATACCGACCACAGCTGCTTCAGCCACTTTCGGATGTGCTACGAGGGCGGATTCTATTTCTGCCGTACCTAGACGGTGGCCCGAAATATTCAGTACATCGTCAACACGGCCGGTAATCCAATAGTAACCATCTTCATCACGACGAGCACCATCACCGCTAAAGTACATGCCTTTAAAGGTTGAGAAATAGGTTTGCTCGAAGCGTTCGTGATCGCCAAATAAGGTTCGGGCTTGACCCGGCCATGAATCAACAATCACTAAGTTACCTTCTGTGGCGCCTTCTATAGGTTCACCAAGGTTATCAACTAACGCAGGGCGAACACCGAAGAATGGCAATGTTGCAGACCCCGGTTTTAACATAGTTGCTCCCGGGAGCGGTGTGATCATGAAACCACCCGTTTCCGTTTGCCACCAGGTATCAACCACTGGACAACGGCTATTACCAATTTTTTTATAGAACCATTCCCAAGCTTCAGGGTTAATGGGTTCCCCCACGGAGCCGAGAATTCGTAATGAGCTGCGGTCAGTACCTTCAATGGCTTTATCGCCTTCAGCCATTAATGCGCGGATGGCGGTTGGCGCAGTATAAAGGATATTGACTTGGTGTTTATCAACCACCTGGCTCATTCGGTTAACTGATGGGTAATTAGGTACCCCTTCGAACATTAATGTTTTAGCGCCATTGGATAATGGCCCATATAACAAATAACTATGGCCTGTTACCCAGCCGACATCAGCAGTACACCAATAGACTTCACCCGGATGGTAGTCGAAGGTGTACTTGAATGTCAGTGTGGCATAAACCAAATAACCGCCAGTGGTATGCAGAACGCCTTTTGGCTTACCTGTAGAACCCGAGGTGTACAGGATAAAGAGCGGGTCTTCTGCGTTGATTTCTTCAGGAGGGCAGTCTGCACTGACCCCTTTGATGACGTCGTGCCACCAGAGATCACGGCCTTCTACCCAGCTCGGTGCGTTACCTGTGCGTTGGTAAACAATCACATGAGAAACCGTAGTGACTTGCGGATTAGCGAGTGCGTCATCCACATTTTTCTTTAATGGAATTGCACGGCCAGCACGTAAGCCTTCATCTGCGGTGATGATGAGCTTCGCTTTACAGTCAATAACGCGACCAGAGACAGCTTCAGGGGAGAAACCAGCAAAAATGACCGTATGTATCGCGCCAATACGGGCACAGGCTAGCATCGCGACAGCAGCTTCAACAACCATAGGCATGTAAATGGCGACAACATCGCCTTTACGAATACCTTGTTGTTTCAGGACATTAGCAAACTGACATACATCATGGTGCAGTTCGCGGTAAGTAACATTTTTTGACGATAAAGGGTCATCGCCTTCCCAAATAATCGCTGTTTGGTCACCTTTTTCAGCCAGATGGCGATCTAAACAGTTAGCACTTAAATTTAATGTACCGTCTTCAAACCAGCGGATATCAATATGGCCGGGGTCGAAAGAGGTGTTCTTGACACGAGTGTAAGGTTTAATCCAATCAACGATTTTTCCTTTTTCGCCCCAAAATCCTTCAGGGTCTTGAATCGAGCGTTGGTACTCATCGTTATACTGTTGTTCGTTTATCAGGGCATTTTTTGCAATTTCAGCAGGAACGGGATGTTTAGTTATTTGAGTCATATTATTATCTCCTTGCAGATGTTAATACTATGTCAAAAAATGGTTAACTAAAGCACGAATTTTAAATTTGTTTTTCTTTTGCGCGGAAGATCACGTATTAATTGTAATGAGATTTGCAGGATTATCATTTGATGCTAAATATCAAATTGAAATATAAGACTAAAAATATAACAAAAGGTAGATTTAAAGAAAAATAAAAGGTGGGGTTATTGGTATTAGTTACTGAATAAACGAGCTCTCATAGCGAATAGGGTATCCGGAATTTCTGGTTGATAAAATGCCAAAGATGTAAAGAAGAAAATCTTTCTCAGCGGATTATCTGATTGATCCTCTTCAGCCTACTCTACT